>DATBSS010000186.1:0-5054 GCA_036559665.1 Myxococcaceae bacterium
GTCCCGTAGACGATGATCAGGCCCAGCCGGTTGGAGCCCAGGCCCAGCCACTGGACCAGGATGATGTACAGCGGGATGAGCATCAGGGTGCCGGGGAACATCTGCGACACCAGGAAGGCCATCATCCCCGTCTCCCGCCCCGGGAACTTGAAGCGGGAGAACGCGTAGGCGCCGGTGCAGGCCAGGAACACGCCCAGCACGGTGGCGCCGATGGAGACCAGCGCGCTGTTCCAGATCCAGCGCGCGAACGGCTGGTCCGTCATCACCGAGACGAAGTTCGACCCGGAGAAGTGCTCCGGCCAGGGAAGCACCGCCCGCAGGCGGTCCAGCTTCGTCGCCCCCTCCGGCACGCTGGCGATGGAGAGGGTCTGCTGGCCGGAGAAGGCGATGCTCACCACCCAGAGCAGCGGGTAGACGGTGATCAGCACCATCACCGCCAGGATCAGGTGGAGCGGCAGGTGCGGCGTCTCTCCCCGGCGCGCGCGCAGCATCAGGCGGCCTCCGTGGCCCTGGACACCCGGTTCTGGATGGTGCCGTAGATGAGCAGGATGCCGAAGATGACGGTGGAGTACGCCGCCGCATAGCCGTACTGGTACTTCTCGAAGGCGAACTTGTACGCCTGGGTGACCAGGATCTCCGTGGAGTGCGCCGGTTCGCCGGCCGTCACCAGGTACACGATGTTGAACATGTTGAACGTCCACACCACGGAGAGGATCACCGCGGGGACGAGCGCCGGCTTGAGCGCGGGGAGCGTGATGTTGGCGAACTGCTGCCAGCGCGAGGCCCCGTCCACCCGCGCCGCCTCGTACAGCTCGCCCGGGATGGACTGCAGCGCGCCCAGCGAGACCACCATCATGAACGGGAAGGAGAGCCACCCGTTGGTGGCCAGCGCGGTGACGAACGACGTCCCCGGCGAGGCGAACCACGACACCGGCTCCCCGCCCAGGAGCTGGATCACCTGGTTGATGACGCCGAACTGCTGGTGGAACATCCCCTTCCAGATCAGCGCGGTGATGTAGTTGGGGACCGCCCAGGGCAGGATGAGCAGAACCCGGTACACCGGACGGAGGAAGAGGTCCTTGGTGTTCAGGATCAGCGCCAGCACCAGGCCCACGGTGACGCCGATGGTCACGTTGGACACCGTCCACGCCACCGTGAACAGGAAGGTCCAGTAGAAGTTCTCGTAGTTGAACGCCCAGGAGCCGTCCTCGGCGCGCGCCGCCATCTGGAAGTTGCCCAGGATCTCCCCGTAGTTCTTGAAGCCCACCCACGTCTCGGCGATGGACTGGCTGGAGTTGTAGAGGTTGGAGCCGGTGAAGGACAGCGTGATTCCGTAGATGAACGGGAAGAACACCAGCACCAGCGTCCCCAGGATGGCGGGCGCGATGTACGCGTAGGCCTGCCGGTGCTGCACCAGCGTGGCGCCCAGCCGCGACAGCCCGCCGAAGCCGGTCACCAACATCAGCCCCAGCGCCGCCGCGAACAGCAGGGACAGTGCGCGCCAGGCGGAGCGTTCCGCCAGCATGGCGCGGGCGTCGCTTCCGTTGGCCAGCACCGCGCCCTGGCCGTCCAGCACGCCCAGCGGAGACCGGTAGGCGTCCACGTCCCAGGCGCCCGGCCGGAGCGATTCGGCGCCCTCCAGGGCCTGCTCGTTCAGCACCGCGCGCACCGCGTCCGCCTGCGCGTGCACCCAGGCGCTCACCTGTTCGTGCTCCTGGCGCCGCGCCTTCTCCAGCTCGCCGAACGAGTACCAGCCGAAGAAGGACAGCCCCGCGGTGGTGGCGGCGACCGAGATCACGGCCAGCAGGCCCCGCTGCGCGGAGGAGGGCTTCCGGGCCAACGCCAGCGCCGCGGCGGCGAAGGCCAGCGCCGTCCCGAGGAAGGTGCCGGCCGGGACCCACGGCGAAGCACCCACCTCGCGCGGCTGGGTGACGGCCTCCAGCGAGACCATCCCCACCACCACCCCGCCCTCCAGCTCCAGCGGCTCGGCGAGGGCGAGGGCGGCGGCGGGCGCGCCCGGCAAAAGCTCGATCTCCTTCTTCCGCTTCTGCCCCTCCTCCCGGTTGGTCTCCACCGCGGCCCGCAGCAGCTGGCCCACGTCGTAGAGCGGCTTCTCGTCGCGGCTCAGCCTCCGCGGCGCCGCCTTCTCGCCGGTGTCGGCGGCGGCGGTGGACGCCTCCAGCGACAGCCCGTCGAAGACCACCACCCGCGCCGCGCGCGCCGAGGGCGTCCGCTCCTGCCAGGCGCTCACCACCTTGCGCAGCGGGTCCCCCTTGCCGCCGGCCCGGACCGACAGCTCGGCGAGCGCGGAGAGTGAGACCGCCGCCAGGCGCTGCGACGCGCTGTCCGCCACCTCGCGCAGGCCGGCGCGGAGCATGGCGTGAGACACCGCCAGGCCCAGCGCGGTCGCCAGCAGGACCCCGGCGGTGAAGCGCCGGCGGTGGTTGGGGGGGACGGTCATGAGGGAGGGCTACTTCTTCCGCAGGCTCGCCACGTCCTTGGCCACCGCCTTCTGGGCCTCGTCCAGCGCGGCCCTGGGCGTGGAGGACTTCTTCATGATCGCGTTCATCGCCGTGGTGGCCGGCGTCCACACCATGGTCATCTCCGGGACGTTGGGCATGGGCACCGCCACCTCCACCTGGTCGTGGAAGGCCTTCAGCACCGGGTCGGCGGCCACCTTCGCGTCCGAGTACACCGCCTTGTTGGCCGGGCTCTGCCGCCCCTCCAGCGCCAGCACCTTCCCGGCCTCCACGTCGGTGAGGGCCTTGATGAAGTCGTAGGCGGCCTCCTTGTTCTTGGACGGCGCGGTCACGAACGCGCCCTCCACCGTCATCCACGGCTTCATCGGCGACTTGGCCTCGTCGATGGTGGGCAGCGGCGCGATCCCGTACTCGATACCGGGGGCGATCTCGCCCAGGAACCAGGGGCCGTTGAAGACGATGTCCGCCTTGCCCTCGTTGAACAGCGCGGTGATCAGCGCCACCGACGGCTCCGCGGGGAGGATGCCGTCCTTCTCCACCCACTTCATCACGTACTCCACCGACTTCACGTTGGCCGGGTCGTTGAGGGTGGGCTTGGGGCCGGGCGCGAACACCTTCCCGCCGAACGCGTTCATCAGCGGGGCGTGGAAGTAGAAGTCGCCGTAGTTGTAGACCAGCCCATACTTTCCAGACGCCTTGTCGGTGAGCTTCTTGGCGATCGCCACCAGCTCCGCCGACGTCTTCGGCGGCACCGGCACCAGCTTCTTGTTGTAAATCATGGTGATGACTTTGTAATTGAGGGGCAACCCGTAGGTCGTCCCGCGATACGTCATCGCCTCGAACGTGGTGGGCAGGAAGCGGGCCTTGGTGGCGTCATCCAGGAAGAAGTCGATGGGTTCGATGGTCTTGCCCGCCTCCACCCAGCCGCCCAGCCGGTCCTGGGCGAAGATGAAGACGTCCGGGCCGTTCCCCCGAGGCACCGCGGCGGTGATCTTGTCGGCGAAGGCGTCGTAGGGGACGGCCAGGGTGTTCACCTTCACGCCCTTGGCGGCGTTGGCCTTGTTGTAGTTGGCCACCACCTTCTCGAAGGCCGCCTTCTCCGCCGCGCGGTACGAGTGCCACACCGTGAGCTCTTTCGGAGGATCCGCGGCCAGGGCGAACCCCGGCAGGCAGACCGCGAGCATCGCCAGCACCGTCTTCAACGCATTCAGTCGCATGGAATCTCCGTGCTTTTATGCAACGAGCCGCTTCTCGGTCTTCCCGTCGAACAGGTGCAGCGCGGTGAGCTGCACGTGCACCGGCACCGTCTGCCCGGTCTCCGGCGCGTGCTGGGGGTCCAGCTTGAACACCAGGGAGTCCTCGCCCAGCTTCCCGTGCACCACCACCTGGTCCCCCACCGGCTCCACCAGCTCCACCGAGATCTCGAGGACGGTGGTGGGGCCGCGGTCGGTGGGCGCGCGCTGGTGGATGTGCTCGGGGCGCAGGCCCACCACCACCTCGGCGACGCCCTTGCCCTGCGTCGCCGCCCGCAGCTCCGGCGGCAACGGCAGCGAGAAGGACGGGCCGGAGATCTTGTCGCCGTCGCCCTCCAGCTTGCCCTTGAGGAAGTTCATGGGCGGCGTGCCGATGAACTGGGCCACGAAGAGGTTGGCCGGACGGTCGTAGACGTCCAGCGGGGTGCCGACCTGCTGGAGCTTGCCCTCCTTCATCACCGCGATCCGGTGGCCCATGGTCATGGCCTCGATCTGGTCGTGGGTGACGTAGACCGAGGTCACTTGGAGGCGCTGCTGGAGCTTCTTGATCTCCGCCCGCATCTGCACGCGGAGCTTGGCGTCCAGGTTGGAGAGCGGCTCGTCGAAGAGGAACACCGCCGGCTTGCGGACGATGGCGCGCCCCAGCGCCACGCGCTGCCGCTGGCCACCGGAGAGCTGCTTGGGCTTGCGGTCCAGGAGGTGGTCGATGGCCAGGAGCTTGGCCGCGTCGTCCACCATCCGGGTGATGTCCTCCTTCGGCGTCTTCCGGATCTTGAGCCCGAACTCCATGTTCTCCCGCACCGTCATGTGCGGGTAGAGCGCGTAGTTCTGGAACACCATCGCCACGTCGCGGTCCTTCGGCGGCAGGTCGTTCACCGCCCGGTCGCCGATGGAGAGCGTGCCGGCGGAGATCTCCTCCAGCCCGGCGATCATCCGCAGCGCGGTGGACTTCCCGCAACCGGACGGGCCCACCAGGACCATGAACTCGCGGTCTTTGATCTCGAGATCCAGGCCTTCGATGATCGAGACGTCGCCGTACCGCTTGGCGATGTCCCGGAACGTCACTCCCGCCATCACTGCACCCCCAGGATACGGGCCTGGCGGCCCGCCACCGTGAGCTTGTAGGCGCCGGTCTTGGCGTCCTTCTGGAGCTCGGGCCCTGACCCGAACAGGTCCAGCACCGGCTTGTCTCCCCAAGCCTGGGGCGCCGCCACCTGGACCGTGGCGTCCTTCTTGCCGCGGTTGATCGCCACCACCACCGCGTCGCCGCTGGATTCGTCCTCGCGCAAGAACACGTAGAGGTCGCCGTCGGTGGCCAGCC
>DATBSS010000187.1:0-11579 GCA_036559665.1 Myxococcaceae bacterium
CGATGCGGCGATCCCGCTCGGCGCCGTCGACCGCGTGATCGCGATCGGCTCCGACGGCATGATGGCGGCGGTGGCGCGGGCGCGGGCGGGCATCCTGGCGCAGCACCTCAAGCCCGGCCACAAGGCGATCGGCTCCATCAACTCGCCGATGCAGTGCATGATGAAGGAGATCTGCGCGCAGTGCCTGCAGAAGCACGTGGACCCGGTCACCGGCAAGGAGAGCGTGGTGTTCTCCTGCTTCAACCAGGACCAGAAGCTGGACCACGTGGACTTCGTGAACCTCAACTCGAGGCTCAAGGCGAACGGGGTGCTGGAGAAGCTTTCGAACCTGTGGCTGGACCACCTGCTTCGCCAGGCGCCGGACGTGATCCGCATCTGAGCATCACAGCGTCCAGAGGCGTTCCTGGCTGGCCGCGTTGACCTTCACCGTCGGATCGCGGGTCCAGTAGGCGGACGAGATGGTGGCGTTCGCGTTCTCGATGCGGGCGACGATGTAGAGGCTCCCGCTGGCGCCACTGATGAAGTACGAGCCCTGGGACAGGTGCACCTGGACGTCCCCCATCACGCGGCTGCTCCGGACCGCCTCGTTGCCGTAGGTGGCCCTGAAACGACCCAGCAGGTAGAAGCTGAGGTCGTCGTACGTCTTCATGAGGTAGGCCAGCATGCGCACGTGCTCCGCGTTCTTCGGATCGAGGCGGATGCCGGCGGCGCCGGCCCGGTAGCCCGCTCCGAAGGCTCCTTGCAGGTCGCGGTCGAGGGCGCTGGCGGGGGGGTAGTGCTTGTCCGCGACGCGGGCGAGCACATCCGAGAGCTGGAGTCGCACCCCTAGCGCTTCCCACCACACCTCGATCTCCTTCATGGGCGGCGCCGTCTCGCCCTCCTCGAAGACGTAGAACACGTGCTTCATGCAGTGTTCGGTGAGGTTCTCGTCCGCGCTGCCCTTGTTCCCCTCCCCCCACTCGGTGAAGCCCCCGAAGTCGCCGCCGGGGGGGTAGGCCGCGTAGATGGCCTCGAGCTCGGCGAGGCGATCGACGCTGATGAGGCCGCGCACCCCACCGGTGCGGTGGCAGGCGGCGATCATGTTCAGCACGCGAGCCTTGTTGGCCGCCGCCACGTGGCGCTCGAGCAGGTGGTCGATCCCCGCGGCAGCAAAGACGGCCCGGATCTCCCCGCGCGTCCCGTCCGGCAGCGCGCCCACGTCGGCGAGCAGGGCCTGGAGATTGGCGAACTGGTCCGCGCGGATGGGAAGACTTCGAAGGGCCGTGCCGAAGTGCTGGTTGTAGTCGATCAACGCCTGGGCGCGGCCGTCATAGGCGCCGGCCCCGCCCCAGTTGCAGTTGATGAAGTTGTAGAGCTGCATGAAGTTGCCCCAGTTGGCGACCAGGCCGCCCAGGGCCCCCACCCGGTTGATCAGGCACTGGACCGGCGCGTCGGGCATGGCATCGACCTGGGCGTCGTGGCCGGCGGCCGAAGCATAGGCCGCCTCGAGCTGCCCCTTGAGCACGGCCCCGACGCGCTGGATCGCGCCGGCCGGCGTCGCCCCCTGCGGGCCGAACCGATCTCCGCGCGCGGCCGGCGCGGGCGAGAGCAGCGCCGCCCTCGCCCCCATTACGTCCGCTTCCCGCTCCAGCGCGGGGTTGTCGTTGATCCCCTGCCCATTCACCTGCCGGGTGGACTGGACGCGGCCCTGCATCTGCTGCACGACGTGCCAGCCTTCGTGGGCCAGGTGCCGCTCCTGGCCCAGCGCGAGGTGGATCTCCGCACCCTGGGTATAGGCCTGGGCGTGAACCTGCTCGGGCCGGGAGGATCCGCGGTGGACGCGCACGTGAGACAGGTCCAGCCCGGACAGGGCCTCGAGGCCCGCCTTGAGGAGGCCGGGCAGCCCGGCGCCGTCCGCCAGCGCGATCCCATAGGGCGGGGGCCGCCAGGACGCGGCCGCGGAACCTTCAGCGCGCGAGGACGCGGGGATCGCCGAAGCGGTCTTCTCGGCGCGCGCAGCCTTCTCCTTGCTCACGCCGCGGGATGCTACCTGCTTCGCCAGGAGTCGGACGGAATCGTCCGACCGCCCGCGTCTTTCAGCGCAGAGTGCGCGGAAGCGCGGGCGGCCGGTGTCCCTGAGTTTCCTCTCCTAGCGATTGGTCCTCGTTACAGGCCTCCCTGGTTCGTTGATCTCCCGCGAACGGCGCGGGTCGGTCGGCCCTTGAGCATTCGGCGTGCCGCAACGGATGCCGCAACTACGGGCGGCCAACCGCCGAGAATCCCGTAATGCCCGATGCTGGAAGCTGGCTCGCGAGCCTGCGCGCGCACTCCAGTGTCAGTGGTGACTGACAACGAATCAGCCCGGCTGGCGCCTTCTGACCGATTTTCGGACGGATGGAGTGTGCGCGCGCGCGCATACAGTGTCATCAGGTCGACCGGACACACCTGATCGCAGGTGGTTGCATCTGGCACGGCACTCGCAGATGTGCGCCGATGTCTCCTCTGTCCCCAGGAGCCTCCCAGTGACTGCCTCCCAGCGCCCTGTCCAGGGCGGAAGCACCTCTCCGATCGACGTCAACGGCTCGATGATCCGCCTCGAGCCCGCCGCCAACGCCGCGCCCAAGCTCCGGCTGGTCGTGACCGACGGCCCCGACGTGGGCAAGGAGGTCCCGCTCACCGGCTCCGTCTTCATCGGCACCCACGCCGACTGCCAGCTCCAACTCACCGACAACACGGTGTCGCGCTACCACCTGGAGATCCAGGTCCGCCCGGAGGGCATCTTCGTCAAGGACCAGGGCTCCCGGAACGGGACCCGCCTGGGCCACGCCAAGGTGGAGAGCTTCACCGCGCGCGAGGGCACCCGCTTCAAGGTGGGCCGCACCGAGCTGGTGATCGCCTCCCAGGAGACCGAGGGCAACGTCCACGTCCCCACCAAGTTCGGCCGCGCGCTGGGCGTCTCCAAGCCGATGCGCGACCTGTTCTCCGCCCTCACCCGCGTGTCGAAGACCGACTCCACCGTGCTGCTGCTGGGCGAGACCGGCACCGGCAAGGAAGTGCTGGCGGACGGCGTCCACCAGAACAGCAAGCGCTCCAAGAAGCCCTTCGTGGTGGTGGACTGCGCCTCGGTGGCGCCCACCCTGATCGAGTCCGAGCTGTTCGGGCACGTGAAGGGGTCCTTCACCGGCGCCACCGGCGACCGCGACGGCGCCTTCGCGCTGGCGGACGGCGGCACCATCTTCCTGGACGAGGTGGGCGAGCTGCCCATGGAGCTGCAGCCGCGCCTGCTCCGCGTGCTGGAGACCGGCGTGATCAAGCGCGTGGGCGACACCACCGAGCGCAAGGTGAGCGTGCGCGTGGTGGCCGCCACCCACCGGAACCTCGAGCAGGAGGTCAAGAACGGCAACTTCCGCCTCGACCTCTTCTACCGGCTGGGCGTGGTGATGGTGACCGTGCCGCCGCTCCGCGAGCGCCTGGACGACCTGGAGCTGCTCTGCACCAACTTCGCGCGGCAGCTGGGCCGGCCGGACTTCGAGCTCCCTCAGGACGTGCTGGAGACGCTGCGCAAGCACGTCTGGCCGGGCAACGTGCGCGAGCTGCGCAACCTGGTGGAGCGCGCGGTGGCCGGCGCCGATCCGGAGCTGACCCCCACCCCGCTCCGCCGCGGCTCCAGCCCGAAGATGGTGCCGCTGGGCGCCGAGCGCGGCGCCACCCGCGAGCTGGCGGACCTCCCGTTCAAGGAGGCCAAGGAGAAGCTCCTCGGCTCCTTCGTGCGCGAGTACTTCGCGGAGATCCTCAAGCGGTCCGACGGCAACCTCTCGCGCGCGGCGCGCCTGGCGGGCATCGCCCGGCCGCACCTGCACGAGATCGTCAACAAGCACGGCCTGCGCAACACCGACGCCGCCTCCTCCGACGGCGAGCCGACGGGCGGCGCGTAGCCCTCCAGCGTCCGGCTAGCCCCCCGCGGCAGGGGGGACGCCAAGGGCGGCCGGCATACGCCGGCCGTTCCTCCAAGCTCAGCGGAACCGCTTCAGCCGCCGGCGCGCCTGCTCCATCAGGCGCCCCAGCAGCGTGTCCTCGTTGCCCGGGCCGGCCAGCGGCTCGGGCGGGATGTACGGGACGGAGTGCAGCTCGGTGGGCACCGCCTCCTCGCTGGTGTCCGACCCCCCCGTGACGGAGCCCTCGGTGAGGTCCGCGGCCGCGGTGGACGCCACCGGCGCCTCCGCCAGCGGGGTCCCGGTCAGCTCCGCCACGAAGCCCGACAGCTCCAGCATCCCCACCTTGAGGCGCGCCTGCATCAGCAGCGTCTCCAGGCGCGTGCGCACCTCGGCGGCGCTCTGGAAACGCGCGGACGCGACCTTGGCCAGGCAGCGGTCGACCAGCAGGCCCAGCGTCCTGGGCACGTCGCGCCGGAGGCTGGAGAGCGGGGGCGGGACCGCCTCCAGGATGGCGCGGACGGCCTCCGGCTGCTGAAGGCCGGCGAAGGGCAGCGCGCCGCCCAGCATCTGGTAGAGCGTCATCCCCAGGCCGTAGACGTCGGTGCGCGGGTCCAGGGGCTCGCCGCGGAACTGTTCGGGCGCGGCGAACTCCAGCTTGGCCATCACCACGCCGGGGCGGGTGATCGCCTCCTTCACCGAGCTGAGCGCGATGCCGAAGTCGGCCAGCTTCACCACCCCGTTGAGCCCGAGGAGGATGTTGGCCGGGTTCACGTCCCTATGGACCAGGTCCAGCTTCTGCCCATCCTGCAGGTCCTTGAGGCCGTGGGCGTACTCCAGCGCCTCGCAGACGCAGATGGCGATCCGGCAGGCGATGGGCCAGGGGAACAGCCCGCGGCCCTCGCTGCTCCAGAGCGCCAGGGCGCGCGCCAGCGCCAGGCCGTGGACGTACTCCATGGCCAGGAACGCCATCCCGTCCACCTCGCCCACGTCGGAGACGGAGACGATCTGCGGGTGGTCCAGGTGCGTGGAGAGGCGGGCCTCGTCCAGCAGCGTCTCCAGCACCTCCGGGCGCGCCGACAGCTCGGGGAGGATCCGCTTCACCGCCACCAGCCGGCCCAGCCGGTCGTCGGAGCGGCGGGCCAGGAACACCTCCGCCATTCCGCCCACGCCCAGCCGCCGGAGCAGACGGTAGCGGCCGAAGGCGATCCCCTGGTCTTGATGGTCGCCGGACTGCG
The DNA here is from genome assembly GCA_036559665.1 of Myxococcaceae bacterium. GTDB lineage: Bacteria > Myxococcota > Myxococcia > Myxococcales > Myxococcaceae > DASRBA01. Next base: position 5,150 of record DATBSS010000187.1, read on the forward strand.
TCACGAAGGGCCCAAGACTAGCGCGCGATTTCCAAGAACGCGCTGTCAGGCACTCCTGACACTGGCGCGGGCAGGCGTGTCCTGATCCGTCCAATCCCCGGGACCACTTCCGCAACCGCCCGGAAGGTGGAGCCAGGGGAGGAAGGGCGACGGTTGGAGGGGCCGGCACGAAACCTGCTGAGAGGTACTCCCGCTATGTCCCAGGTCGACACCTCCCAGCGACCCTGCCCCAAGCCCCCTCCGCCTCCCCCGGCTGAGTCCAAGGCCAAGGCTCCGGCGGATGCGTCCTCGAAGCCCGAGCAGGCGCAGGCGGCCCAGCCGTCGAGCCAGCCCCAGCAGACCGGGCACTCGAAGGAAGACACCTTTGAAGCAAACCCCGCGAACGCCACGGCCACTCCGGCCCAGGCGACGCTGGGGAGACCAGTTCCAGAACCGGGGGCGGCTCAGAGCCCTGCCGAGCGTGCCCCAGGCGGATCACCCGTCCCCCGGTTCGATATTTCCGGAGTCGATGCCTCCGGCATGGACCTCGCCGGCCTGACGCTGCCGCCGGGCGGGCAGTTCAGCGACTCCAGCTTCGACGGCGCGGACCTGTCCGGCTCCACGCTGGCGGGCACCACCTTCGAGAACACCACCTTCAACGAGACGGACCTGTCCGGGTCCAACCTCCGGGGCGCGGTCTTCTCCCTGGACAGCATGAGCGAGGCCGACCTCACCGGCGCCGCCGCGGACCAGGCGGACTTCACGCTCGCCGGGCTGAGCCAGGCGGACTTCGAGGACTCCAGCCTCCTGGGCACCAGCTTCCTGGGCGCGGACCTGTCCGCCAGCACGCTCAGCCGCGCCACCGCGACCGGCGCGGACCTGTCGCTGGCCAACGCGCGGGGCTCGCAGGTCAACGACGTCGACCTCAACCACGCCACGCTGATCGGCACCGACCTGTCCGGCGCCAACCTGCGCGCCTCCGAGCTGAACGGCAGCAACCTGGGCGCGGCCCAACTGCAGGGCGCGGACCTCACCGCCGCCGCCGCCCACGACGCGAACCTCACCGCGGCCAACCTGGACGGCGCCACGGCCAACGACGCGCAGCTCGACGGCGCGACGCTGATCGGCACCAACGCCAACGGCGCGCAGATGGAGCGCGCGGACCTGCACGGGTCGAACGCCACCGGCGCGCAGATGGTCGAGGTGAACCTGCGGAAGTCCGACCTCCGCGACGCCAGCATGGTGGGCGCCAACCTCCAGGGCGCCAACCTCACCCGCGCCCAGCTGGACAACACGGACCTCCGGAACGCCGACCTCCAGGGGGCCGACCTCCGCGGCTCCAACCTCGCCAGCGCGCAGCTGGACGGCGCCAACCTGAACGGCGCGTACATCGACAACGTGCAGGCCCGCCAGCTCCAGAGCCTGGGCGTGGACATCTCCGGCGCCAACGTCACCTCCCGCAACGGCGTGAACGGCCAGCCGGCGGAGTGGGACGTGGACCAGGCGCCGAACCTGGCGATGGTGGGCAACCGGGCGGCGACGCCGACCATGAGCCAGCTGACGCCGGACGGCGCCAGCGCCGCCTACGACGGCCAGCTCAACTGCGCCCCGGCCTCCCTGGCCATGGCGATCCGCGCCGCCGGACCGGACACCGCCATCGCTGTGGGCGACGTGGTGATGCGGACCGGCGACATGTCCGACGCGCAGCTGATCAGCGCGCTCGGGCTGGTCGGCGACACCCGGCAGCCGAATTCGCTCACCGGCGATCCGGGCGGCACCAGCCTCAACGGCGTGGGCGAGATGGCCTGGTCCATGGGCCAGCCGATCAGCATGACCGAGGTGCGCGGCGGCGCCCTCCGGCCGCAGGACCCGACCTTCGACGGGGAGTGGCTGAACCGGCAGCTGGCGGCGGGGAAGAGCGTCATCGCCAATGGCCGGCTGGAGGACAACGGCCAGTCGTTCGACCACTTCATGGCGGTGGTGGGCCGGAGCACCAACGGCAACTACGTGGTCAACGACCCGTGGACCAACCGCCAGCTCGAGTACACCGGAGACCAGCTCCGCGGCTTCCTCGCCGGGAATTCGACCAACGGCGGCGCGATGATGGCCATCGGCGGGGACCGCGGGTACAAGCTCTCCGTCCCCATCGCGACGACCCCGGAGCTCGGCCCGAAGTCGCCTCCATCCCCGTCCCGCTCGGAGGCCCCGGTCCAGTCCCCGGTCACCCAGGCCCCCTCGTCGAAGGACCCGATCCAGACGCCGGTGCCGCGGGCTTCGCCCCAGTCGCCCGCGCCGCAGGCCCCGGCACCGCAGGCCCCCGTCGTCGCGAAGCCCCAGTCGCTCCCCACGTCCCCCAGCAGCACACCGGCCGTCCCCAGCACGCCGGTGAGCAGTCCGCGCAGCGCGCCGGTCCCCCAGGCCGCGCCTGCGCCAGTGCCGGCGCCCCAGCGGCCGGCGACGGCCCCGGTGGCGGTCCCGGTGGCCCAGCAGTACCAACAGCAGTACAAGCCGGCCGCGGCGCCGTCGGTCCCCCAGGCACAGCCCCAACCCCGCACTGTGCTGACGGCGCCGTTGCCGGAGGCAGCTCCGTTCCACCCGTTCAAGATCCTGCCGGTCAAGCCGCCTCCGCCGCCGCCCGGCACCCTCGGCGGCGTCCCGCGGATCGGGTACCCGACCGCGCCGTCCACCGGCACCGTCTCGCGGCTGCCCGCCCAGCCGATCGTCCAGCCGCCGCCCCTCACCGCGTCGCGGCTGGCGTTCCAGGCCCGGCAGCCGCTGGCGGTGTAAACGACCCGGGCCGCCCCCCGGCCAAGGGTTTTCAGCCCCCGGACCCAGGGGGCGCTGATGCGGCGGCCTGCGGCCGCTTCCTCCAGGCTCAGCCGTCGATCAGGCTGAAGACCCGGGTCACCAGGGCGCCCAGCTCGGGCAGCCCCACCACCTGCTTCTCGTCGAAGAGCGCGTCCCAGAGGCGGTCGCGCATCTCGGAGATGCTCTGCGGCCGCCGCTCCGGCTCGCGCGAGAGCGCGTCGTGGATGGCTTCGCGCATGGCGCGGGGGACGTCCGGCCGCCGGACGGACAGGGCGGGCACCTCGCGCCGGAGCACCGCCATCGCCACCGCGTCCGGCCCGCCGGGCGCCACGAAGGGCTGGATGCCGGCCAGCGCCGTGTAGAGGGTGATCCCCAGCCCATACACGTCGGTGCGCGCGTCCACGGGCTTGCCCAGCAGCTGCTCCGGCGCGGAGAACTCCGGCTGGGCGGGGGTGTCGCTGCCGGGCTGCGACGGCACCTCGATGGCGCGCAGCACCGACCGGGCGCGCCCGAAGTCCACCAGCTTCACCGCCCCGTTGGTGCCGATCATCACGCTCCGCGGCGACAGCCCCTGGTGCACCATCCCGGAGGCCTTGCCGTCGGCCTCGACCAGGCTGTGGCAGTAGTCGAGCGCCTCGCAGAGGGAGATGGCGGCCCGGCACAGCGGCGCCCAGGGAAAGGGCCGGGACGGCTCCACCACCTTCCAGCCCGCCGTCAGCGCGCGCAGGCTGGCGCCGTGCACGTAGTCGAGCACGAAGTACAGCATCCCCTCCGCCTCGCCCATCTCCCGCACCGTGACCATGTTGGGGTGGTTGAGCTGGGCGGCGAAGATCGCCTCCTCCAGCACGTCCCGCACCACCCGCGCCGCCACCTCGGGGTAGATGCGCCGGATGGCCACCGGCTCCCCGAACGGGTCGTCCTCGCGGCGCCCGAGGTAGACGTCCCCGGTGGGGCTCTGGGTGATCCGGCGCAGCAGCTGGTAGTCGGCGAAGCGCTTCAGGTCCGCCACGGGCCCCCTACTCTAGAGCACCTCGCGTCAGCGGCTGAGCGCGGCGATGCGCTTGATCCATTCGGTCCTCAGGCGGGCGAGGTCGGCCTCCCGGGCGAGCACCGCGTCCACCGCCATGTCCCCGTACTTCTGCCGCTGCTCGGTGTTCTTGAACCGGTACTCGTGGTCCGTCTTGAGGTCCGCCATCTGGTCCTCCACCGGCTTGCGCTGGTCCTCCGGCAGCTTGTCCCGCATGGCCTCGTACTGCTTGAGGGCGCCCTCCACGTCCTCGTCGCGGGCGTTGGTCCGTTCGTTGATCACCTCGGCGACGATGGGCTCGATCGCCCGGACGTCCTCCATGCTCAGCCCCGCCCCGGTCCGCGCCGCCTCCTCTGCCTTCGCCTTCCCCTCGAAGAGCTGGAGCGACACCTTCACCGGGTCCGCCACGCCGCCGTCGGGGAGCCGGGCGATGGGCGCCGCCTTCTCGCGCTCGCGCTGCTTGAGCACCTGGTCGTACAGCTCCACCAGCCGTGCCTGGTACTTCACGAAGCGCTCGACCTGGTCCCGGGTGAGGGCGAAGCGCGCCCCGGCGTCGTCCCCCGAGTGGGTGCTCGCCGCACCCAGGGAGGCGCCGGCCGGCGCGGGCGCCTCCTTCTGACACCCGCCGAGCGCGACCAGCGCCCCAAGCCCGAGCGCTGTGGCCAAGCGTCCGCACTTCATCAGGTTCCTCCCGGAAGGTCGGGCAGTATAGGCTCTGACGTCAGCTGCCATTCTCTTTGACCCCTGAGGGGGCGCTCGGGTACGAACACCGGTTCACCCCTGCGGTTTCGGAGGAGTCTTGAGGCTCTGGTTGGTGCGGCATGGGGACGCGGACGCCGAGATTCCCGAAGGCCTGGCCGACGAGGCGCGCCCGCTGACCACCAAGGCCCGCCACGTGCTGGACACCCACTTCCACGCACTGGCCACCCGCCTGGCCGATCCGGCGATCGTGTTCATGAGCCCGCTGGTCCGGGCGGTCCAGACCGCGCAGATCATGGCCATGACCCTCAAGTACGAGGGCCCCATGCGCGTGAACCGGGTGCTGCTCCCGGACATGCCGGTGGGCGCGCTGGAGGGGCTCATCCAGGAGCACGCCGGGCAGAACCTGATCCTGGTGGGCCACCAGCCGTCGATGGGCGCGCTGGCCTCGCACCTTCTGGGGATGCAGTCCTTCCCCAAGCCGGTGAGCCCGGGGACGGTCATCGGCCTGGAACGCGCGGACGCCGGGACGGAGCCCGCCCGCTTCTCCTTCTACGCCGCGCCCGGGCAGCCGTTGCTGGAAGCGATCGAGCCGTAGCCTCCGGCTAGCCGGACTTCGGGGCGCGGACGGTGGTGACGCGGGTCGGACGCCGGCCCGGGCGCTCGCCGCCGCCGCCGCCCTCCACCCGGTTCCCGCCGGCCTTCTGGGCGCGCTTGAGGTTGTCCGCCGCCTCGCGCATCAGCGCGCCGAAGCTGACCCGGTCGCTCTCCGGGCCGGGCTGGTAGCAGGCCAGGCCCACCGACACGGTGAGCGGCGTCTTCGGGTCCAGCTTCGACACCCGCTGGACGATGCGCGACGCCGCCACCCGGGCGCCCTCCCTGGGCGTGTGGCTGAGGAAGACCAGGAACCGCCCGTCGCTGGAGGGGACCGCCAGGTCGATGTCCCGGACCGTGGAGGCGATGTGCCGGAGCAGCAGCGCCAGGAGCTGCGCCCGCTTCTCCAGCGACAGGCCGCCGGCGCGCGCCTCCAGCGAGTCCACCCCCACCAGCAGGAAGGCCACCGGGTACCGGTAGCGGCGCGAGCGCTTCACCTCGATGAGGAGGAGCTTCTTGAGCACCTCGAACTCGGAGGTGGCGCTCACCTGCTTGTCGGCGGCGGCCCGGACCTCCTTCTCCAGCTGGACCAGCCGGACGCGCAGCTCGTGCACGCCGAGCATGGCGTGCGCCAGGGTGCCCACCGCGGAGGGCGTGAACGGCGCCTGGATCCACGCGTCGGCGCCGGTGGACTCCGCGTCGTGCACCGGGTCCGGGGCGTCCGGGAAGTACACCATCACCACCGGGCAGGTGGGGCGGAGCGCGCGGGTGCGGGCGCAGAGGAGCGCGCCGTCGAACATCTCCGACGACGACGCGAAGACGATCTGCGGTTCCTCCTCCCGCAGCACGTCCACCGCCGCGTCGAGCGAGCCGGCGACGGCGACCTCGAACCCGGCCGAGAGGAGCGCCTCGCGCAGCTTGCTCGCCAGCGGCTCGGTGGGATCGGCCACCAGCGCGCGCAAGGTCAAACCTGCATCACCTCTTTTTCCTTCGCCCCGACGATCTCGTCCACCTTCGCCACCCCGGCGTCGGTCTCCTTCTGCACCTTGTCCGAGAGGCGCTTGTTGTCGTCCTCGGTCATCTTCTTGTCCTTGAGCAGGACCTTGAGGCGCTCATTGGCGTCGCGGCGGACGTTGCGGATGGCAACCCGGTGCTCCTCGCCCCGGACCTTCACCTGCTTGGCGATCTCCTTGCGGCGATCCTCGGTGAGCGCGGGCAGCGGGAGGCGGATGATCTCGCCGTCATTCATCGGCGTGACGCCGATGTTCGCTTCCTTGATCGCCTTCTCGATGTCCTTGAGGACCGACTTCTCCCACGGCTTGA
>DATBSS010000188.1:0-18019 GCA_036559665.1 Myxococcaceae bacterium
GGAAGGAGCGGCGGGAGGCGGCGCGGCGGGCGCTGGAGCGGGTGGAGCTCGCGGACCGGGTGGACCACCGGCCGGACCAGCTCTCCGGTGGCCAGCGCCAGCGCGTGGCCATCGCCCGGGCGCTGGTGAACGAGCCCAAGCTGCTGCTGGCGGACGAGCCGACCGGCGCGCTCGACCAGCGGACCGGGGCGGAGATCATCAAGCTATTCGAGGCGCTCAACCGCGAAGGGGTGACCATCGTCATCGTCACCCACGACCCGGCGATCGCCGCCCGCACCCGCCGGCAGGTCCGGATCGTCGACGGGCAGATCGTCTCCGACGAGGTGACGCGATGAACCTGCCTGAGCTGTTCATGACCGCGGTGGACACCATCCTCGCCTCCAAGCTGCGCGCCTTCCTCACCACGCTGGGGGTGATCATCGGCGTGCTGGCGGTGATCCTGCTGGTGGCGCTGGGCGAGGGCGTGCGCCAGTACGTGAGCGACACCTTCGCCTCGCTCGGCTCCAACGTGATCCAGATCATGCCGGGCAAGCGCGACACCAAGGGCGGGCCGACGCCGCCGATGAGCGGGGTGGCGCACAAGCTCACTCCGGAAGACGAGTTGGCGGTGGCGCGCCGCTCCTTCTCCACGGACGGCGTCAGCGGCATCGTCCAGGGCGCGGCGACGCTGCGCTACCAGGAGCGGCGGCGCGACTCCATGTCCCTGGGCGTGGGCGTGCGGATGACCGAGATCCGGAACTTCAAGGTCGACCAGGGCCGCTGGTTCACCGAGGACGACGTCTCCGGCCACCGCCGCTACGTGGTGATCGGCCGCACCGTCCAGCAGGAGCTCTTCGGGGACGCCAACCCGTTGGGGAAGACGTTGAAGGTCAACGACGCCGAGTTCCGGGTGATCGGCATGCTGGAGCACAAGGGCCAGTCGCTGGGGATGGACATGGACGACATCGCCATGATCCCCAGCACCACCGCGCTCGACCTGTACTCGATCGACGGCTACACGGCGCTGCTGGCGCGCGCCAAGGACAAGGCGAGCACGGACGCGGCGATCGAGGAGATCAGCGACGTGCTCAAGCGCCGCCACAACAACCAGGTGGACTTCACCGTGATCTCCCAGGACGAGATGCTGGCCACGGTCAACACCATCATGGGCACCATGACCGGGGTGCTGGTCGCCATCGCCCTCATCTCGCTGCTCGTGGGCGGGATCGGCATCGCCAACATCATGCTGGTCTCGGTCCGGGAACGGACCCGGGAGATCGGCGTGCGCCGCGCGGTAGGCGCCACCCGGACCACCATCCTGATGCAGTTCCTGGTGGAGGCGATCGTCATCTCCACGCTGGGGGGGGCGATCGGCCTGGCGCTGGGAGCCGGGATCATCGGCCTGGCACGGTTGGCCGGGCTCCCGGTCCAGCTCTCCCTGTGGGTGGTGGTAACCGCGCTCGGGTTCGCCGCGCTGGTGGGGGTGCTCTCCGGGGTGATGCCGGCCCGCAGCGCCGCCCGGCTGGATCCGGTGGAGGCCCTCCGCTTCGAGTAACGTCCCCGGGCGGGGCGCTGCGAATGCGTGAGGATGCTCGTCGGAACAAGGTGCGCGCGCTGAAGGACGAGGCCGCGCAGATGGCCGCGAAGGGCAAGCTGCCCGCGGCGCTCGATGCCTGGCAGCAGGTGGTCGCACTCACGCCCGAGGACGTGACCGCGCACCAGAAGGTGGCCGAGCTGCTGGCCAAGCTGGGCCGCAAGGCCCAGGCGGTGCAGGCCTACGAGGATGTGGCCAGGCGGTACACGGAGCAGGGGCTGTTCTTCAAGGCCTCCGCGGTGTGCCGGCTGCTGCTCGAGCTGGAGCCAGGCCACGAGCGGACGCAGGAGCTGATCGCCTCGCGGTACTCGCGCGAACGGCGGCCAACGCCCGCGCCGCCGCCCACCCAGCCGGCACCGGCCGCCCGGCCCTCCCGGCCCGCGCTGCCAGTCGCACCCGCTCCGTCCCGCCCGGCGATCCCGCTGTTCTCCACGCTGTCCCAGGTCGAGCTCAAGGAGGTCCTGGGCACGGCGATGGAGGTGCGGGTCCTGGATGCCGGGGAGGTGGTGGTCGCCGAGGGGGCCGCGGGCGACTCGATGTTCGCGCTGGTGGAGGGCGCGGCCAGCATCTACCGCGGCTGGAAGAAGCCGGACCAGCGCCGGGTGGCCCGGCTGGCCCCGGGAGACATCTTCGGCGAAGCCGCGATGGTCTCGGGGGCGCCGCGGCTGGCGACGGTCGTGGTGGACAGCGACTCGGTGGTGCTGGAGACCTCCCGCGAGGCGATGGCGAGAATCACCGCCCGCTACCCGGAGGTGGGACAGCGGCTCGACGAGTTCTACCGGGAGCGGCTGATGGCCAACGCGCTGCGCGCCAGCCCCATCCTCCGGGGTTTGCGGGAAGCCGACCATACGGTGCTCATGGCCAGCTTCCAGCCCTGCACCTTCCCGGACGGGCAGCACATCATCGACGAGGGCCAGCCGGCGGACTCGGTATATCTGGTACTGCGCGGAGTCTGCTCGGCGTCGCACTGGACCGGGGGGCGCTACCCGGACCTGCGGGAGGGAGATCTCTTCGGCGAGCTGTCGGTGCTGACCGGCGGCCTGGCCACGGCGACGGTCGTCGCGTCCGGTCCCGTGCTCACGCTGCGCATCCCCGCAAGCGAGTTCAGGACCCGCGTGCTCAAGGAGCCGCAGGCGATGCTGGCGGTGAAGAAGCTGGCCGAGTCGCGGCTGCAGCGCACGATGCGGCTCGACCAGCAGGACTCCGATGAGCAGGTGGAGGACAGGCGGGTCTGACCTACTCGGTCAGGTCGATCCGTTCGAACACGACGCCCAGGCCCCGGATCACCAGCAGGCACTCCGCCAGCAGCACGCCGGCGCCGAAGAGGGCCCCCACCACCACTCCCCACGGGCCGATCACCAGGTAGGCGGCGTAGCCGGCCACGCCGCCCACCAGCGCGGCCGGAATGAGCGCCACGGTGAGCACCAGCATCGTGCCCACCAGGGTGAGCAGGCGCTGGCCGGTGGCCTCGAAGCCCCGGGTCTCCATCCGCCCCGCCACGGTGACCCACGCCGGGAAGAAGATGGCGCCCGCGTTCTGCACGCACAGCCCGGCGAAGCCGAGCGCCGGGCCGAACACCATCGCGCCCAGCACCACCGGCACGCGCCAGGAGGGCTCCAGGCCGGGCGTCTCCTGGCTCCAGGCGACCAGGGCGGCGATCAGCCACAGCCCCCACTGCGCCGCCGCCAGCAGCAGCCCGGAGGCCAGCACCTCCCCCATCACCACCTGCCAGCCCTTCAGCGGCAGCGTCCGGAGCACGTCGGACATGGGCATGTCCTGCCGGAGATCAGCGGTGACCCAGATGGGCCCGAAGAGCGCCAGGAAGCCGGCCATGCCCGCCGCGCCGGAGGCGATCAGCAGCGGGAGGAACGGCTCGTCACCGTTGCGCGCGTCGCGGGCGATGACCACCATCGCGACGACCACGCCCAGCGCCCCCGCCAGCAGCGCCGTGGCGGCGGTGCGGCGGGCGGCGATCAGGTTCTTCCAGGTGAGGGCGATCCACGAAGGCCCGCGCCGGGGCAAGGGCAGCCGGGAGCTCTTCACCTTCTTCGGGAACCGGAGGCCGGCCCTCGCCTTCTTCCGCAGCTCCAGCCGCCGCGCCCGCTCCGAGGCGGCCTCCACCGCCGCCTCCTCGAACGCCACGCCGCTGGAGATGACCCAGGCGTAGAGCGCGCCCAGCACCGCCAGCGCGGCGGGCAGGCGCCGGAGCAACGCTCCCCAGTCGTCCGCCAGGGCCACCCGGATGGGCGCCCGCAGCGGCCACAGCACGTACGACAGCGGCGGCGAATCCAGCAGCGCCACCCACGGCCGGAGGTCCTCGGCGGTCAGGTCGTGGGGCCACGGCGGCCGGTGCACCGAAAGCGCCCAGGAGACCACCGCGCCCACCGCCCCCAGGACCACCAGGAGCGCCACCCACCACCGCTTCCAGCCGGCGCTCCGGTGCTGCGTCAGGCTCTCCCTCAACAGCGAGATGCCGGCCGAGTGGAGCGAGAGCGAGGCGAACGCCATCCAGGTGCCCAGCGCCAGCGCCGCCGGGTTGGCGCCCCAGGCGCGGCGGAACAGCAGCGTCATGATCGCCGCCGAGAGCGCGGTCCGGAGCAGGGTCTTGAGCACGCGGACGTGGAGGATGGACCTCCGGGTGAGCGGCGCCGGGAAGAGGTACTGCACCTCCGCCTCGGTGAAGGTGAGCAGCCCGCGGCTGCCGCCGAAGATCCAGGTGGTGACCACCGCCAGCACGGCGGACACGGTGATCCCGGCCTCGATCAGCGCCATCGCGCCGGGGCTGGGGTGCTCCCCGGACTCGTAGGGCCCGCGGGACAGCCGCCGCAGGAAGATCGTGTAGAAGTAGAAGACCCCGGCCGCGGCCGCCACCAGGTAGCGCGGGTTCTTCAGGCGCTTGACCTGCGCCCGCCCCCAGTTCCGGACGCTCCGGGTCCAGAGGAAGGCGACCGCCGAGGCGGCGCTCACGCCGCGGGCTCCTCGGACCGGCCCACCTGGGAGGTGATGGCCATGAACAGGTCCTCCAGCGACCCCTGGCCCCCGCCCTGCGCCGCCGCGGCGAGCTCGGCGCGGATCTCGGCGATGGTACCGAACGCCACCCGCCGGCCCCCGGCGATCACCAGCACCCGGTCGCACAGCTCCTCGACGATGGGCAGCAGGTGGCTGGAGAGCAGCAGCGCCGCGCCCGCCTGGGCCCGCGCCTTCAGGGACCGCTTCACCTGGCGGATGCCGAAGGGGTCCAGCCCGGTGAGCGGTTCGTCCAGCAGGATGACCTTGGGGTCGTGGAGGAAGGCGCAGGCGATGGTCAGCTTCTGCTTCATCCCGCGGGACAGCTCGGAGGGCAGCGAGTGCTCCTTCCCCTTCAGCTCCAGCTCCTCCAGGAGCGCGGCGGCCTTCGGCTCCCAGCCGGGCACCTCGTAGAGGCGGGCGATGAAGGCCAGGTGCTCGCGGGCGGTGAGGTATTCGAACAGGCGAGGCTCGTCCGGGAGGAACGCCAGGCAGCGCTTGGCGGCCACCGGCTGCTCGCGCAGCGAGTGCCCGGCGATGCGGATCTCCCCCTCGTTGGGCGGGATGATCCCGCTCACGCAGCGCAGGGTGGACGTCTTGCCCGCGCCGTTGGGGCCCACCAGGCCCACGATCTCTCCCGGGCGCACGTCGAAGCTGAGGCCGCTCACCGCGCGGACCTCACCGTAGACCTTCCCCAGCCCTGCCACGTCCAGCGCGGTCATCTCGCCCCGCCCATACCACGCCGGCGCGCCTCGACCACCAGCGCCTGGCCCAGCGCGTCCAGCGGAAGCACCCGCGTCACCGCGCCAGTATCGATGGCCTCCTTGGGCATCCCGAAGATGACCGCGGTCTTCTCCGACTCCGCCCACACCTGCCCGCCCGCCTTGTGGATGGCGAGCGCCCCCGCGGCCCCGTCCGCCCCCATCCCGGTGAGCACCACGGCCAGCGCCCGCGGGCCGGCGACCTCCGCCAGGCTGTGGAAGAGCACGTCCGCGGAAGGCGCGTGCTTCTCCCCGGAGGCGGGCGGCCGCACCCGCGCCTCCAGCTTCCCCTTGCGCTTCTGCGCCCAGAGCTGCCGGCCGCCCGGCGCCACGTAGGCGTGGCCGGGGAGCAACGGTTCGCCGTCGCGCGCCTCGGTGACAGTGAAGGCGCCGATGCGGTCCAGGCGCTCGGCGAAGGCGCGGGTGAACATGGCCGGCATGTGCTGGGCGATCAGCACCACCGGCGACGGTTCGGCGGAGAGCGCCTCCACAAGCCGCTGCACGGCCGGAGGCCCGCCGGTGGAGGCGGCGATGCCGATCAGGAGCGGGTTCGGCGGGGAGCGGCCGTCGCGCCTCTTCGCGGCGGGCCGGAGCAGCCGCACCGCGCGGATCTTCTCCACCAGCTCCGCGCGCAGGGCCGCCATCTCCTCCGCGCCCCGCCGCCGCGGCTTGGCGACGAAGTCCAGCGCCCCCAACTCCAGCGCCTTGAAGACGTCGCTGCCGTGCGAGTAGCTGGAGAGGACGATCACCGCGGTGGGCGCGGAGGCCATCACCAGCCGCAGGAAGGCGTAGCCGTCCAGCCTGGGCATCTCGAGATCGAGGGTGATGACGTCCGGCTGGAGCTGGGTGGCCTTCTTCAGGCCCTCCTCACCGTCGGCGGCGGTGCCGGCGATCTCGATCTCCCCGGCGCCCGCCAGCAGCTCGACGATCTCCCGCCGGTTGTGCGCGGAGTCGTCCACCACCAGCACCCGGATGGGTTCGCGCTTCACGGCCGCCCTCCGGCCGGCGCGGGCGAGGGGCCCCGCGGCTTGCGGTAGACCAGGTCCGACTTGAGGTGGACCAGCTCGAAGGCGGAGGTGAGGTTGATCAGGCTCTCCGAATGGCCCAGCAGGAGGTACCCGCCTTCGTGGAGGCGCGCGTAGAACAGGTCCAACACCCGCCGGCGCGCCGGGAGGTCGAAGTAGATGAGCACGTTGCGGCAGAAGACGGCGTCCTGCCGGGCCACCAGTTGGCCGAGGTCGAACTCCACCAGGTTGAGGTGCCCGAACGTCACCAGCGAGCGCACGTCCTCGCGGAGCTGCCAGCGGGCGCCGGCGGGAAGGAAGTAGCGCTCCAGGGAGCCCTCCGGCATGGCGCGCATGGAGGACGGGCCGTACTCGGCGCGGCGGGCGGAGGTCAGCACCTTGCGGGAGATGTCCGTCCCCAGCACCTGCACGTCCCAGCCCTCGAAGCGGCCGGACTCCTTGATCAGCATGGCCAGCGTGTACGGCTCCTCGCCGGTGGAGCAGCCGGCGGACCAGATCCGCAGCCGCCGGGTGGCGCGGTTCTGCTCCTCCAGGCGGGGGAGGATCTCCTCGGAGAACGCCCTGAGCTGGTGCGGTTCGCGGAAGAAGTAGGTCTCGTTGGTGGCCAGCGCCTCGATGGCGAAGTCCAGCTCGCCCGCCCCGCGCGGGTCCAGGCGCAGATGGCGGTGGTAGGCGGCGAAGTCGGTGAGGCCCAGCGCCTCCAGCCGCGGCCACAGCCGCCGCTCCATCACGAACTTGAGGTCGTCCCGGATGGAGATGCCGCTGCGCTCGTAGACCAGGTCCCTGAGCAGGCGGAACTCCTCGGCGCTCATCTCCGGACGGTCGTCGTCGAACCGGGCCACCTGGCGGCTCCTTAACGGCTGGCCAGCTGGGCCGCCGCCTCGGCCAGCGCCGCGCGCACCATGGAGTCCGCCTCCGCCTCCAGCGCCGCGCGCACCGCGGGGAGCTCCGCCGCCGTCCCGGACGTCCGAAGCGCCCGCGCCGCCGCCACCCGCACGTCCCAGCGCTCGTGCGAGAGCAGGCCGGCCGACAGCGCCGGCGCCGCGGGCAGCGCCGCGCCGCACGCCAGGGCCTCCTTGATCACCTCCGGGTCGGCGTGGGCCAGCGCGGCGCGCAGGTGGTCCTCCGACAGCTCACCCACCCGCGCCAGCGCCCGCACCGCGCGGCTGGCGGACAGCCCGTCCCCGGACTCCACCAGGAGCGCCAGCGAAGGCGTGGCCAGGCGCGCCCGCGCCTCGCCGGCGGACTCGATGGCCGCCCGCTGGACCTGGGAGTCCGGGTCCTTGAGGGCCAGCTGGATCAGCGCCTCGCCGCCCTCCGGCAGCCGCCCCAGCCCGCGCGCCGCCGCCGCGCGCACTCCCGCCGCCTCGTCCGCCAGCGCCTGGCGGAGCAGCTCCAGGCCCAGCTCCGGGCCCGCGTCCCCGGCCGCCTCGGCCGCGACGGCGCGCACCGCCGCGTCCGGGTCGGAGAGCGCCTTGCGCAGCGCCGACCGGGCCGACTCGCCGCCCAGCTTGGCCAGCACCCAGACCGCGGCCGGCGCCGGGCGGGCGTCCACCATCGCGCGCAGCTCGGCGGTGACGAGTTCCGGGTGGACCGCGCCCAGCAGCGCCAGCGAGGTGGCCGCCACCTTCCCCAGCGACACGTCGGAGAGCGCGGAGAGCAGCGGCCAGAGCGCGTCCCCGGAGCCGGTCCGCCCCAACGCGCGCGCCGCGAACCGCTGGAGATCCGGCTCGCCCGACCCCAGGAGATCTACCAGCGGCGGCACCCACGACGGGTCCGCCATCCCCACCAGCGCCTCGCACGCCACCGCGCGGGCGGGCGTGGAGAGCTGCGAAAGGCGCGGCAGCAGCGCCCGGCCCCCCGCGGTCCCCAGGCGGGAGAGCGCGTAGATGGCGGCCGGCACGGCGCGGTCGTCGCGCGCCGCCTCCGCCACCGCCTCCGACGGCTGCCCGCCCCCCAGCGCCCCGGCCAGCACCAGCGCGCCGATCTTCATCTCCGGGTCGTCGCCCTCCAGCGCGGAGGCGATCAGCTCGGCGGCGGCCTCGAGCTTCCGGGCGGACACCTGGACGGCCTTCTCCAGCTCCGCCCGCTGGTCGTCCCGGCCGTGGCTCCACGCCACGCCCAGTGCGGCCAGCGCCGCCTCGCGGGTGGCGCGGAAGCGGGAGGACAGCCCGCGCGCCAGCAGCTCGAAGGCCGCCGGCTGCTTCACCAGCCCCAGCGCGCGGTACGCCGCCCGCCGCAGCCCGGGGTCGTCCAGCAGCGGCACCAGGGAGGGGAGCGGCGGGGGCGCGCCCAACCGGATCAGGGCCTCCAGGGCGCAGGCGCGGAGCAGCTCCTTGCCAGAGGAGAACGCCGCCTCCAGCCCGCGGACCGCGGCCTCCCCGCCGATGCCGCCCAACGCCTCCGCGGCGGCGGCGCGGACGTTGGGGTCGGCGTCGGAGGCCACCGAGGCGAGCAATGGCTCCACGGCCTCGCGGGCGCCGATCTGCCCCAGCACGTCCGCGGCGAACTTCCGCTGGTCCGGGTCCTCGTGCGTGGCCAGCACCGCGACCACGGCCTCCAGCGCGCGCCCGCCCAGTTGGACCAGCGCCTCGGCGGCGGCGTTGCGCGCCCCGGTGCGGTCCCGCTGGCCCATCACCTTGATCAGCGTCGAGGCCACCTCGGGGCCGCCGGAGAGCTGGGCGAAGCGGTCGGCGGCGGCCTTGCGCACGCGCCAGCTCTGGTCGCCGAGCGCCTCCTCCAGGCGCTGGAGGATGCCCTCCGCGCGCAGGTCCAGCGCGAGCAGCCGGCGGTACCGCTCCTCCTCGAGCGCGGAGGCGTCCATCACGAGGCCGTCACCACCGCGCGCAGGTTGAGCAGGAGGATGAGGCGCGAGCCGCGCGGGCAGATGCCGATCACGTGCGGCGACCGCAGCGCGTCGCCGCCCAGGGGCGGGACCGGCTTCAGCTCGTCTCGGGAGGCGCGCACCACCTGCGTCACCTTGTCCACCCGGAAGGCGATCTTCCGCCGTCCCACCAGGCAGACCAGGAGGCCCTGGCGGCGGGAGTCCGACCGGGGCGGCGTGCCGAAGACGCGGCGGAGGTCCAGCAGCGGGAGGATCTCTCCACGTAGGTTGAGCACCCCGTCGAAGCCAGGCGCCCGCGGGAACTCGGCCGGCGCGGGGATGTGGAGGATCTCCAGCACCCGGTGGATGTCGATGGCGTACTCCTCCGAGCCCACCATGAAGGCGCAGAGCTGGACCTGGGACGCTTCGACGGCCGGCGCGGGCTCGGGCCTCATGCCAGAGCCCGCTCCATGTCCAGGAGGATGCAGAGCTGGTCGCCCCGGCGCCCTAAACCCACGATGCAGTCGCGCTCGGTGGTGCCGGCCGGCGCGGGCTCCAGCTCGCCGTCCGGCATCCGGATCACCTCGCTCACCCCGTCCACCAGCACGCCCACGTCGCCCTGGTCGCCACCGCGCAGCACCAGCACGCGCGCGCCTCGAGGGAGGGACTCCCGGGACGCCTCCGGGCCGGCCACCTTGGCGGGGGTGCCCTGCAGGCGCAGGCGCAGCTTGAGGTCGTAGACCGGGAGCACCTCGCCCCGGAGGTTGATCACCCCCAGGAGGTCCGGGGCGCTCCGCGGCACCTCGGTGAACTGCGGCACCCGGACGATCTCCCGCACCGCGCTGATGGGGACCCCGTAGCACTCCTGGTCCAGGAAGAAGGCCAGGTACTCGTGGATCGGCTCCGGCGCGGCGGCGGCCTGGCCCGCGGCCGGCGCGGGCAGCTCCACGCCGGAGAGGGGAGGCTCATCCGGGCGGTAGAAGAATTCCTGGAGCAGGTCGGCGAACGCGGGGGCGGGCGCGGCCATCCCCCTCACTCTATACCCACACCCGGAGATACCCACATCCGCGCGTGGGCGACCCACTCCCAGCACGGTATGCTTTCACCCCGGGCCTTCGTCCTCCCCGTATCCCGCTCACGACTACCCACATGACCACGCTACGCCTGACCCTCGCGCTCGTGGTGGGGCTCTTCGTCGCCGGCTGTTCCTGGCCCCTCGGGGGCAGCGACGAGACGGCGCCCCCCACCATCGCCTCCGTGGACCCGCCGCTGGGCAACAACGCCACCGACGTCCGCGTCACCATCCTGGGCACCGGCTTCTTCCGGCTGCTGGTGCGCGACCTCAACAGCGAGACCGGCTTCCGCCTCGACGACACCTACCAGGTGACGGTGGGCGGGGTGCCCTGCCGCAACGTGGTGCGGGTGGACGACGGCCACCTGCTGGCCACCATCCCGGCCGGCCTCGCCGAAGGGCCGCATGACGTGGTGGCCATCAACCCGGCGCAGTTCCAGGGCCTCAAGGAGCAGGGCTACTACGCCACCTCCGCCGAGGCGCCGGTGCTCAACGACGCGGCGCCGCGGGCCGCGGTGAACGACGCCGCGCAGGTGGTGGTGGCCTCCGGCACCGGGCTGCGGTCCGGCGCGCAGCTCTTCGCCGCCGCAGGCACGGTGGAGGTGGTGGACGTCCTCACCGCCACCGCGTTCGCGGACGACCCGGCCGGCTCGCAGACCGCCACCTCCAAGCAGGTGATCGTCCCTGCCGGGCTCACCCCCGGGCCCTACACCCTGGCGGTGAAGAACCCGGACGGGCAGCGGGCGCAGCTCTCCGGGGTGTTCCAGGTGGTGACGCCGGCGCAGCTCCAGCTGGCGCTGACCGCGCCCGCCCAGGTCAGCGTGGGCCAGGCGTTCACGGTCCAGGGCGCGCTCACCAACGGGGGCGGCAGCGACGCGGAGAGCGTGACGCTGGACCCGGCCACGGTGACCGGCACCGGCGGCGCCACGGTGGGCGCCACCAGCACTCCGCCCACCACCACCGTGCCGGCGGGCGGCCAGGGCTCGGTGGCGCTGACCGCCCAGGCCACCCAGGCGGGCACGCTCCGCATCTCCACCCGCGCCACCGGCACCAACGCCTTCTCGCTCCGCGCGCTGGCCTCGGCCCCCACCAACACCGGCGACGTGCTGGTCCAGCGGGCGACCGGGCTCACCGCGACGGTGTCGGTGAGCCCGGCGGCGTTCGCCTCGGTGGGCCAGCCCCTCACCGTCACCATGCAGGTGCAGAACACCGGTGAGGCGACGGCCAACGCGGTGACGCCCTCCTCCCTGGTGCTGACCGGCGCCGGGAACGCCACGCTCGTCTCCGGGCCCTCGCCGGCCAGCGCCGCCACGCTCGCGGGCGGCAGCAGCACCACCTTCACCTGGCAGTACACGGCGTCGGCGCCGGGCGCGCTCACCTTCTCCGGGAGCGCCTCCGGAGCGGACGCCAACTCCGCGCAGATGGCGGCCTCCGCCTCCGCGCCGTCCACTCCGGTGCAGGTGCAGACGCCGGCCCAGCTCTCCATCATCTCCTTCGCGGTGCCCGGCACCATCGCCCGCGGACAGACCTTCACCGCCACCATGGTGGTCGCCAACATCGGCGAGGCGGCGGCCAACGCGGTCCTCCCGGTGCCCAGCCCACCCGCCACCACGGTCACCGGCGGGGCGGCGGCCTCCACCTCCACGTCGATCAGCCCGGTGACCATCCCGGGCCTGGGGTCGGCCACCTTCACCTGGACGTACGCCGAGACCGGCACCGACACCGGGACCATCGCCCTGGTGGCGGCGGCCTCCGGCACCGACGCCAACTCGAGCGTGCGGGTGACGTCGGCGGCGGCCACCAGCAACACCGCCTCGGTGCAGGCCGGGTCGGACCTGCGCATCATCAGCTTCGACATCCCGTCCGCGCTCACCACCGGCCAGACCTTCAGCGCCACGATGACGGTCCAGAACTTCGGCGGCACCACGGCCATCGGCGTCCTCCCCTCGCCCAACCCACCCACGCTCACCGCCACCGGCGGCGCCGGCGCCGCCACCTCCAGCTCCGTGCTGCCGGCGGTCATCCCGCCCTCGGGCACCGCCACCTTCGTGTGGAGCTACACGGCGACCGGCACCGGGACCATCTCCTTCAGCACCGGCGCCTCCGGCACGGACGCCACCACCGGCGGCGCGGTGAACGCGCCCACCACGCCCTCCAACCTGGCGACGGTGGTGACCCCGTCCGGGCTGACCATCACCTCGTTCTCCATCCCGACCTCCGTCTCACGCGGGCAGACGTTCACCGCGACGATGCAGGTGGTGAACAACGGCGGCGCCACCGCGCAGCAGGTGGTGCCGGATCCGCCCACCGTCAACGCCACCGGCGGCGCGGGCGCCGTCACCTCCACCAGCCAGACTCCGGTGGACATCAC
Source organism: Myxococcaceae bacterium (assembly GCA_036559665.1). Classification (GTDB taxonomy): domain Bacteria; phylum Myxococcota; class Myxococcia; order Myxococcales; family Myxococcaceae; genus DASRBA01. The sequence goes on from DATBSS010000188.1 coordinate 12,633, forward strand.
CTCCGGCAACTCCGCCACCTTCACCTGGACGTACACCGAGAACGGGACGGGGCCGGGCACGCTCCAGCTCTCGGCGGGCGCCAGCGGCGTGGACGGGGTGACCGGCAACGACGTCTTCGCCAACCCCACCTCCACCAACCTGGCGCAGGTGCAGGACCCGGCGCGCCTCCAGGTCTCCAGCTTCACCATCCCCACCACGCTCTCCCGCGGGCAGGCCTTCAACGCGGTGATGGTGGTGAGGAACCTGGGGCAGGCGCCGGCCTCCAACGTGTCGCCGTCGCCGAACCCGCCCACGCTCACGGCGACCGGCGGCGCGGGTGCCACCACGACCACCACCTTCACGCCGCAGAGCATCCCCGGTGGCGGGCAGGCGACCTTCACCTGGGCGTACACGGAGAACGGCGGCAACACCGGCACGCTGATGCTGAACGGGGGCGCGGCGGGGACGGACGCCAACAGCGGCGCCGCCATCACCGCCACCCCGGCCGACACCCCGGTGGCCACGGTGGAGGCGCCGGCCCGGCTGCAAGTCACCTCGGTGACGGTGCCGGCCCGGCTGGCGCGCGGGCAGACCTTCAACGTGCAGGTGACAGTGGACAACCTGGGCGAGGCCACCGCGCTCGGCGTCCTGCCGAACCCCAGCCCTCCCTCGGTGGCTCACACCGGCGGGGCGAACGCCACCAGCGCCTCCGCGCCGGCGGCGCGGGACATCCCGGCCGGGCAGAGCGCCACCTTCCTCTACACGTACACCGAGAACGGCACCGGCACCGGCACGCTCACCTTCTCCACCGGCGCCTCCGGCACGGACGCCAACAGCGGCCAGACGGTGACCGCGCCCAGCGCCAGCTCCCCCGCGGCCATCGTGGAGACACCGGCCGCGCTGTCGATCACCTCCTTCACCCTGCCGGCCAACGTGAGCCGGGGCTCCACCTTCAGCGCGGTGCTGGTGGTGAGCAACACCGGGCAAGCCACCGCGCGCAACGTGCTGCCCAATCCCAACCCGCCGGTGCTAACCAACACCGGCGGCGCCAACGCCGCCACCAGCACCACCCTCACCCCGGTGGACATCCCGGGCGGAGGCAACGCCACCTTCACCTGGACGTACACCGAGACCGGGACGAACACCGGGACGCTGCGGCTGGCCACCGGCGCGGCGGGCACGGACGCGGACACCGGCGCGCCGGTATCGGTGGCCTCATCGAATTCGAACGTCGCCAACGTGCAGCAGGCGGCGGCGCTGAGCGTCACCTCCTTCACCGTCACCCCGGCGGTGCTCTCGCGCGGGCAGACCTTCACGGCCGCCCTGGTGGTGCGGAACAACGGCCAGGCGGCGGCCAACGGCGTGTTGCCCAACCCCAACCCGCCCAGCATCTCCGGCACGGGCGGAGCAGGCGCGACCACCTCCACCACGCTCACCCCGGCCACCATCGCCGGCGGCGCCACCGCCACCTTCACCTGGAGCTTCACCGAGAACGGCTCCGGCCCGGGGACGCTGGCGCTGGCGGCGGGCGCCAGCGGAACGGACGCCAACTCCGGCGCGGCGGTGAGCGCGGCCTCCACCAACTCCAACACGGTGACGGTGCAGACGCCGCCGCAGCTCACGGTGAGCAGCCTCACCGTCCCCGCCCGGCTCAGCCGCGGGCAGGGCTTCAACGTCATCGTGGTGGTGACCAACGGCGGCCAGGCCACCGCCAACGGCGTCCGGCCGTCGCCGACTCCGCCCACCCAGACGAAGACCGGCGGCGCCAGCGCCACCACCTCCACCAACCCCGCCGCGGTCAACATCGCCGGCGGCGCCAGCGCCACCTTCACCTACGCGTACACGGAGAACGGCACCGGCACCGGCACGCTGCAGTTCAGCGCCGGGGCGGCGGGCACGGACGCCAACTCCGGCGCGCCGGCGAGCGCGCCCGCCGTGTCCTCCGTGGTGTCGACGGTGGAGGCGCCCGCGGCGCTCCAGGTCACTACCCTCACCATCCCCGGTACCATCTCGCGCGGGCAGACCTTCACCGCCACCGCGGTGGTGACCAACACCGGAGGGGCCACCGCCTCCAACGTGCTCCCCTCCCCCACGCCCCCGACCGTGGGGCACACCGGCGGCGCGAGAGCGACTTGCACCGGGACGCCGGCGCCCGCCACCCTGGCCAGCGGCGCCACCGCGACGTTCATCTGGAGCTGCACCGAGAACGGCAGCAACACCGGCACCCTCACGCTCTCCACCGGCGCGACCGGGACGGACGTCAACTCCGGCGCCGCGGTCACCGGCCCGAGCGTCAATTCCAACACCGCCACGGTGCAGAACCCCGGCGTCCTGAACATCACCGCCTTCACCCTGCCTTCCACGCTCACCCGCGGCCAGGCGTTCACGGCGAGCATGACGGTGCAGAACACCGGCAGCGTTCCCCTCACCAGCGTCCTCCCGTCGCCGGCCATCCCCACGCTCACGCCCACCGGCGGCGCGAACGCCACCACCGGCACCACCTTCAGCCCGCAAACGCTGGCCCCGGGCGCGAGCACCACGTTCACGTGGAGCTACCTGGAGAACGGCACCGGTACGGGGACGCTCGTCCTCACCGGCGCCGCGACCGGAAACGATGGGGCCGGCACGGTCACCGCCAACGCGACCTCCACCAACCTGGCCCAGGTGCAGACGCCGCCGTCGCTGTCGGTGACGGCCTTCACGCTCCCGGCGCGGATCAGCTCGGGCCAGACGTTCCAGGCCAGCATGACGGTGAGCAACACCGGGCAGGCCACCGCCTCCAACGTGCTGCCTTCGCCCAACCCGCCCACGGTGACGACCACCGGGAGCGCGGGCGCCACCACCTCCACCACGCTCACCCCGGCCAGCATCCCGAGCGGCGGGAGCGCCACCTTCACCTGGACGTACACCGCCGGGGCGGGCACCGGGACCCTCCAGCTCAGCGCGGGCGCCAGCGGCAATGACGCCAACAACCCCACCGCCACCGTCACCGCCGCCCCGGTGGGCTCGAACACGGCCACGGTGGAGGCGCCGGCCCAACTCAGCGTCACCAGCTTCACCGCGCCGGCCACCATCAGCCGCGGGCAGACCTTCCAGCTGGCCATCGTGATCCGGAACAACGGCAGCGCCACCGCCAACGGAGTGCTGCCCTCACCCAACCCGCCCACGCAGGCCAGGACGGGCGGCGCGAACGCCACCACCTCCTCCGCGCTCACGGCGGTGAACATCGCCGGGGGCGCCAGCGCCAACTTCACCTGGACGTACACGGAGAACGGCACCGGCGCCGGCACCATCACCTTCACGGCAGGTGCCGCGGGCACCGACGCCAACTCCGGCCTGGCGGTGAGCGCAGCCTCCACCACCTCCAACACGATGACGGTGCAGACGCCGCCGTCGCTGTCCGTGACGGCCTTCACGCTGCCCGCCAACCTCAGCCGCGGCCAGACGTTCCAGGCCCAGATGACCGTCGCCAACTCGGGCCAGGCGACGGCGAACGGCGTGCTGCCCTCGCCCAACCCGCCCACGCTGTCGAAGACCGGCGGAGCGAACGCCACCACCGGGACCGCGCTCACCGCGGTGAACATCGCCGGGGGCGCCAGCGCCACCTTTACCTGGAGCTACACCGAGAACGGGACCGGGACCGGCACCGTGGCCCTCTCCGCGGGCGCGAGCGGGACGGACGCCAACTCCGCCGCCGCCGTCTCCGCCCCGGTGACGTCCTCCAATACGGCCAACGTGCAGACGCCGGCCAGCCTGACGATCACCTCGCTCACGCTGCCGGCGAAGCTCTCGCGCGGGCAGACCTTCACCGCCACCATGGTGGTCAGCAACACCGGCCAGGCGGCGGCCACCAACGTGGTCCCGTCTCCGGACCCGCTCACCCAGGTGGTGACCGGCGGCGCGGCGGCCACCACGGCCACCACGCACACCGGGGTGACCATCGCGGGAGGCGCCACCGCCACCATCACCTGGACGTACACCGAGAACGGCACCGGGACGGGGACGCTGGCGCTGCAGGGCGGCGCGACGGGGACGGACGCCAACAGCGGCGCGGCGCTCACCGCGGCGGCGATCACCTCGGCGGTCGCGACGGTGGAGCAGAAGGCGGCCCTCCAGGTCACCTCCTTCACCATCCCGGCCAACCTCAGCCGGGGCCAGACGTTCACCGCCACCATGGTGGTGACGAACACCGGCCAGGCCACCGCCAACTCGGTGCTGCCGTCGCCCAACCCGCCCACGCAGACCAAGACGGGCGGCGCGAACGCCACCACCTCCACCGCGCTCACCGCGGTGAACATCGCCGGCGGGGCCAGCGCCACCTTCTCCTGGACGTACACGGAGAACGGCACCAGCGCCGGTACGCTGCAGCTCTCCGCCGGGGCGGCGGGCACGGACGCCAATTCGGGCGTGGCGGTCACCGCGGCCTCGACCTCCACCGGGGTCGCCAACGTGGTGAACCGCGCCGCGCTCACCTCCGCCATCACCGGCCCCACGGCGGCGGTGGCGGGCGACCAGTTCGCGGTGACGATGCTGGTGACCAATACCGGCGGAGCGCCGGCGAATGCGGTCACGCCATCCGCGCTCACGCCCACCGTCACCGGGGTGACGCTGTCGCTGCTCACCTCGCCCTCCCCGGCCACGATCAACGGCGGCGCCAGCTTCACCTTCGTGTGGACGTACAGCACCTCGGCCGCGAGCAACGGCACGGTGCGCTTCAGCGGCAACGCGGCGGGCACGGACGCCTACTCGGGGACCGCCGTCGCCTCCACCAGCACCAACTCCAACACCACCAACATCGTCACCCCGGCCGCCGCGGGGCTGACCTCCGCCATCGTCACCAAGCCGCGGGTCGTCCCGGTGAGCGACGTGGTGACGGTGGAGATGACGGTGACCAACCGCAGCACGGGGACGCGCAGCACCATCGCCCCCTCCGACCTGACGCTCGCCGGCCCCGGGCAGGTGACGCTGCTCTCCGGACCCACGCCGGCCTCGTTCAACCTCATCGCCGGGGCGAACGCGACGTTCTCGTGGACGTATCGGGCCACCGCCCCCGGCTGGGTGACCTTCGCGGGGAACGCCACCTCCACCACGCCGGCGGACGCCTCCGCGCGTTCCACCTCGCCGGCGCTGGCCATCCGGTCCCCGAGCTGTTCGGTGAGCACGCTGGCCGTCAACGCCGGCCCGGACCGCACCATCACCAACTGCAACCAGAACGCGGCGCTGGGTGGTTCGCCCACCGCCAGCGGCGGCAACCCGAGCTACGTCTACGAGTGGACGCCCATCACCAACGTCTCCAACCCGGCGTTCGCCAACCCCACCGCCAACCCGAAGGTGTCGCCCGCCACGTACACGGTGACGGTGACCGACGGCGACGGGTGCCAGGTGTCGGACTCCATGGTGGTGACGG
>DATBSS010000189.1:0-10497 GCA_036559665.1 Myxococcaceae bacterium
AGCCCGGCGACTGCCTCGGCGTTCTCCACGGCCGGCGCACCCTGGACGCCTACGGCCGGTACACCGTGGCGATGGGCATCGCCATCGCCGGCACCCTGGAGGCCACCAAGGACGGCCTGGAGGACATGGTCAGCGTCAAGGATGTGCTGGGGATGGTAGTGGCCGGCGTCACCATGTACGCCGTGCTGTGGACGTTCCCGGAGCTCGCGACGAAGGGCATCGCTACCGCAATCACCATCGTCCTGGTCGGGTACGTCGGCGTGCACACCCTCTACACATTGGGTGGCGGATTCGTCGACCTCATCGAGAATTCGGAGAAGGCGACCACCTTCGACGGGCTCCATGAAGCAGGGGAGAGCTTCGCCCGGGTGATGGGCGCCGACGCCGCGCGAATCCTGGTGATGGTGGCGACCGCTGCCGTCGGGACTGGGCTCAGTCACGGGCTCACGCAACTGGCGAAGGTGTTGCCCAACCTTGCCGGCGTCACCCAGGCGTCGGAGCTCGCGGTGGAGGAGGGCGCCGTCGCCTTCAGCCAAGTGGAGGCGGTGGAGTCCGTCACTATTGGCAAGAGCGGCCTGACCATCTCCCTCGTGAACGGCGCCGTGCTGGCGACCAGCCTGTCCGGCAACTTCGCGCGCGGGCCACGCATCAATCTCTATCGGCCCATGCCTGACTCGCAGCCGGGGGCAAGCAACGCGGCGGACGCCGTCCGCCTGCGTAAGCAGTTAGCGAGCGAGGCCGGCGAAGCCGAGCTGAAGATTGGCGGCGGCAAGGCAATCGCTGGCGCCGGTACGCCCGAGCCGATCAAAGACGTAGGCCGGCTTGTCCGTGAGTATGGCGGCCGAGCCGAGGACTGGGCGAAGCTCACGAGTCGCTCCTACCCCATCGGAGATGGCACCAGCATCCAGACCCACGCGTATCGGAACGTCGCCACTGGGCAAACAGTCGAGATCAAGAGCAAGCTGGAATGGGTGAAGCCGTGAGTCCGAAAGGGGAAGATCTCAGGCGCGAAATCGCACGCGTCGCGACCAGGGTGCTCGCTGATGAGATGGGTCTGCATGAGGCTTGTCGTGAAATTGCCCGACTCCGCACGGGGCTCGCTGATCCGGAGATAGACGATCCTGACCTGCTGATCTTCGTCGCCGTAGACTCGGAGTTGGACGACGTCCCGCTGGGAGGCGCTCGCGAGCGGTGGGCGCCCGAGGCTCTCGCAGAAAAGGACGCGCAGGCGGCGGACTACCTGGCCCGCGTCAGGGATCGACTGCTCCGTGCCTGCCAGTCGCTGAGCGTTCGCTGGGGGGCGTCAGCGTGAGGCTGCCCGCGTTCCTCCGGGTGGGCGCGGACTACACGCGTCGCCGGCCTACGATGAACGCCTCCAAATCGTCGGGGTGGATTCGGATGGCGTTCGAGACCCGCACCTGCCGGATCTCGCCGCACTCGCACAGCGCGTAGACGGTGGCGGTGCAGACCGCGAGGCGCTCGGCCATCCGCGCGCTGGGCGGGGAGGTCGTCGAGGGTTACCCGGTGAGGCCGGGGCGGGACGGGAAGCCGCTGCCCGGCGCGTTCGCCTGGACCGGGACGCGGGCCATGTTCGACGCCCAGGGTTTCGAGCTCGCCGGCAATCCCGATGGTGGCAAGCAACGGGTACGGCGGACGATCAGCGCTCCTTCAACTCCGCGATCCGCTTCTCGGTCTCCCGCGTCTTGAGATACGCGCCGCGCTGTTTCGTGTAGAGCAAGACCCCGAGTCGCAACCACCGCAGGACGTCCTTCGCGGGAACGCCGCGCGCCCGGAGCTCCTCCCGGGTGATGACTGGTTCGACGGGACGTCCTCGCGCCGGTTTCTTCGCTTTCGGCACCCGCTTGACCTTGTTCGAGGGCGCGGCCACCGGCTCCGTCTCGATCTCGATCCCAAACAGCTCCGACAGCGACTCGCCCTCCAGCCCGCCACCCGCATCCGCTCGGCCCACGGCGTTCGTCGCCCGGCTCACCAGGTCCACCTGGTCCACCCCTCGGAGGACGAACAGCAGCTCCGGCTGGTGGTCCAACCTCGCGCCGACCCCGTACAGCACCGCCGCCAGGTGCTTGCAGAGCCGCGCCCCGTCCGGGCAGGAGCAGGAGAGGGAGATCTCCTGGGTGGAGGGGAACAACCCCCGCTCCCTCCCGCAGAGGATCTCCATCACGCCTTCCGACAACCGCCCGCTCAGCAGCTCCACCACCGAGTCGATCTTCCCCGCGCATTCGCCCGCCAGCCGCTTCCACCGGTCCGCCTCCATCGGCCGGATCTCGACCTCCGCCGTGTACAGGCTGGACCCGCTGACCAGCGCGCGGAGCCGGCCCGGTTCGATCTGCAGATCCACCACCGACCCGTTTCGCGCGTACGTCCGCCCGCGCGGGAGGCGGTTGGCGAAGTCGCCGTACGACTCAAGATTCTGGCACCACGCCTTCCCCCAGAACGTGGTGGCGATGGCCCTTCCCCGGATGACCACCGGGTTGATCTCCTGCCCGCGCTTGCGCAGCTCGGCCAGCCTCTGCTCTGCCTGCGCGCGCCGCTCGGCCACCGTCACGTAGGGCGGGAACCACCCACCATAAGACCCGAACGCCACGCCTCAGCTCTCCTGCCTGGCGCTGTGGATGTCCAGCGAAACCAGCTTCAGCAGCTCCTGGTCCCCGAGCTCCGTCAGCTTGACCTCGTCCCCCTCATCGAGGAGCTCCCGCGCCAGCCCCTGCTTCGACTCGATCAGCGCGTCCACCCGCTCCTCCACCGTCCCGCGGCACACCAGCTTGTGCACCAGCACGTTCCGCTTCTGGCCGATGCGGAAGGCGCGGTCCGTGGCCTGGTTCTCCACGGCCGGGTTCCACCACCGGTCGAAGTGGATGACGTGCGAGGCCGCGGTGAGGTTGAGCCCGGTCCCGCCCGCCTTCACCGACAGCACGAAGAATGGAACCCGTTCGTCCTCCTGGAAGCGGCGCACCAGCTCCTGCCGCTGCTTCACCGCCGTCTGTCCCGAGAGCACCAGCCCCTCGCGCCCGAACAGCTCCGCCAGCCAGCCCTGCAGCGGTCCGGTCATCTCCCGGAACTGGGTGAACACCAGCGCCTTCTCCTGCCGCGAGGCCACCACCTCGCACAGCTCGCGCAGCCGGGCGAGCTTCCCGCTCTCCTCGGGCGCCCAGGCGCCGTCTCCCAGCCACTGGGATGGGTGATTGCAGATCTGCTTGAACCGCATCAGGTACGCCAGCACCAGCCCGCGGCGATCGATCCCGCGGACGGTCTGGAGCTCGCGGGCCAGCGACTCCACCGACTCCTGGTACAGGGCCGCCTGCCGCTTGCTCAGCCCGCAGAACGCCCGCAGATCGGTCTTCTCCGGCAGGTCGGCGATCACCGAGCGATCCGTCTTCAACCTCCGAAGGAGGTACGGGCGCGTCAGCTCGCGCAGCGGTCGCGACGAGCCGGACTTCTTCGCGAACCGGGCGAAGTCCTTCGCCGACCCCAGCAGCCCGGGGTTGAGGAAGTCGAAGATGGACCACAGGTCCGTCAGGCGGTTCTCCACCGGCGTGCCGGTGAGCGCCAGGCGCCCCTGGCCGGTGAGCTTCTTCACCGCCCGCGCCTGCTGGGTAGCCGGGTTCTTGATGGCCTGCGCCTCGTCCAGCACCACCAGGCCCCAGCGCCGCTCGGTCATCCACGGCGCCCGCAGCAGCGACCCGTAGCTGGTCGCCACCACGTCCACGCCCTCCAGGGCACCGGCGGCCGCCAGCTCCTTCGGATCGGTGTCCGAAGGGTGCGCCACGACCAACCGCAGCGACGGGGCGAACCGCTCCGCCTCCGACTTCCAGTTGGCCAATAACGACGCCGGGAGCACCAGCAGATGTGGGGCATGGGCGGCGCCGCGCTCCTTGAGGAGCAGCAGCAGCGCGAGCACCTGCACCGTCTTCCCCAGGCCCATGTCGTCGGCGAGGCACGCGCCCAGCCCGAGGCGCGAGAGCAACCAGAGCCAGCGCAACCCCTCCCGCTGGTACGGGCGCAGCTCCGCGCGCAGCGAGCTCCCCGGTTCGTCGGGCCCGCGTCCCGGGTCGCGCAAGCTCGCCAGCACCTCCGCCAGCCACGGCCCGGCCTCGACACCCGACCACTCCCGCACCACCTCCGGGCCGGCGGCCTCGCCAATCTCAGCCCCCGCCAGGAGCCGCATGCCCTCCGCGAAGGAGAGTCCATCCCCGGCTTGCCGGCGCACCGCCTCCCAGTGGGCCAGCACCTGATCCAGCTTCTCCCGATCCACCTCCACCCACCGGCCCTTGAGCAGGGCCAGGCCCTCGGTACCGGCCCGCAGCGCGCGCAGCTCCGCCTCGGTGACCTCCTCGCCGCCCAGGGTGAGCCGGGCGGAGAAGTCCAGCAGCGCGTCCAGGCCGAGCCTCGACGGCTCGCGCGCGCCGACCGAGACGGAGACCTGCGGGCGGCGGCGGGCCCTCCACCAGTCCGGCACCCGCACCACCACGCCGCTCTCCTCCATCGCGGGGACTTCCTGGAGGAACCGGTGGGCCTGGCGCACCGTCCACGCTTGCGGCTGGAACACCTGGCCGGAGTCCACCAACTCCTTCACGAACGCGCTCCGGCCGGCGGCCTTCTGGACCGGCATCAGCAGCGCCAGGAGCCGGTCCTTGTCCCGCTTCGACGACGACTCGCGGACGGCGTCGCCCAGCGGCCGGTGCTGCGGCTTCCCGGCGGCGGTGAGGCCGGTGGTGTAGCTGGCGAGGAAGGCGAACGGCCGCTCCTCGTTCCGCCGGTTCTCCGCCAGGGAGAAATGCACCCGGCCCACCACGTTCCACGCCGGGTTCCAGCGCGCCAGCAGGTCCTGGACGCTGCCCGGCGCCTCCCGGATCTCCACGCGGATGAATTCCAGCAGCCCCGTCCAGAGCCCCTGGAGCACCTCCACGCTCACGTACTCGCCGCCCGTCATCGGCGGGGCGGACGCCGCCAGCTCCCGGCAGGTCTCCAGCGGCGCGGCCACCTCCACGCGCTCGCGCAGTTCCTCGAGATCGGGCGTGGCGCAGAGCGCGGTGACGAAGCGCCGGCCCACGTCGCGCCAGAAGGCGAACACGGGCGGGAGCGCAGTCGTCACCTCCGCCGCGCCGAGGTGGAACAACCCCTTCGCCGGGTCGTCCTCAAAGGCGCGGTGGATGCGGCGCCCGGCGGCGGGCTCGGGAGCAGGCTCGTCCGGCCCGGCCGCCCGCAGCGACAGGTGTCCCGAGGGCGAGAGCGCGATCGACAGGCGCTCGGCGCGCTCATCCGCCCCTGACTCGACCGTCTCGGAGCTCAAGGGCGGCGGAGCCTAGTCGACGGACCCGATACCGGAGGCCGAAAGAGCGTCCTCCGACTGCTCCCTGCCCCGGCTGGCATACTCGACGCCATGCCCTTCCTTGCCATGGCCCTCGCGGTCGCCCTGGGCGCCAGCTCCGCCGGCCAGTCTCCCGAACCGGTGAAGCTCGCCCTCCCGAAGCTCCAGTCCGTCAACCTGACCTCGGACCAGCTGGACGCGTTCACCGACTTCCTCGCGCAGCGGCTGACCGAACGCACCATCCGGGTGATCACCGCCAAGGAGGTAGCGAACATCCTCGGCATGGCGCGGACCCAGCAACTGCTGGGCTGCGACGAGTCGACGACCAGCTGCATGACCGAGCTGACGGACGCGCTCGGGGTGGACGGGCTGATCTCCGGCTCGATCGGCAAGTTCGGCCCCACCTACCAGGCCAGCCTCACCGTGGTGGCGAACGGCGACGCGCGCCTGCTCGCGAACATCAGCGTCCACGCCGACACCGACGAGGAGTTCCTCGCGCGGCTGCGGTCGGCCGCCTTCGAGGCGGCGGCGGAGATCGGCCGGCGCCTGGGGAAGCCCACGCGGCGCTACCCGCGCTCCATGGTCTCCTTCGACTTCCTGGGCGCGTTCACCTCGGTCCAGCTGCGGCCGCGCTACGAGCGCGCGCTGGACGAGCACTGGTCCATGGCCGCCGAGGTGATGCTCTGGCCCAACCGGCCCTCTCTCGCCTTCCCAGGACTCTCCTTCACCGAGCTGGACGTCATCGCCCGGGTCCGCCGCCACTTCCTCGACCAGGCGCCCTTCGGCCTCTTCGCCGGCGCCGGGCTGATCACCACCACGCAGTACGGCTTCGGGACCTTCATCGCCAGCGGCCGGCAGGGCGCGTACGGCTTCGCGGCCGGCGGCATCACCGCCGAGGCCGGCGGCTCGCTGCTGCTGTTCGACGTGGTCGGCCTCAGCGCCGTGGCGTTCGGACACCTGGGGGTCGGGCACTTCGCCGGCGTGGACTCGAGCGGAGGCGTGTCCGCGGGATTCACTCCCGCCCTGGGCGTCGGCATCGAGCTCCTGGCCGGCTACGCCTTCTGACCGATCACTTCGACGGCGGCTGCGTCGAATGCTTCCGGATCGCCCGGAACACGTCCGGCACCGCGCCGCCGTTGGCCTGGTTGACCAGGAACTTGGGGATCGACCCGCCCGGGTCCGTGAACAGGTAATACGTGGCCTGGGTCTTCTTGCCGCCGTCCTTCGGCTCCAGCAGCCAGAACCCGTCGTTGATCTTCAGCCGCACCACGCCGTCGGTGGCCGCGGGGCCCTTGTCGGGGGCCATCACCCAGCTCGACTTGAGGAAGCCCTGGCCGTCCTTCCAGTCCGACTCGTCGACGATCTTCAACGTGTAGTCGCGCTTGGCGACGAAGGGCGCGGCGATGCGGCTATAGAAGTACGTCACCTTCCCGCCGTCCTCGGTGGCGACCACCTGCGCCGCCTCCGTGTACGGCATCCGTTCCTTGTACTTCGGGTAGTCGCGCAGCACCTTCCACACCGCGTCCGGCGGCGCGTCGATGGTGCCCATCGCCTTCACCTCCTTCACCTCGGTGCCGGGCTTGTCGCGGGTGAAGACGGTGATGCCGTCGGTGTCGGCGGCCTTCGTCCATCCGGGGCCGGAGTCGGGAGCGGCGAGCAGCGCAAACGAGAGCAGGGCGGTCAGGGCGGTCATGGAGCGAACGAGTATCCGCCGCCGCCCGCCTCGCCCGCTACTGCGACCCGGACCGATTGACGCCCAGGCTCCACACCCAGGCCGCCGCCGCGCCGAGCGACGGCAGCACCACCAGCAGCGTGAGGGCGCCGAACACGGCGTTGTTCCGGGCGTCCGCACTCAGGTCCACGCCATGCACGCCCAGCCCCGACTTGACGGTGGTGACCAGCCAGTTGGCGTAGTTGGACCCGATCACGGCCCACGCCATGCGGGTGCGCCCGCGTTCCCCCAGGTGGAGCATCGGCTGCGTCCAGGCGAGCGCGAAGATGAAGAAGGCGCCCATCAGCGCCGCCACGTGCGCGCTGAGCACCACCTTCCCGTCGATGAACGAGAAGCGCCCGCTGAGCGCCCCGCCCGCGAGGACGCCGGTCAACAGTCCCAGCAGCACCAGCCCGGCGCCCGCGCGCGCGAGTACCCGGACCAGGTCGGGCGAAGCGGTGGAGGAGGCGTTGGAGGGGTTGGACACGAAGGGGCTCCTGGCGCGTCAGTACGGGCGCGGCATCGGGGTGAACGGCCGGTGCTCCCGGCGCAGGTACTCCTGCAGCGCCGGGGCCACCATGAAATGGGCGATCACGTCTCCGAAGCGGAGCTTGGCGCCGCTCCGGAGCGGGACGGGCTCGTTGGCGGGGATCTGCTTGCCGTCGAGGATGGTCCCGTTGCGCGAGCCCACGTCCTCCACCAGCCAGCCGTCCGCCACCCGGATGAAGCTCACGTGCACGCGGGAGATCTGCCGGAACGGGAGCACCACGTCGCACGGCGGCATCCGGCCGAAGGTCACCTGGGTGCCGGTCAGCCCGCGCGGCGCCAGGCTCACCAGGAGCGGCGGGAGCATCATCGCGGGGGGCTCGGCGCCCTCGGGCCGGGTCCAGGTGGACGGGCCCCAATCGTCCGCCGGGCCCACCACGATCATGGCCGGGTGGGCGTAGCGGCGTTCCAGATCCGTAAATCCGGAAGCTCTCAGATCCGCCCGGACCTCATCCACCGTGTGGAGTGGGCCCACCGGACTTTCGATCGGCATGCGCACGCACGATACCGTAGGCTACTCCCCGTCATGCAGAGCTTCCTGCTCAGCGTCCTCGCCCAGCAGTACGGACGCGCTTCGGCCGCGGATTTCGCCGCCGTTTTCCCGGACCCCTGGCTGGTCTGGGAGGCGGGGAACTGGGCCCCCGCCCATCCCACCACCCTGTCGGTGACCCAGCAGGGGGACGAGTTCCCCTCGTCCTCCGCCCAGGACGGCAAGGGCGAAGGGCTGGCGTTCCAGCTCCGCCTGGCCCCCGGCAAGACGGAGATCTCCATCGGCCGTGCGCCGCCCTGCGAGGTGGTGGTGAACGACGGGACGCTCTCCAAGCGGCACGCCACCCTCCAGCGGATCGACCGCGGGTGGTCGATCCGGGACGAAGCCTCCCGCAACGGGAGCTGGGTGTCGGAGGTGGTGATCGCCCCGGGCAAGCCGGTCCCGCTGACCTCCGGCATGCGGGTGCGCCTGGGCACCGCGCGGCTCAGTTTCCTCGATTCCGCGGCGCTGCACGCGCGACTGGCGCGGCGCTGACCCGGTTCCGGTAGAGCGCGTCCAGGTCGGCATAGCCCGCGAATTGCTCGCCGGTGAGCCGCCCGCGCTGCTTCCCGCTGGCCCGCCGGATGTAGTCGTTCAACACCCGACCCCGGGCGTCCCTCGCCACCTTCGGGAAGCGCAGGTTGAGCCGGGACTCCTTCACGCCCGAGCCGGCCCGGTGCGCGAACACCACCGTCCTGTCCGGCTCCACCCGCTCCACCACGCCCACGTGGGTGACGCCGTCGTCGCGGCGGCGGTCGTGGTTCCGGTCGTACGTCTCCCGGAAGAACACCAGGTCCCCCGGCAGCGGGTGACCGCCGCGGCGCACGGCCCGCGCGCGCCCGGCCATCTCCAGCATGAACGCGACGTTGCCCTCCACCAGGTCTTCGCCCGACGCGCGATACACCCAGCGCACGAAGCCGGTGCAGTCGTCGGTGACGTCGCGGGTGATGCCGGAGAGCCGCGGCTCCCCCAGTGCAGATTCCGCACGCTCCACCACGCGCTCGCGCAGGGAGCCGGCCGTCCTCGCCGCGGGCGGAGGCGTGGGCGCGTCCTCCGGCGCGCGCGCGGGCATGCTCGCGCGCGCCGGGGCGGGGACCGGGATGGCCGCCGCGGTGGTCGCGCAGGCGGCGGAAGCCATGAGCAGCGCGCACGCCAGGAACAGCCCGGGCCGAGGCATCGAACCTTCAAACGCGCCCGCCCCAAGCGCTATTCAATCCCCGAATCCGGGGCTTGTACGCACCTCCGGCGGTTGGGTACGACCGATGCGACTGAACGGCCTTCCGTGCTACGAAAAGCGCGCAGTCCACTGACGCACCTCGCAAGAGCTCGCCGCCATGCGCCCCTTCCACACGATCGTCGCCGTTTCTCTCGGAGTTCTCTGCGCCCTCGCCGCCCTGCACGGCTGCGGCGGCACCAAGGTGTGCAACCCTGCGTGTACCGGCAACGCCACCTGCCAGGATGGCAGGTGCGTGTCGACCTGCGACCCGAGCACCTGCGGCTACGACGGAGTGTGCTTCGACGGCGGCTGTGTGCGCGGCCACCCGGGCATCACCTGCCCGGCGCCGACCGTGGTGGCGGGTGGGCTGGTGGGGCCGGCCACCCCACCGCCGGGCTGCGTGAAGGCCGTCCGGCCGAGCGCGCTTCCGCCCGCCCGCGTGCAGGAGTTGGGCGTGCACAAGGTGGGAGAACGGGTCAATTTCAACGTCGCTCCGAATACGACGAGCTTCACCATCGTCTCTCAAGCCGTGAACGCGTGGGACACCATCACCTTCGAGGGCGACACCTTCGACAACTCGGTGGTGCCGGACTTCGTGAGGGACTCGGACGGCGGCCTCTGGTACGACGACAACGTCTTCCCCGCCGATTTCGAGCAGGCGCTCATCCAGTACGCGGGCGGTACGCCGGTGATCGGCAGTCTCACCGTCCCCGGCACCGCGCTGTCGCTGCAGCGCACCCGCGCCGAGGGCGTTCAGCCTGGGACCTGGTCCTTCCTCACCAACGACTACGCCTACGAGTGCACGTACCTCGCCGGGTGTGACGGGGGCACGGACTCCGGGTCCTACGACCTCAAGGTGCTCAGCCAGTTCGGCCCCCCGTCCAGCACCGGCACGCTGGACCTGAGCATCTACCTGGTGGAGACCAGCGGCCTGGACAGCGGCAGCGCGCTCTCCGACCCGCACGTGCAGCGCTTCGTGCAGTCCACCACCACGCTGTTCGCGCAGCAGGGCATTTGCCCCGGGACCATCACCTTCTATGACGTGCCGGACTGGGCCACCACCCGCTACGCCACCAGCATCAATGGTGACACCACCGCGCCCTGCGACCTGATGCCCCAGATGTTCACCCTCTCCCAGACCGACGCCACGCTGAACCTGTTCTGGG
>DATBSS010000190.1:0-23846 GCA_036559665.1 Myxococcaceae bacterium
GGCCACCGCGTGCGGCGCCGCCACCCGCGCCAGCTCCAGCACCCGGCGCATGGCGTCGCTCTCCAGCACCAGCTCGCCCGCGGCGGTCCGGATGGTCCTCGCCGGCCCGCGCGAGCGCTGCTGCTGGAGGAGCGACCGCTCCAGGCGCAAGGCCACCCGGCGCTGCTCGGCGCGGACGCCCCGCTCCCGGCAGGCGCTGGCCACGGCGGCGGCCAGCGCGGCGCCGTCCAGCGGCGGGGCGAGCACCCGGAACGCCAGGCCCGCGTTGAGCGCCTCCATCAGCGGCATCGGGTCCGCGCGGGCGCAGGCGATCACGCGCGGGGCCAGGTCGCGGTGCACCTCCAGTACCTCCGGAGGCCCGGCGTCCCCACCCTGCCTCGCGCCCAGCCCCTCCATCAGCTCCCGCGTTTGCGGCGACTCCGCCCCGCAGGCGATGACGGCCGCCACGTCGCCGCGGGAGACCAGCTCGTCCACCTCCCCGGCGCGCGAGGCGAAGTGCAGCCGCACGCTGGACCCGAGCGCCGCCTCGATCGCCGCCGCCTCCTCGCGGCCGGCGAACGCCACCGCCACGTGGGACATCCCGGACTGGACGTAGCGGGAGATCTTCAGCCGGTCGTCGGCGGAGAGCGCCCGGAACGCCACCCCCAGCGACACCGCCGCCGCGCCGCCGGGCTCCGCCGCGCCGTCGTGCCGCCACACCACCCACCCGCGCGCCCGCACCCGGGAGCCGGAGTCCGGGAGGTCCAGCTCCAGCTCCAGCTCCGACCCCTCCGCCACCGCCGCTGATCGCGGCCCTCCCGTCGCCTGCAACCCGATCCCGGTCTTGCTGATGTTCACAGACCAGCACTCCGGCAGCGGCGGCTGCGTCGCCACCCGGACGAACAGCGGGAGCCGCGGATCGCGCGGCCGGAGCAGATCCGACCCTTGCTTCATTTCCGCAGCACTCGCATGCAGAAACGCAGCATACCTCCCTCTGGAGCGATCGCTCGATACTGCACGATCGACATCCCTCTCTTCGCGAACCGAGCAGTTCCGCCGACTTCCGTTGTGGCATGTCTGGTGCTTTGCTGAACGGCTTCAGCCTGTGGGTCGGGGGTGAAATGTCCGAAGAGGGAGACGCCCTCCCAGTCGTGCGCGTGAAGTTCGCGTGCGCCAACGTGGAGGAGTTCCGTCGAAAGTTCGAAGCGAACCTGCTCGCCAAGGGAATGTTGGCGCGCACGCCGCAGATGCACGAGGTCGGCAAGCGACTGATGCTGCGGCTGGAGCTGCAGGACGGCTCGCTGGGCGTCGACGAAGAGGCCGTGGTTCAGGCGCTGGAGTGGACCGGCGGGAAGCAGGCCATGCGCCTGCAGCTCCTCCGAGCCAGGAACCCCGCCACGGCGGCGCCCAGCGCGGCGCGAGCCGCCCCCCCGGTGGCCGCGGCGCCGGCCTCGAACGGCCCGCAGGTCGTCGCGCTGCCGCCGCCGCGGGTGGCCACCGGCACGGCCATCCCTGCGGTGGATTGGCCCCCCAAGGCTCCCGAGAAGTCACCCGAGCGCGCCAAGACCGACACCGACACCACCCGCGCGATGTCGCTGGACGAGCTGCTCAACGCGCTCCCCCCGACCGCCAAGCCGAAGCTGACGCCCTCGGGCGGCGTGCCGCACCTCAACGGGGCGGCAGCCCGGCCACCGGCTCCGGTACAGCCCGCAGCGCCGCCCGCGGCCCCTGCTCCGCCGCCGCCGGCCGTGGCGGCCAGGCCCCCGGCGCCAGCACCGGCACCGTACTCGCCTCCGCCCCCTTCGTACTTCCCGCAGCCTGCTCCGGCCGCTCCCACGCCCCAGCCGCTCTTCAGGCCGGTGGAGCCTCCGGCCCCGGTGGCGGCGCAGCTCGACGACATCGAACCGCCGCCGCCCATCCGGCCGATGACGCCCATGTACCCGATGCCGGCGTTCACGTCGGCCTCGGCGCGGGCGGCCCCGGCTTCGCGCCCAGAGCCACTGATCCCGCTGGACCCGCCGCCGCCCGAGATCCTCCAGTCCGCGCCCACGCAGATGCCGGCGGAGGTCCTGACCTTCCCGCCGCACGCTTCCCCGCCGCCCGCTCCAGAATTCGACCGCAGGCTTGCCGCTGCCCTTTCCTATTCCTCGACCTCCAGGCTGGCGGACTCCATCGAGGAGACGATCCAGCCCGATTCCGCCGCCGTCGCGGGACCCACCGCGGTCAACACCGCCACCCAGGCCACCACCGCCAGCAACGCCACCATCGCGGTGCCAGAGCTGGCCGGGCAGGTAGCGGAGGCGAAGAAGAAGGGGGGAGCAGGCCGCGCCCTCTTCGCGTTCCTCCTGTTCCTGGTCGCGCTGGCCGGCATCGCCGGCTACCTGTGGCAGACGGGGGAGCTGATGGACTACGCCCCCGAGATCGCGAGGCTGCTACCACCCAGCCCGGGGTCAACCCAGAGGACCACGCCTCCGCCGCAACCTCCCGCCGAGACGCCCAAGCCGGTCGCGGCCGCTCCCGCCGAGACTCCGAAACCTCCGCCCGCGGAGGCCCCACCGCCGGTCGCCGCCGCGCCCACCGAAGCCCCGAAACCTCCTCCGGCGGAAGCCGCCCAGCCCGCCGCCGCGGCGACCGAGACTCCGAAGCCTCCACCGACCGAGGCCGCCCAACCCGCCGTCGCGGCGACCGAGACTCCGAAGCCGCCTCCGGCGGAAGCCGCCCAGCCCGTCGTCGCCGCCACGGAAATCCCGAAGCCTCCACCCACCGAGGCCCCCAAGCCCGTCGTCGCCGCCACGGAAACCCCGAAGCCTCCACCCACCGAGGCCCCCAAGCCCGCGGCGGAGGTAAGCCCCGAAGTGAAGCTCACCATCACCACCGAGCCGGAGGGCGCGAAGATCCAGGCCAACGGCGAGGCGGTGGGCGTGGGGCCGCTGGAGCTGACCTGGACCTCCGGCAAGCCGATCAAGCTGAGGTTCAGCATGCCCGGGTTCAAGCCGACCAACCGCAACTTCACGCCCAACGCCAACGGGACGCTGGACGTGACGTTGCAACCGGCGGAAGCCAAGCCGGAAGAGCTCAAGGACGACTACTGAAGCCGGAGGTGCCGGGTGCAGGTGCTCGCGACGGTCGCGCTATTGACTTCACTGCTGGGCGCCGATCCGCCCAGCGGAGACTCCACGCTGGCGGAGGCGAAGGCCCACGTGGACGTGGCGAAGAAGGCGTTCGTCGCCCGCAAGTTCAACGTCGCGCTCCAGGAGTTCCAGGCCGCGCAGCGCCTGAAGCCGGCGCCGTTCCTCTGGTTCAACATCGGCAAGTGCTACGAGAAGATCAACGAGTTCCCCAGCGCCCTGCGCGCCTTCCGGGCCTACCTGCACGAGGCGCCGTCCCCCTCTGACAAGAAGGAGGTGAAGGCGGCCATCACGCGGATGGAAGCCAAGCTCCGCTCGAAAGGCGTGCAGCAACTCATCGTCTTCTCGAACCCGCCGGGCGCGACCGCGTCCATCTCCGGCAAGGGCGCGCTCCCGGTCCCCGCGACCTGGGAGCTCCGACCCGGCACGTACACCGTGACCGTCTCGCTCCCCGGCTACCAGACGACGCAGAAGCCGGTGACGGTGACGATGAAGGGTTCGGCGCAGGTCGAGGTGGCGCTGGAGCCCGGCGGTGGCCCGCTGGGCCTGCCGCCTCCGATGACGCCCGTGACGCCCTCGAAGCCCCCGGATGAGCCGCCGGCGCCGCTGGTGGACTCGCAGCCTCCTCCCGTCAAGGACGGGAACCAGGGGACGGTGACGGTCGCGGTCCGGCCCAACACGCCCACCGCGCCGAACACGCCCAGCACGCCGCCGCCGCGCACCGGTGCGGACACCCCGGTGCTCCAGCCTTCGCGCCCTCCCGGTGACCTGGAAGCGATCTTCAACCAGCCCCGCCAGCCGCTGGCGACGACCCCGGCGCCCACTCCCTCCGGCGGGCGCACCTGGACGTGGGTGGCGGGCGGGGTCTCGGTAGCGGGCGCGGGCGCGGGCGTGTTCTTCGGGCTGAGCGCCAACTCTGCGCGCGACGCGCTGGTGGGCCCCGGCCTCCGCACCGAGGCCGACAACAACCAGCTCTACTCGCGCGCCAAGAGCTCCGCCCTCTACGCCAATATCGGCTACGGCGCGGCCGCGGCCGCGGGGGTGACGGCGATCGTCCTCTTCCTCGTGGAGGGAGCGCCGTCGAGCGCCCAGGCCTCCGCCGCTCCGGCGTCGGGTGGCGCGCCGGTGGCGATTACCTTCTGAATCGCTCCGATTCCTGTTTACCTCTCGAAATTCTGAACCCTCGAACCTTCGGACCTCCCGGAACCCTCGGGACCGAATCGACCGGAGAGCGCTGACTATGCTTCCTCCCCGCCCGCCGTCGCGCCTGCGCGCCGCGCTCCTGGTGTCGGTGCCGCTCGCCCTCTGGATGGGGTGCGTCCCCAACCTGGAGGGAGCCCAGTGCGAGACGGACCAGAATTGCCCGTCCTCCCAGTTCTGCAGCGCCGGGACGTGCAAGGAGGGACAACGGCCGCAGCGCACCGCGACGATGAGCGCGACCGCCTCGCTGGGCACCAACACCGCCTCGGTGGGCCAGCAACTCACGCTCCAGTTCACGGTCACCAACACCGGGACGATCGTCCTGGAGAACATCGCGCCCGCGTCCGTGACCGCGGGCGGGACGGCGGGGGGCACCATCGTCTCGGGCCCTTCGCCGGCCACGGTGGCCCGGCTGGTCCCCGGCGCCAGCGCCTCCTTCCAGTGGACGGTGACGATGGGCGCGGCCGGCACCCTGACCTTCAGCGCCACCGCGCGCGGCTCGGCCTCCGACACCGCCGAGGCGGTGAGCGCCTCCGCCACCTCGCTCCCCATCGCCGTCCAGCGGCCCGCGCAGCTCGAGGTGGGCCTCAGCGGGCCCCCCACGGTGAGCCGGGGCCAGGTGTTCGCGGTCACCATGACCGTCACCAACCGCGGTGACGCCCCGGCGCAGAACGTGGCGCCGGGCACGCCGACCCTGACGAAGACGGGCGGGGCCAGCGCCACCGCCGGCGCCACCCCGGCGCCCGTCACCATCGCGGGCGGTGCCAGCGTCACCTTCCAGCTCACCTTCACCGAGAACGGCACCTCGAGCGGGACGTTGGTGATCAAGGCGGCCGCGTCCGGCACCGATGGGAACAGCAACGCCGCGGTCACCTCGGCGGAGGGCGCCTCCGGCACGGTGACGGTGCAGCGGCCGGCGGCGCTCGCCATCACCAGCTTCACCATCCCCTCCACCATCGGGCGCGGCGGGACCTTCTCGGCCGTCCTCACGGTGTCCAACACCGGCGAGGCGTCGGCCAACCTGGTGCTGCCTTCGCCCGACCCGCCAGCGAAGACCGCCACCAGCGGCGCGGACGCCACCACCTCCACCGCCCTCACGTCCGGCAGCATCCCCGGCGGCGGCAGCCGGACCTTCACCTGGACCTTTACGGAGACCGGCACCGGGACGGGCACGCTGAAGCTGTCCACCGGCGCCACCGGCAAGGAGGCCAACACCGGGCAGACCATCACCGCGCCCTCCACCGACAGCAACGTCGCGCAGGTGCAGGCGGGCGGCGCGCTGGCGGTGACCAGCTTCACCATCCCCGCCTCGCTCTCCCGCGGGCAGGGCTTCACCGCCGTGCTGGTGGTGACCAACAGCGGCGGCTCCGCCGTCAACAACGTGACGGTGACGGCGCCCACCACGAACGCGACCGGCGGGGCGGCGGCCACCACCTCCACCACCTTCGCGCCGGTGAGCATCGCCCCCGGGGGCAACCGCACCTTCACCTTCAACTACACGGAGAGCGGCGGCGGCTCGGGGACGCTGTCCTTCACCTCGCACGCCACCGGCACCGACTCGGCGTCCATGGGCACCCTCACCAGCTCGAACGCCACCACCAACGTCGCCGCGGTCCAGCAGCCCGCCCAGCTGGCCATCACCGGTTTCACGCTGCCGCCCAACCTCAGCCGCGGGCAGACCTTCCAGGCCTCGCTGACCATCTCCAACTCCGGCGAGGCGGCGGCGCTCGGCGTGCTGCCTTCGCCGAACCCGCCCCAGCTCACCGCCACCGGCGGCGCCGGCGCCACCACCTCCAGCACGCTCACGGCGCAGACCATTGCCGGCGGCGCCTCCGCTACCTTCACCTGGAGCTACACGGAGAATGGGACCGGCACCGGTACCCTCCGGCTGGCCACCGCGGCGACCGGCACGGACGCCAACACGGGCGGGACCATCTCCACCAGCAGTAGCAACAGCAACGTCGCCCAGGTGGAGAACCCGGCCTCGCTCTCCGTCACGTCGTTCACCATCCCGTCCGCGGTGCTCCGCGGCGGCACCTTCACTGCCAACCTGGTGGTGACGAACACCGGCGGCGCCGCGGCGTCGGTGGTCATCCCGTCGCCCTCCCCGCCGTCGGTGGCGGTGACCTCCGGAAACGCCGCCGCCTCGTCCAGCACCACGCTCACCCCGGTCACCATTGCCGGAGGCGCCAACCACACCTTCTCCTGGACGTTCACCGAGAACGGGACGGGCGTGGGCGCCCTGCAGCTCTCCGCGGCGGTGACCGGCCAGGACGCCAACAGCGGCGCGGCGCTCAACGTGCCCACCGTCGGCTCCAACGTCATCGCGGTGCAGAACCCGGGCGGGCTGCTGATCACCGACTTCAGCTTCCCCACCCAGCTCTCGCGCGGCCAGACCTTCACCGTCAGCATGACGGTGCAGAACAGCGGCGGGAGCGCGGTGAACAGCGTGGTGCCGTCGCCGGATCCGCCCGCGCTGAACGCGGGAGGGGCGGCGAACGCCACCACCTCGTCCACGCATGCGCCGGTGAACCTCGCCCCGGGCGCCATCACCACCTTCACCTGGACCTACACGGAGAACGGGACCGGGCCGGGAACGCTGTCCTTCACCGGGGCGGCGCAGGGCACGGGGTCGGTGAGCGGGAACCCCGTCAACTCCGGACCCTCGACCACCGCCACCGCGCAGGTGCAGACGCCCGCCACGCTGAGCGTCACCGCCGCGGACATCACCGCGCCGGTGAAGGTGAGCCGGGCCCAGACCTTCACGGTGCGGATGGTGGTGACCAACACCGGGCAGGCCACGGCGAACGCCGTGGTGCCCACGCCGCTGCAGCCCACCGTCCAGAGGACCGGGAACGCCAACGCGAGCACCTCCACCTCCCCGGCCTCGCAGAACATCGCCGGCGGCGCCAGCGCCACCTTCCAGTGGACGTTCACCGAGAACGGGACCGGCACCGGCACGCTGAAGTTCACCGGCGGCGCCTCCGGCACGGACGCCAACAGCGGCGCCCCGGCGAACGCCTCGGCCGTCCAGTCGGCCGGCACCACCACGGTGCAGACGCCGGCGGCGCTGGGCATCACCGCCTTCACCCAGCCCGCGCTCATCCAGCGCGGCGCCACGTTCACCTTGTCGCTCACGGTGACCAACACCGGCGAGGCGGACGCCAACCTGGTCATCCCCTCCCCCAACCCGCCCAACCAGACCACCACCGGCGGCGTGAACGCCACCACCTCCAGCGCGCCGGCGGCGGTGACGGTGCCCGGCGGCGCCAACCGCACCTTCACCTGGAGCTACACCGAGGACGGGAGCGCGACGGGCACCCTCCAGTTCTCCGCCATCGCCACCGGGCAGGACGCCAACTCCGGGGCCGCGCTCTCCACACCGTCCAGCAACTCCAACCTGGCCACGGTGCAGGAACCGGCAGATCTCGAGATCACCTCGTTCACGCTGGCGCCGGCCACGCTCTCGGTGGGGCAGACCTTCACCGCCTCCATCACGGTGCACAACCGCGGCGGGACCACGGCGAACGGGGTGCTGCCCTCGCCGGACCCACCCACGGTGACCGGTACCGGCGGCGCGAACGCCAGCACCTCTACCGCGCTCTCGTCCTTCACCCTGGCCGCCGGCGCCAGCCGCACCTATACGTGGACCTTCACCGAGTCCGGAGGGCCGGGGACGATCCAGCTCACCTCTGGCGCGACCGGGACGGACTCCATCAGCGGCGCCACGCTGACGGCACCGCAGCTCAGCTCCGCGGTCACCACGGTGCAGTCGCCGGCGGCGCTCACCGTCACCAGCTTCACCCTCAGCCGGTCCGTCGTGTCGCGCGGCCAGGCGTTCACCGCGTCGATGACGGTGACCAACAACGGCCAGGCCGCCGCCAACAACGTGCGCCCGAGCCCGCTGCAGCCCACCGTCATCCCCACCGGCAACGCCAACGCCACCACGCCGACGTCGCCGGCGGCGCAGAGCATCCCCGGCGGCGGCGGCACCGCCGTCTTCACCTGGAGCTATACGGAGAACGGCACGGGCAGCGGCTCGCTCAAGCTCAACGGCGGCGCCTCCGGCACGGACGCCAACAGCGGCGCCACGGCGAGCGCGCCGGCCGTCGACTCCGGCACCCTCACGGTCCAGACGCCGCCCGCGCTGGCGGTGACCAGCTTCACGGCGTCGCCCTCGCCCATGCTGCGCGGCTCCGGCTTCACCCTCACCATGGTGGTGAGCAACAGCGGCCAGGCCACCGCCAATGGGGTGCTCCCCAGCCCGAATCCGCCGGCGTTGACACCCACGGGGGGAGCGAACGCGACGACCAGCAGCACGCAGACGCCCGCCAACATCACGGGCGGCAGCAACGCCACCTTCACCTGGAGCTACACCGAGAACGGGACCGCGGCCGGGACGCTGCGATTCGCGGCCATGGCGGCAGGGACGGACGCCAACAGCGGCGCGCCGGTGACCTCGTCGAACGCGAACAGCAACCTGGTGACCGTGCAGGCGCCCGCGAACCTGGTGGTGACGACCTTCCTCACCACGCCCTCCATCATCTCCAGGGGTCAGGCCTTCACGGCGACGATGCTCGTGCAGAACCAGGGCGGCACCACGGCGAACGGCGTGCTGCCTAGCCCGAACCCGCCGACCGTGAACACCAGCGACGGCGTCGGGCCCAACACCAGCACCACGCTCACGCCGGTCGCCATCCCGGCGAGCGGCACCGCCGCCTTCACCTGGAACTACGTGGAGATCGGCAGCGGACCGGGGACGTTCACGCTCACCGCGGGCGCGACCGGCACCAGCGCCATCGGCGGGACCACGGTGACCGCGCCCGCCGTCACCACCAGCCCCGTCACGGTGCAGGAACCGGCGTCGCTGAGCATCACCGCGTTCGTCATCCCGGGCCCCGTCGGCACCTCCTTCACCGCGACGCTGACGGTGCGCAACAACGGCCAGGCGACGGCCAACAACGTGCTGCCCACGCCGCAGGCGCCCATCGTCACTGGCGGCGTGACGGCGACGCCGAACGGTTCACCGTCGCCGCAGAGCATTCCCGGCGGAAGCACGACGACGTTCGACCTGGATTACGACGTGACCGGGACGGGCGGGACCGTGCAGTTGGTGTCCGGAGCGGTGGGCACGGACGCCAACAGCGCCGCCGCCGTGACCGCGGCGGACTTCACGAGCAACAGCGCATCCGTGCCGGTCCACCCGCCGCCCGACCTGGGCGCCGCGCTGGTGGTCAGCCCTCGGGTCGCCGCGCCGGGGAGCGTGGTCACGGTGACGATGGAGGTGAAGAACGGGGGCCTGCGCCCCGCGAAGGTCGCCCCGCCCTCCGAGCTGACCCTGGAGGGCCCGGCGGAGGTGGAGCTGGTGCGCGCGCCCGAGCAGCGGCCGGCGGCGCGCGTGGGGCCGAAGGATTCGCAGCGGTTCGAGTGGACGTACCGGGCGGTGCGGCCGGGGTGGGTAACGTTCAGCGGCGCGGCGAAGGGGGCGGAGCGGGTGACGTCGCGCCACCTCACCGTGCCCGCGCCCTGGTGCGCCGGCGCGACCTCGCTGATCGCGGATGCCGGGCCGGCGAAGAGCGCGCGGTGCGGCGCGTCGATGGCGCTGGGCGGTTCGCCGGCGGCGGCCGGGGGCGCAGGGCGCTACCGGTACGAGTGGGCGCCGGAAGAGGGGTTGTCCTCGGCGCTGGTGGCCAACCCGACCGCCACGCCGTGGGTGGCGGCGACCGACTACGCGCTGACCGTGACCGATGCGGACGGATGCCAGGCGCAGGCCGTGGCGCGCGCGGAGGTGACGGACGCGCCGGCGGTCGCGCTGTCGGTGCCGGAGCGCGCGGCGCCGGGCGAGCGGGTCCAGCTCACCCGGAAGCTGCGCTGCCCCGCCGGCGGGTGCGTGGAGGCGTGGGAGCTGGGCGATGGGCGGACGTCCAGCGTCGCGTCGCCGGTGGCGCGTTACCGGGACGAGGGCGTCAACACCGTGCGGTACCGGACCACGGATGCCAGCGGCTGCGAGGCGACCGCGGAGCTGCCGGTGAGGGTGGGCGGCGCCGCGCCTCCGGGGGGAGCGAAATGAGGAAGGGCTCGACGACGCGCACGGCGACCCGGGCGCGGGCGGAGGAGGCCGAGGCCCTGGCCGACCCGCGCGACCAGGAGATCGAGCGGCTGCGCACGCTCGTCGCCGAGCTCACCCGGCGCAACGAGGTGCTTCAGGAGGCGCTGCGGCGGGTACAGGCCGGCGCCGGGGCAAGTCGGTAGCGCGCGATCGGGTCCGGAGCGTTCGCGCGGCCGGACCAATGGACGCGAGGCACTGCGCCATCACGTCGCTCGCTCTCGCGCGGATGCACCAAGTCAGGGTGCTGCGCCATCACATCGCTCCGCGCTCGGAGGCGACCTGCGAGCGCACAGGCGAGACCGCCGGTACCAATGCGCCTTCAGAAGCTCGCCAGCCTTACCCGCGCCAGGCGCGGATGGCCTGGCGGACCGCCACGGAAATCACCAGCGCCGCGCCCACCGGCACCAGGAGGATCCCCAGCCCCGGATCCCCCTCCGAGTGCGCGAACCCGCCGAGCAGGAACCCGACCGGGATGAGCGCGCTGCCGATCGCCAGCGCCCGCGACTCCCCCGCCCCGCGCGCCCAGGGGCGATAGACCAGGTTGAGCAGGCCCATCGCGTCCGCGTGGAAGTGCGCCAGCGCCCAGAGCCGGTTCCGCCACAGGTCCGCCACCACCCACGAGACCCGGAACGCCTCCAGCGCCTCCAGCGTCACCCCGAACGCCAGCCCCACCGCCAGCAGCGTCCAGCCCGCGCGCCCGTGGAGGCGGGCGGCCGCATCGGACGCGGCCGGTGGGGACGACGCCGGGCTTTGCGCGCTCTTCGCCAAGGCTCACTCTCCGATCGACACCGCCGGCTCCGGCGCGGTGCGGCCCAGCCGGTCGATCACGGATGCCACGGGGAGCAGGCGCTCGTCGAGCGGAACCGACGCATCGGGCCGTGGCAACCGGCCCCGGTCCAGCCCCTCCCAGAGCCTTCGATACCAGCCGGCGACCGCGGCGCGGCGGGCAGGCTCATCCATGGGGTCGAAGTCCGGGGTCGAGCGCGCCTGTGCCTCCAGCTCCGGCCAGCGCGCGGCGGCGCGGGCAATCACCCGGCGCGCGGAACGCTCGGCCAGGTGACGCACCGCCGGGTAGGAGTCCCGCTCCATCGCCACCGCCAGGAACGGCACCGCCCACAGCCGGGCCCGCGGGTCCTCCGCGTACGACCGCTCGTCCCCGAGCGACTCCGCCGCCGCCGCCCGCTGCACCACGTCCCCGCCCAGCAGCGCCCGCAGCGACTCCGCCACCGTCTCCTCGGGCAAGTCCTCCGGCACGGGCTTCTTGAACATCCGGCTCCAGGACTCCGCGGCCCAGCGCGCGCTCCGGTCCGTGTGGCAGAGCGTGCACGCCTCCGGCATCTGGTACCGCCACGCGCGCGACGGCTCCGGGTCCTGGATCCGGTGCGTGGGGTGCATCCCCAGCAGCCCGTAGGTGATCTTCGGCAGGTGGCACGCGTAGCAGTCGGTGCCGCTCCCGCCCGCGCGGTGGCCGCTGTGCTCGGCGGCGCGGGCGACGAGGTCCGCGTGGCAGGACGCGCAGGCGGCGGGACCGCGCATCTCGGGCGGGAGCATCCCCTTCGGGTCGCCCTCGTGCATCCGGTGGCAGTGGCCACACGTCAGCCCGCCCTCCGCACCGCCCTTGAAGTCCTTCGACATCAACAGGCCCTGGTACTCGTAGGCGGTCAGCCGCGGCGTCCCGTCCTTCCAGAAGCGCGCGGTCACGTCCACGCCCGGCAACGACGAGTCGACCTTCAGCGGCTGGGTGTACGTCCCCAGGTCGTCACCGGGACGGAATGGGTCGCCCTCGGACATGAACTGGCGGATCCGCTCGCTGGGGTGCGGGAGCCGCTGGCCGTGGCAGTGGCCGCACACCTGGACCGAGCGCGCCGGTGAGAGGCGCGTGGGGGTGACGATGGTGCCGTCCGCCTCGCCGGTGAAGTGGAGCCAGTACCGCCGGACGGGGTTGCGGTTGCGGTCGGCGTGGGAGGAGCCGGGTCCGTGGCACGCCTCGCACGCGATCCCCAGCTCCTCCACCCGGCTGTCGAAGCGCGACCGCTCCCAGTCGTAGCCGGGCTGCGGCCCGGTGTTGTGGCAGAAGATGCAGTTCCCGTCCCAGAGCGAGCGGTGGCGGTTGAAGTCCGTCCCGTCCGGGTCGAGGAAGCCGGCGCCCAGGTGGAGCCACCGCCGCTCCTCGATGTTCCAGGCCAGGGGCAGCCGGAGGTAGCGGTCGCCCTCGCGCGTCAGGTACTGCTGGAACCGGCGCGAGCCGACCGTGCGGGCCACCTCGTGGCGGCGCATCGCCCCCTGGCCGTCCAGCGTCTCGATGAAGAAGCGGTCATCCTGGCGGAGGAAGCGCGAAGTGACGCCGAGGGCGCGGTACTCGCGGCCGGAGAAATCCCCCACCACCGAGGCCGGTGTCGCCTGCTGCGTCATCGTCCGGTGGAAGGTCCGCCGCCAGGAGGCGTCGTGGTCCGGGTGACAGGCCTGGCAGCCCGCGGAGGTCGCGTAGGGCGCGCTTGGCGCCCGCTCCGCGCCGCGGACGTCGGCCGCCGCGGCGCGCACCGCCACGCCCAGCGCCGCCGCGCCGAGCAGCGCCGCCGCCGCCCACGCCAGGGGCTCCCGCCCGCGACCGGTTGCCATGTCCCCTGTGTACACCAGACCGTCGGGGCCGGGCCGGGTCTGGTAGGAACCGGCCGCCCAGGGAGCGACCGGCCCATGAAATCGGATACCGAGTATTTGTGGTTCGAGACGAAGCAGCACCGCGAACTGGTCCGCATCACGGACGAGGTCCGCCGGGTGCTAGACCGCAGCGGCGTCCGCGAGGGGATGGCGCTCGTCTCGGCGATGCACATCACCGCCGGCGTCTGGGTCAACGACGACGAGCCCGGGCTGCACGAGGACATCTGGCAGTGGCTGGAGCACCTCGCCCCGGAGCGCGCCGACTACCGGCACCACCTCACCGGCGAGGACAACGGCGACGCGCACCTCAAGTCGCTGCTGGTCCACCACCAGGTCATCGTCCCCATCACCCAGGGCAAGCTGGACCTGGGGCCGTGGCAGCAGATCTTCTATGCGGAATTCGACGGGCAGCGGCGCAAGCGGGTGGTGATCAAGGTGATGGGCGATTCCTGATCCGCCTCGCCACCACCATCGCCAGGAGCCCGAGCAGGGCGAAGGGGACGGTCGCCCCGCCACCCGAGCACCCGCACCCCTCGTCCGGGGGATCCTCCGGATCGCCCGGCGTGGACCCGGCGTCCGGGTTGGAGACCCCGGCGTCGGGCCGAGGAGTCCCGGCGTCAGGGCCCGGCGGATTCCCGGCATCCGGACCCGGCGGAGTCCCGGCGTCGGGCCCCGGCGGCATCCCAGCGTCGGGCTCGGGCATCCCGGCGTCCGGCGGCGGGTTCCCCGCATCCGGCGGCGTCCCGTCGCCCGGCACCTGGAACTGGACCGGCTGCGCCGGGAACGTCCAGGTCTCCTGGATGGGCGGCAACGGATACGGGAGCTCGAACGACACCAGGTCCCACTCCAGCGGCCCGATGTGGATCACCACCGCGGGCTCCAGCAGCAGCGAGCCCTGGTAGGAAACGTCGGCCTCGTAGCCGACGCTGGTCTGGTACGGCGCGCCCGCCATCGCCGCCGCGGGGACGGTGCCCAGGTGCTGCAGCACCTCTCCCTCCGGGAACGTCAGGCGCTTGCCGCGCATCGCCAGGTCGAGCAGCCCGCCCGCGCTCACCTCGAGGGTCCCCTCGATGCCGGGGATGGGGATGATCTGGTCCGTCAGCGACAGCGAGTACAGCTCGGTCTGCTGGATGAAGTCGGAGACCACCACCGAGGTGGCCGGCTGGCCCGCGAGCAGGTACGGGGTGAACGCGTTGTTGCCGGCGAACCGGTAGTCGAACCCGGGGAACACCGGAATCGGGCCCTCCCACGACACGTGCGGTCCGAACGGGAGATCCAGCTCCAGGTGCAGGTACGTCTGCAGCTCCACGCCCATGTCCATCGACAGGTCGCCCGCGCTCGCCGGCGCATCCGCCCAGAGCCTCGACTCCGGCCACGAGAGGTGGGCGTTGCCATCGCAGCGCGCGCGCATCCCGCCGCCGACGAAGCCGATGAAGCGGACCTGGACCGGGCCCTCCTGGGGCCACCAGCCGGTGTCGATGCTCCACGGCTGGAACGCCTCCTTCGCGTAGCTGTGCTGCACGGACGCGGGCGCGGGCGGCGTCTCGACGGCGGCGGCCGGGAGCGCGAGGGCGGCGGCGCAACAGCAGGCAAGGAAGGTGGCCGGGGGCAGGCGCATGGGCTCGGTTGCACGCAAGAAGTACACCCGGAGAGGAACCCGCTTCAACCCGGCGCCACCTCTAGACGTGTGCAAACCCCTGCACAGACTCGAAGAACCGGATCTGCGAAGCCGCCGATGCAGCGGTGCGGTGCGACCGCGTCAGGCGGCCTCCCTGGCCTTCAGTGCCCGGGCGATCAGCTCCTCGCTCCGGCGGTACAGCTCGAGGCAGAGCGCGCCGTCCTCGACCAGTGGATTGGGCGGCACCTCCCGGAAGCGGTCGTAGTAGCGGCCGCTGCTCCGCTCCAGCTCCGGCGCGAGCGCGCAGTGCAGCACCTGCTCCGCCCCTTCCTGGTTGGTGCCCATGAACAGCTTCATCAACGCCTGGATCGGCCGTGGAATCTCCCGCCACACGTCGCTGGCGATCACCCCGGGGTGCAGCGAACAGGTGGTGACGCGCGTGCCCTCCAGCCGCTTCGCCAGCTCCCGCGCGTGCATCACGTTGAAGAGCTTGGACACCTGGTAGCGCCGGAACCGGTCGCGCGCACCGCTCGGCAGGCGGGTGAAGTCGTTCCAGTCGACGGACCGGACGCGCTCCGAAGCCCGGCTGGCCACGTTGACGATGCGCGCCGCGGGCGCCTCCCGCAGGCGGGGGAGGAGACGTTCGGTGAGGAGGAATGGGCCCAGGTGGTTGGTCCCGACGGTGATCTCGAAGCCGTCGCGCGTGGTCCCCGCGGCGCCCGCCACCCCGGCGTTGTTGATGAGCACGTGCAGCGGCCGGCCGGACTGGAGGAAGACGTCCGCCGCCTGCGCCACCGAGCGCAGGTCCGACAGGTCCAGCGGCAGCCAGAGGACGTCCGCGCCGGGGTGCTGGCGCCGCAGATCGTCCAGCACCGGCCGCGTCTTCTCCTCCGAACGGGTGGCCACCACCACGCCGGCGCCTCGAGCGACCAGCGACTCCAGCACCGACCGGCCGATGCCGGAGCTGGCGCCGGTCACCAGGAACG
Source organism: Myxococcaceae bacterium (assembly GCA_036559665.1). Taxonomy (GTDB): domain Bacteria; phylum Myxococcota; class Myxococcia; order Myxococcales; family Myxococcaceae; genus DASRBA01. Next base: position 15,679 of record DATBSS010000190.1, read on the forward strand.
ATCTTCCCGCCAGCGCTTGAGTGGCCATATGGCGCGGAACAGTACCCCGCAACGCTGACGCGGGCCGCGCATCATGTAGGAGCCATGTCAGTCCCGATTTCGATTTCGCAGCGAATCCTCTCCTCCATCTACCTCCCACACCATCTCGGCGCCGACGAGCAGGTGGACGACAAGGCCATGCTCCTCCCCGGCGGAGAGTTTGGCCGGTACGACCCGTTCCTGATGCTGGCCGAGGACTGGTTCAGCGCGGTGGGGTTCGACTGGCACCCGCACCGGGGCATCGAGACAGTGACCTTCGTGCTGGACGGGCAGCTCGAGCACCGGGACAACCGGGGCGGGCACGGCGTGCTGGGGCCGGGCGACGCCCAGTGGATGACGGCCGGCGGCGGCATCATCCACAGCGAGCGCGCGCTGGAGGGCAAACCGGTGCACACGCTCCAGCTCTGGCTCAACCTCCCGGCGGCGGAGAAGCTGACGCAGGCGGGTTACCAGGATCTCAAGGGCGCGGCGATGCCCGTCCGCCAGGGCCGGGGCTTCGAGGCGCGCGTGTTCTCCGGGCGGTCGGGCGAGGTGATCGGCCCGGCGCGCAACCACGTGCCGGTGACGATGCTGGACGTCCGGGTGGAGGCCGGCGCGACCTTCACGCAGGAGATCCCCGCGGGGGACAGCGGCTTCCTCTACGTGCTGGCCGGCGAGGGGCGCATCGGCCCCGAACGGCAGGTGGTGCGCGAGGGCCACGTGGCGCACCTGTCGCCCCGCCCGGAACGCGACGGCGTCACGGGCCTGACCGCCACCGCGGATCGCCCGCTGCGCTTCCTGCTCTGGACCGGGCGGCCGCTGCGCGAGCCGGTGGTGGCGTACGGGCCTTTCGTGATGAACACCCGCGAGCAGATCGTCCAGGCGTTCCAGGACTTCCAGCAGGGCAAGTTCGGCCCGGTTCCCGGCCACGCCGGGAGCGTGTATTGATCGCGGTTCCCCCATGTCCCGCGTCGTCCACCAGCCGGATCTGCTCGAGAAGCTTGGAAGCGTCACGTTGCCGGAGGCCGACGGGCCGCGCGTCCGCATCGGCGATCTCTGGGCCAAGCACACGCTGATCCTGGTCCACCTGCGCCACTTCGGGTGACTGTTCTGCCGCGAGCACGCCGCGCAGTTGCGCGACCACCAGGAACAACTCACGAAGGCCGGGGTGGCGGTGGCCGCCGTGGGCACCGGAGATCAGTCGGTGGCCCGCGAGTTCAAGGCCAAGTACGGGCTCAAGTTCCCCGTGCTGGTCGACGATGGCCTGCTGAGCTACCGCGCGGTGCAGGTGAAGAAGAGCTCCCAGCTCAACTGGGTCAACCCCAAGGTCCTCACCGCCAGCGTCCGCGCGCTCTCCAGCGGGGCGATCTCCGGCATCGGCAGCCCCATGGGCAAGCACTCGGAGTTCCTGGGGGCGACCCACGTCATCCGGCCGGACGGCAACGTCCCCTTCGCCTGGATCAACGACGACTTCGGCGACAACTCGGACGTGGACGAGGTGGTGGAAGTGGCGGTGTCCGGGGCATGAATCCGTAGGGTGGTGTCTGGCGTAGGAGCCGGGAGGCGGTCTCGACCATGGCAACCGGAAGGGTTGGCAATTCCCCACCACCCGTCGTTACGCCGCCGGCGCAGGGCCCGGCGACCGGGACCGGTGCGCCCACGCAGGCGCAGGCGCCGAAGAAGACGGAGACCGCCAACAAGGTCACCCCGACCTCCATCCCGTCCGGGTACGAGCGCCAGGGTCGCGGCTCGCTGGACCAGCCCAAGACGGACGAGGGGCGGGAGATCGCCGCCGCCAAGCAGCAGTTGTTCGGAGGGCTGGGCGCGCTCGGACCGGGCGGGAAGATCGAGGGCGCGTCCGTGGAGCAGCGGGCGCAGGAGATCCAGGGGCTGTTGCAGAAGGCCGGCGTTCCTGCGGACAAGGCCAGCACCGCTGGCGACGTGCTCAGGAGCTACCAGGCGGCGCTCGCCGGGGGCGGGAGGGACGCGTCCGGGCTGGAGGCGGCGCTCAAGCGGGCCGGGGACGCGGGCGTGCTGGGACAGGCGGACGTGGAGACGGCGCGGGAGATCGCGTACGCGAATCTGCCCGAGGCCGCGGCTGCGAACGCGGCGGCGTCGTCGGGTGGGGCGCTGCAGAGCGCGATCGCTACGGCGGAGAGCGGAAAGCTGCCGAACGCCGCGGAGCTGAGGGATCTGCTCGAGCGCGGAGGCGTGGAGCACAAGTACGCCCAGGCCGCGGCGAACTCGGTGACGCACCTGGAGCGCGCGGAGGAGGCCGCCAAAGGCGGCGATACGGCGACCGTCAAGGCGGAGCTGGGGTTCTTGCAGAGCGAGCGCGCGAAGGCGGTGAAGGGCGGCGCGCTCAGCGGGCAGAACCTGGCGGCGCTGGATGCGGCGGTGGCGAGGCTGCAGGAACGGGAGGCCGCTCCCGCAACGGCTGCGGCGCCACAGCCGGCTGCAACAGCGCAACCGGCCGCAACGGCTCAGCCAGCAACGACGGCTCAGTCGACTGCATCCATCTCGCAGCCAGCGGCCGCTGAGGCCCCGGCGGCTGGGACGACGCGGCCGGACACCGCTGCGGCGCCGAAGCCCAACGGTCCCATCGAGTTGGGCAAGGAGCTCCTCCAGAAGGCCGGTACCGCGGCTGGTCCGCAGCTTCAGGACGCGGCGAAGAAGGCGGCGTCGGGCGACTTCGCGGGCGCGTTCCAGGCGCTGGGCCGCGCGGGCAAGACGGCCGCGCCGGAGGTGGTGGCAGAGGTTGCGTCGAAGATCGCCGACCGGCTGCCGGAGGGCGGCGCAGGCGGCGTGGCGCGCGCGGTGCTGAAGGACCAGGCGGCGGTCACCGCGCTGGCCGGCGACAGCGCGCTCCAGGCAGGTGTGGCGAAGCTGGCCAAGGGCGATCTCTCCGCGCTCAAGGACATCGCCAACTCCCCGAGCGCCGGCCCGGTCCTCGATGCCGCCCTCGCCAGCCCACCGGTGAAGGCCGGCCTCGATAAGCTGGGCCTCTCCGCCGCCGACGCCAAGACGCTCGCCAAGGGCGTGCCGGATCTGATCCGCGCCGGCACCGCGCTGGGCTCCGGCGACGTGAGCGGCACCCTCTCCGCCCTCGGCGACGCCGCCAAGCAGGTCGGCCCCGAACCGATCGCCAAGCTGGTCTCGAAGGTCGCCTCGAACCTGCCTGAGACGGGCGCGGGCAGCGTGGCGCGCGCCGTTCTCCAGGACCAGAAGGCCGTCTCCGCGATCCTCACCGACGCCACCCTGCCGGGCGCGATCGGCAAGCTCGCTGGCGGCGATCTCTCCGCGCTCAAGGACATCGCCAATTCCCCGAGCGCCGGCCCGGTGCTCGACGCCGCTCTCGCCAGCGCACCCGTCAAGGCCGGTCTCGACAAGCTGGGCCTCTCCGCCGCCGACGCCAAGACGCTCGCCAAGGGCGTTCCGGACCTGATCCGCGCCGGCACCGCGCTGGGCTCCGGCGACGTGAGCGGCACCCTCTCCGCCCTCGGCGACGCCGCCAAGCAGGTCGGTCCGGAACCGATCGCCAAGCTGGTCTCGAAGGTCGCCTCGAACCTGCCCGAGACGGGTGCGGGCGGCGTGGCCCGAGCCGTCCTCCAGGACCAGAACGCCGTCTCCGCAATCCTCACCGACGCCACCCTGCCGGGCGCGATCGGCAAGCTGGCCGGCGGCGACCTCTCCGCCCTCAAGGACATCGCCAATTCTCCGAGCGCAGGCCCGGTGCTCGATGCCGCCCTCGCCAGCGCACCCGTCAAGGCCGGCCTGGACAAGCTGGGCCTCACCGCCGCCGACGCCAAGGCGCTCGCCAAGGGCGTGCCGGACCTGGTGCGCGCCGGGACCGCCCTCGGCTCCGGCGACTTCAAGGGCGCGCTCTCCGCGCTCGGCGATGCCGCCAAGCAGGTCGGCCCGGAACCGATCGCCAAGCTGGTCTCGAAGGTCGGCCAGACGCTGCCCCAGTCGGGCGCGGGCGGCGTGGCGCGCGCCATCCTCACGGACCAGAAGGCCATCTCCGCCGTCCTCGCCGACGGCACCCTCCCCGCCTCCATCTCCAAGCTGGCGAAGGGCGACTTCTCCGCGCTCAAGGATATCGCCAGCTCGCCGGGCGGCGCCGCGGTGATCGACGCGGCGGTGGGCAGCGCGCCCATCAAGGCGGGCCTGGACAAGCTGGGCCTCACCTCCGCGGACGTGAAAGCGGCCGGGCGTGCCATCCCCGACCTGATCCACGCCGGCCAGGCGATCGAGAAAGGCGACGCGACCGGGGCCCTGAAGGCGCTGGGCGACGCCGCCACGCACGCCGGCCCGGACGCGGTCACCAAGGCGATCACCAAGGCCGCCGCCGCGTTGCCGGAGACGGGCGCCCTGGGCGTCGCGCGCGCGCTGCTCACCGACCAGTCGCTGGTGAAGAAGGTCCTCACCAACCCGGAGACCCGCAAGGCGTTCGACGCCATCGCGTCCGGCAAGCCGGAAGCGGCCGCCCAGGCCGTGGGCACGCTGTTCAAGGATCCGTCCGTCCGCGACGCCGCCCTCGGCGCGCTGGCGAACGACAAGCAGCTGCTGTCGAAGCTCGCCCCGCTCGGGATCAAGGATGCCAAGGACCTGCAGGCCGTCGGCGCAGGGCTGGGCGATCTCCTCGGCGCGGAGGAGGCGGCGCGCGCCGGCCACTACGGCGACGCGCTCGCCAAGCTGGGCAAGGCCGCCAAGGACCTCCCGCCCGAGCTGCGCGGGCGCATCGCCGGCATCCTGGCAGACCGCGCCCACGCGCCGCCGTGGCTGAAGGAGGCGCTGGTCGGCGCCGCCGGGCTGCTCGACAACCCGAAGGTGCAGAAGTCCCTGAGCGGGGCGTTCACCGCGCTCTCGAAGGGCAACGTGGGCGACCTGGTGAGCAACCTCGCCGACGCGGGCAAGGCCATCGCTGCCGCCGCACCCGACGTCGCCTCCGGGTTCCTCAACTCGCTGGGCAAGCTCCCCGGCAGCCTGGGCAAGCTGTTCCAGGACAAGGAATTCAACAAGTCGCTGGTGAACTCCGGCGCGGTGAACGAGCTGCTCGACGCGGCCTCGGCGCTGGCGCACGGGAACATCTCCGACGCGGCAGGCCTGGTGGCCAGCGCCGGCACGAAGCTCCTGGGCGAAGGCGAGCACTTCACCGTCGCCGGCCAGGAGCTGCCTTTCGGCAAGAAGGGGATCGAGAACCTCACCCGCGCCTTCGGCCGCTTCGTGGACGCGCTGCCGCAGTCGGTGAAGACGAAGATCACCGAGGAGGCGGTCAAGCTGGGCGCCAAGGCGGGCCTCAAGTCGGTGCCGCTGCTGGGCAACCTGATCAACGCCGGCTCCGCGGTCGGCGACACGGTGGACCTCTACAACGCCATCCGCGCCAAGCCGCCCAACGCGCTCAACATCTCGCTCGCGGCCGCGCAGGTCGGCCTGGACGTGGCGGGCGTGGTGCCCGGCCTCAACAGCATCACCGGACCGCTGGGCATCGTGCTGGGGACGGCCAAGGTGATCGCCGGCGGCATGAACCTGGTGGGAGACCTGAAGTCCTTCCAGAACAGCCTGGTCAGTCTCTGAGTCTGAGTCAGGGGAGGCTGATGTCGAAGAGCTCCTTGCTGGTGACGGGTCCGTCGTGGCCTGTCGCCTTGCCGTTCTCGATCAGCGACTTGAAGCGGACCATGTCGTCGTCGAGCTGCTTCTTCGGGTCGGCCCCGAGGACCTTCGCGAACGAGTGGCCGATCGCCCCGGCCGGGGGGTTGTAGGAGAGGCGGATGCCGATCCGGGTCCCGCCGCGGTCGGGCTCGAAGTGGATGACGCCGGCGTTCTTGACCACGGACCCCGGGACGCTCTCCCAGGCGATCAACTTGCCGGGGATCTCCCGGATGACCTCCGCCTCCCAGGAGACGGGGACGTTCGCCGGTCCGGTGACGTTCCACAGCCAGCGCCCCTCTCCACGCGGCTCCACTTTCCGCACGTGGCTCATGAACCGGGGGAAGTTCTCGAAGCGCCGGAAGTGCTCGAACACCTGGTCTGGCGGCGCGTCGACGTGGATGTCCTTGCGGAGGTCGATCGCGCGCGGTCCGGCCCCCACGCCCACCAGCCGGCGCGTGGAGAGGTTGGTCAGGCTCCGCAGCAGCAGCGCCAGCCCGGCGCCCGCGCGGAAGGCACTGCGCCGCGCCGCCCCCCAGCCGGCCAGCCCCGCCCCCGCCATGCCCACGAGCGCCCGTGTCGTGGGCGACCAGCGCACCTGGAGGAGCTCCGGCCTGGTGGGCCGGTGCCCTTCGCCCTGCAGCGCCGCCACGCTCTTGGCGGTCGCGTGGGCATCGAGATCATCGTCGATCTCGCGGACCCCTCGAACGGCGGCGATGCCGCGCAGGACCCGGTCCCGCTCGTCCGTGAAGACGAGCCCCTTGAGCTCCACGCGGCCGTCTTCGCACTTCACCTGGATGGCGCCGGGGTGCGAACAGAGCCGGCCCAGCCTGGCGCGGACCCGCTCCGCGACCACCTCGTCGTCCTCGCGCACGCCGCGGGCGTCCGCCACCATCGCCTCGTACCGGGCGCGCGCGGCGGCCATGAAGCCGCGGGCGCGGTGGGCGAAGTCCCGGGAGGTGACACCCACCGCGCAGCCGAGCTCCTTCCAGGCGTGCACCGCCTGCTGCCGCACCTCGGCACGGCGCCGGCCACCCCGCTCCGGGTCCCCCCAGTAGGCGAGCGCGGCACCGGCGGCCAGCCCTCCCAGCCCAATGGAGAAGGGATGCGCTGCACCTCCCCCGACCCGTCTCTCCCAGGTGCGCTTCATGTCCCTGACCTCCGCGCGCCCCGGGTGGGGCGGCCGAAAAGCTTCCGCAGCTCATCCTTCGCCTGGTGGATCGCCTGCTTCCGATCCAGCGACAGGTTCCGTCCGGCGCGGTTCTCGTAGAAGGTGAGCATGGACATCGCGGACCGGAACGGCGTGGGCTTGAGCAGCGGGGCGGACGCGCGCCGGCCTGGCCAGGCTAGGGCGATGCCCAGCTCAGCTCGATGCTGAGCGGCGGCCCTGCGCCGCGCCGCACCGCCACCGCCAACCGGTGGCGCGGGGCCGGCGAGCAGAGATGGAACTGCCACGACTCCGGGTCGTCCTGGATGGGCGGGAAGACGCGCAGGCGGATGGGCTGGCCGCCGCCCTCCAGCACCAGCGCGAACGACTCCAGCGGCAGCGAGAGCCCCTTCCCCAGCGCCTTGATGTACGACTCCTTGAGCGTCCAGTAATCGAAGAAGCGGTCCAGCTGCCGCTCCGCCGGCCGCGATCGCAGCTCCTCCAGCTCCGGCGGCGAGAAGAACCGGTCCGCCACCTCCAGCGCCTGGCCGCGCCGGTCCACCCACTCCACGTCCACGCCCAGCTCCCGCTCGCGCGCCACCGCGCAGGCCACCAGCCCGGTGGTGTTGGAGAGGTTGAACACCAGCCAGCGCGTCTCCGGATCCTGCTCGGCGCCGGCGATCAGCGGGCGCCCGTGGTCGGTGCGCACGAAGCGCCAGGCCTCCGGCGCGCGCACCACGTAGCTGGAGAGCACGGTGCGCACCAGCGCGCGCGTCACCAGGTACTCCTGCCGGTGCTGGTCGAAGTGGAACCGCCGGTACTGCTCAAGCTCATGCGGCTCCAGCATCGACAGGTAGCGGCGCACCCGCTCCGGCTCGGCCAGCGCCACCGGATCCGCGAGGTGGACGTGCACCTCGCCGGGCGGGAGGGCCCTCGGGCTCAGGCGCCGCCTTCCATCTTCTTGCGGAGGCTCAAGGGGCGCATGTCCGTCCACACCTGTTCGATGTAGGCCAGGCATTCGGCCTTGGTGCCGCGCTTGCCGCCGTCCTTCCAGCCGAGCGGGCTCTCGCGGTCGGCCGGCCAGATGGAGTACTGCTCCTCGTGGTTGACCACCACCCGGTACGTGGTGTTGTCCTCGCGATCGTCGTCGCTCATCTTCTGGAGTGCATCATGGAGGGCATGCAGATGAAAGCCCGGTCTCCGTGGGTCCTCTCGCTCACCGAGCCGCCGGCGACCCGGCTGAAGCTGTTCTGCTTCCCGCACGCCGGAGGGGGCGGCTCCGCCTACGTCCGCTGGCCGCAGCGGCTCCCGAGCGACGTCCACGTGTGCCCCGTCCAGCTCCCCGGCCGGGAGA
>DATBSS010000191.1:0-9115 GCA_036559665.1 Myxococcaceae bacterium
CAGATGAAAGCCCGGTCTCCGTGGGTCCTCTCGCTCACCGAGCCGCCGGCTACCCGGCTGAAGCTGTTCTGCTTTCCGCACGCGGGCGGCGGCGGCTCCGCCTACGCGCGCTGGCCGTCGAAGGTCCCGCGCGACGTCCACGTCGTCCCGGTGCAGCTCCCCGGCCGGGAGAACCGGTACTCGGAGCCGGCGCCGCCGTCGCCCGCCGCGCTGGTGATGGCCGCGGCGGCCGGCATTCCCTTCGGCGACGGGCCGTTCGCGTTCTTCGGGCACAGCATGGGCGCGGCGGTGGCGTTCGAGGTGACGCGGGTGCTCCACCGCGCGGGACGGCCGCTGCCCCGCCTGCTGATCGCCTCCTCCTGCGCGGCGCCGCAGATCGGCTTCGGGCACGTCCGGCTCCACGAGGCGACCGGCGACGAGCTGATCCGCCAGCTCAGGATGTACGGCACGTCGGAGGCGGTGCTGTCCAACCAGGAGCTGCTGGAGCTGACGGTGCCGGGCATCCGGAACGACTCCCGCCTGGTCAACGGGTATCGCTACGACCCGGGCGAGCCGCTGCCGGTGCCGATCGCCGTCTACCACGGGGACCGGGACACCACCGTCCCCGGCCCGCTGGAGCGCTGGGGTGAGCTCACCTCCGCCGGCTTCTCCATCCGCGTCCACCGCGGCGGGCACATGTACCTGCACCCCGGCGACGACGCCTTCTTCGCCGCGCTGGCCGGGGACCTGGCCGCCGCCGTCCCTCCTAATTGAGCGGGAGCTCGAACAGGCCGCGCCCGTGGGTGGAGGCGCGGAGCAGCCGCCGCGTGGGGTGGATCTGCAGGTCGAACACCGGCGCGTCCGGCAGCCCGGTAGACAGCGGCGCCCAGGTCTGCCCCTTGTCCTTCGAGTGCCAGACGCCGATGTCCGCGCCCACGTAGAGGTGGCTGGGCTCGGCGCGGTCCACGATCAGCGCGTTGTGCTCCACGTCCAGCAGCCCGGCGCCGCCCTGCACGCCGCTGGCGGCGGACCAGGATGTCCCGTTGAAGTGCCAGACGTGGCGCCAGTCGCCCATCCCGCCCAGGGCCGCGTACACCCGGTTCCGCTCGGGGTCGCTCCAGTCCACCGCCAGGTCGGCGATCAGCCCGCGCAGGGGGAGTGGCCCCGCGGCGGCGTCGTCCAGCCGGGTCAGCTTCCACTCGCTGCCGCTCTTGTCGGCGCGGTACACCCCGCCCGCCGAGGTGCCGATGAACAGCCGCTTCGCCGAGGCGAAGGCGAGCGCGAAGATGCCGCCCTGGCCGGGCACCTGGACGGTGGGCGCGGTGGGCCAGGTCTTCCCGAAGTCGGTGGAGATGAAGACGTCCTTGGCGGCGCCCAGGGCCACGGTGTTGGCCTCCGAGGGCTTGGGCGGGTTGTAGGGCGTGCCGACGATGGGCTCGGTCATCATCCCCCACGGAAAGACGTGCTGGTCCCAGGACCCGTCCGACGCACCGCCGTCCTCGGCGCGGTACACCGCCCCGTTGGCGAAGCTGAGCGCCAGGTCCGGGTCGGCCCAGTTGATCAGGCAGTAGCCGCCGTCGCCGCTGTTGACGTGCTTCCACAGCGAGCCGCTGTGGGTGCGCGCGGTGCCGTTGTCCTGCAGGCCGACGAGCAGCGTGCCCGGGTCGGTGGGGTCCTGGGCGAAGTAGTTGGCGCAGAGGCAGGCCAGTCCGTTGTTGCGGCTCTGGAAGCGGTTGGTGGTGCGCGGCGCGGCGTTGAGGAACACGCCGCCGTCGCAGCAGGCCCACAGCTCGTCCTTGTTGCCGGGCGTGTGCACCAGCGCGTGCACGTCGGCGTGGACGCGGACCCCGATGGGGGCGGAGGTGGCCTTGTAGCCGCCGCCGGACGGTTTCACCCGCGCGCGCCAGATGGAGGCCGGCCAGTAGAGCCCGTCCTCGTAGAAGCTCCCGCCCAGGTACACGTAGCTGGCGTCCTGCGGATCCACGGCGATGGAGAGGTCGTAGTCGCCCTGGTTGCCGTCGGCGGGGAGCACCTTGGGCGGGCTCTGCACCGCCTTCCACCGCCCGCCCGAGCGGTCGAACCGGAACAGCCCGAGCAGCGCCCCGTGCCCGTCGGCCACCACTGCGTAGACGAGGTCCGGGTTGTCCCGCTGCACGGCGAGGCTGATCCGCCCCACGTCGGCGGCCGGGAACCCTTCGCCCAGCGGCGCCCAGCGCACGCCGTCGGTGGACTCGACGATGCCCTTGGCCCACTCCGCGGCGAAGAAGCGCGCCTTCCCGTCCGAGGTCGCCACCGCCATCGACGAGTGCACGCCCGGGCGCCGCAGCGTCCACACCGGCTTCCCGCCCGGCTGGACGGTCCGCTGGTAGATGCCCTTGGAGGTGGCGGCCACCACGTGCTCGCGGTCGTTCGGGTCCACCGCCAGCCCGAAGAACGCCTCGCCCGCCAGCGGCGGATTGCCCGGGTCGGTCGCCTCGGTGACCCAGGTCTTGCCGCCGTCGTCGCTGCGGATGGGGCCGATGCCCCGGTACGCCGGCAGCGCGTTGGTCAGGCGCATGCTGAAGATGGCGTAGGTGTCGCCCTCGCCGGTGCCCACGTACACGCGCTGCGGGTCCTTGAGATCGATGGCGATGGCGCCACAGGCCAGGCTGGTGCTGGCGAAGTTGGTGGGGTTCAGGTCGAAGTCGTCCATCAGCGGGCGCCAGGAGAACCCGCCGTCGTCGGTGCGGAAGACGCCGCCGTTGGCGGAGGCCGCGTAGGCCAGCTTCCCGCCCGGCGCGACGGCGATGCCCGCCACGCGGCCGCCCATGGCCGGCCGCCCCACCGCCTGGCCCTCCAGCACCGCCGACGGGCCGAGGGGCGTCCACCGCGGGGCGGGGACCACCGGGAGATGTGGGGCCGCGGGGACGTGGCGCCGCCGGTGGTACTCGGAGAGGCGGTGCTCCCAGACGCCGGGGGCCGGCGAGTGGAGGACCTCCTCCCCCGCGCTGGGGTGGAGCCGGCTGCTGTAGCTCCGCGACCGCTTCCCCTCGCCCTTCTCCTTCGCAGGCCGCTTGGGCTTCGCCGCCTTCGCCACCTTCGCCGTCTTTGCCGGGCGCGCCGGTTCGGCGTGAGGCGGCTCCGGCGGAGTCGCCGGCTCGACGCGGGCGGCGGTGTCCGGGACGGGGGCCTCCACCTCAGGGTGATCTCGCGGCACCAGGCGCGCGTAGGACGCCTCGCGCAGCGGGCTCAGCCAGCCGTGCGGGCCCGCCTCCCGCGCGTGCGCGAAACCGCCCTCCCGCCGGCCGCTCGTCCGCTTCGCAGGCCGTTTCGCCTTGCCCCGCGAGGACCGCTTCATGAACGGACCGAAGTCCGGACACCGATGCGGCGGCGGCGCCACAGCACGACCGCGAGGACCGCGCACGCGGACGCCATCAGCAGCGCCAACTCCGTCGCGCCGTTCCCCCCATCCGGGGCGAACCCCACCCAGCGCTCGAGGAAATCCATGGTTTCCCTCCTGCGTCCGACTTCAACACCGACCAGGGGCGAGTGTCCACGCGGGATCTCCGGGGCGGTGACGCACGGCACTGGCGGACCGTCGATGCGGTTTGGCGCCGGGCCGACAGATCAGCCCGTGGCGAAGCCCACCCATGACTGGCTGGGGTAGCCTTTGGCGTGGCCCCATGAGCGCGCAGGACGTCGCCGCCGCGTTCCTCCGACACGCCCGCGAATCGCTCGGCGCCGTGGACGCGGCCATCTACCTCGCCGAGGGCGCGACCTTGCACCGGGCAGGCGCGTTCGGCGTGCCGGAGCGCTGGCCCGAGGAGCTCCCCGCCGGCGGCCCCGGCCACCCGCTCTCCGCCGCCGCGTCCCCCTCGTGGATCGAGGGCGCGCGGGAGCTCCTGGCGCGCTTCCCGTCCCAGGCCGGCTTGCCGTGGCGGGAGCGCGGCGCGTGGTGCTTCGCCCCGCTGGCGCGCGAGGGCGCGGCGTGCCTGGGCTTCGACCGGCCCGACGGCGTGGCCGGCCAGGACAAGCGCCTGGGCGCGCTGCTGGCGGAGCTGTGCGTGGACGCGCTGGAGCGGGCGCGGCTCCTGGCGCTGCGCGACGAGTTCCTCCACGTCGCCTCGCACGAGCTGAGGACGCCGCTCACCTCCCTCTCGGTGCAGGTGGCCCTCCTCAAGCGGAGCCTGCGTGGCACGCCCATCGCGCAGCTGGGGGTGATCGAGCGGCAGGTGGCGCGGATCTCCTCCCTGATCGCCCGGCTGCTGGACGTCAACCGGATGGCCGAGGGCAGCCTCTACCTCGACCTGTCGGAGATGGACCTGGCCGAGGCGGTGCGCGACATCGCGGAGCGGCTGGAGCCGGAGGTCTCCCGCGAGCGGTGCGCCTTGGAGGTCCACGCGCCGGCGCCGGTGATTGGCCGCTGGGACCCGCTCCGGGTGGAGCAGGTGGTGGTGAACCTCTGCGCCAACGCCGCCAAGTTCGCGCCCGGCACCACCATCGACCTCTCGGTGCGGGCGGAGGGGAACGAGGCGGTGCTGTCGGTGGTGGACCGCGGCGTGGGCATCGCCGCGGAGGACCTGGACCGCATCTTCAACAAGTTCGAGCGGGCCGCGCCCTCCGCCGACTACGGGGGGCTGGGCCTGGGGCTGTACGTGGTACGCGAGGTGGTGCGCGCGTTCGGCGGGCGGGTGGAGGTGCAGTCCCAGCTGGGCCAGGGCTCCACCTTCACGGTGCGGCTGCCGGGGGCGCTCCCGGAGGCGCGCTGACCTCAGTGCCCCTGCATCCCCACCTGGTCCACCTTCGCGGACCGGACGCGCTCCAACGCGGTGAAGTACAGGGCCTTCGAGGAGATGGCGGTGGCGCGCTTGAGCAGGTCCTCGGCCTCCTCGTAGGAGCCGCGGATCTCGGCCATGATGCCCAGGTCGTAGAGCGCCGCGGACGAGTCGGGCTTCTTGTTCACCGCCTGGGAGAGCGCCAGGTACGCGGCCTCGAACTGGTTCGACTTGCAAAGCTCCAGGCCGGGGCCCACCACGGGATCGCTGTCGTCCATCTCCACCTTGGCGGAGATGCGCTGCGGGCGCATGTCCTCGAGGAAGCGCGTGATGACCCGCCCCGCCGCGCGGACCATCACCTCCGGCTCGCCGAGGTGATCCCCCGAGTCCCTGGCCCAGTACCCGTCGTGGAAGACCGCCTGGCCGGCCGTGTTGTGTACGTCGAACACGTCCACGGTGATGTCCAGCCGCCCGCGGCCCGAGGTGAGGGTGCCCGGCTGAAGCTGGTACTCCCACGCCTTGGGGATCACGCGGAAGATGACGTCCGCCCGCGACTTGTCCACCACGGTGTAGCCCATGTTCTGCAGCTGGCCCGCCAGCTCGGTGCGCAGCGCATCCACCGACATGTCCTTGTTCATCACCTGACCTTTCGTCAGGCCGATGACCGCCCCGATGGCGTTGTTGGGCGTCACCGCCGCGCTGTCCTTGCTGATGTCCACCGCCACCCGCTGGGTGATCGGGACCGGGAGGAGCGGCGGGCGGCTCCAGGTGAGGTGGATCGTCGGCGCGGCACAGCCGGTGGAGACGAGCAACGCGGCGGCGGCGGCGAATGCGAACGGGAACGGGGGACGCGCAAGGGCCATTTCGATCGGCCTCCTTGGAGAGCGGGAGAGAGAGCGTGCCTCAGACGCAGGCCGCCCGAGGAAATTCATTTTCGCACGGGCACGCCGGTTGCTTCGCGGCCGGACCGGCGTCACGCTCGCCCTCATGGCCGGCCCCCCAGCGCGCAAGCCCGTCCTGGTCGTGGACGACGACCGCGACATCCGCGAGGGGCTCCAGGACCTCCTGGAGTCCGAGGGGCACACGGTGTTCACCGCTTCGGACGGCCAGGACGCACTGGAGGTGCTGGCCACCATCCCGCGGCCGGGCCTGGTGCTGCTAGATCTCATGATGCCGCGGATGAACGGCCAGCGATTCCTCCAGCACGTCCGCGGCGACCCGGCGCTGGCGCAGCTCTCCATCGTGGTGCTGACCGCCGCCCCGGCGACGGTTCAGGACGTGGCCGTGGCTGGGCTGCTGCGCAAGCCGCCCGACCTGGACGAGTTGCTCAGGATCGTGGGGCGCTTCTGCGAGGCTTGAGGCGGAGACGTCCTCGGGCCGCCGCCACCGCCAGGACCAGCGCCGCGACCCAGACGGCGGAACCGCCCGCCGAGGAGCAGTCGCAGCCGATCCCGAACGGGTCGTGGGGGGGAAGGATGCCGGCGTCGTCGCCCGTTACCGGTCCGCCGGTCAGGTCGATCCAGCGCGTGTAGGCGCGGCGGGAGACCATGCCGGACGCCGGATCCAGCGCGGAGTAGGCGGCCAGGACCTCGGTCTCGCTGCGGCCGGGCGCCAGCGACACCTGCCCCTCCCACTCCGGGCCGGCGGCGAGGTCGAACGATTCCCCCACCGCGCCCTGGACATCCACCATGGCAGCGCGCACGTCGCCCAGGTGGGTGTACTCCTCCCACGCCATCAGGAAGCCGCCGTTCACCGACAGCAGCCGCGGCGCGCCGGCCTTCGAGCCCGACTCGCGAAGCACGAGCGGCTCGGGGTCCAGCGGCTGCCAGTCGGCGCCGAAGCGGTTGCCCAGGACGCGGGTCCCGGCATCGTCCTGGCTCTCCTCCCAAGCCAGGAGCCACGTCCCGCCGGAGGACGCGATGGACGGGCGCGTCTGATCGCCGTTCGCCACGGCCACCGGCGCGCCCCCGTCGTCGAGCGAACCGCCGTCCGGGTCCAGCCGGGTGCCGTACAGCCGCGGCGAGCCAGAACGATCGTCCGACCACACCAGCCGCGCCACCGTCCCGTCGGTGCCCAGCGCGGGGCCGGTGATGTTCGAACCCTGGGTGGAGATCGGCAGCCCCGGGACCCAGGCCCCGTCCTGGTAGGCGGTGACCCAGAGCGTGGGGTTGTTGCACCGCGCCGCCACCACGACCGCTTTGGAGACGGCGACGGCCGAGGTTTCGAGGCAGCCTTCCTCCGCGTTGAGCGCCACCCCGAAGTCCTGCAGCCCGCCGAGCACGTCGACCACCGCATAGCCGAGGTGCGACCGGCTGCCTTCGTCGGCCCATACCGCCAGCGCCTCCGAGGACCCGTATGGCGCGATGGTCCCGCGCATCCAGCTCCCCGTGTCATTGCTGATGTTGTGGTCCTCCACCGCCCATGACGTCCAGTCGTTCACCGCCACCTGGTAGTTGCCCGGCCCCGGCTGCCGGCCGTCGTCCCGCCACAGCATCCAGGAGCGGCCGTTCGCCGACGCCACCTCGGGGAACTCCTGCCCGTTCGCCGACTGGCTGAGCACCGCCACCGGTGCGAGCGGATCGCCGCTCGGATCCAGCGGCACGCCGTACACCTCGTCGCCGTTCAGCTTGTCGGGGTTCGTTCCGTGCCAGGCCAGCACGCCGCCGCCGGGGGACAGCGAGACGGTGGGGCTGGCGGCGTAGTCCTTGGCGGCCGACCAGGCCTTCGGCACGCCGTCGACGAGCGTGAGGTCACCATGGAGGTGCCAGAGGTGGATCTCATCGTTGGAGTCGTCGCGGGTCGCGATCAGGCACAGGTCGGCGCCGTCCTGGCGGCAGCTCACCGCCGGCTCCATCTCGTCCGCGCTGGTCTGCTCCAGCGGGAGCGGCCCCACCATGCTGCCGTCCAGCTTCACCGCCGCCATCATCACGTCGGCGCTGGCGGCCGACTCGCGCCAGGCGACGACGTAGGCGTCGTGGGAGGGCTCGTAGGCCACGACCGGGTCGATCTCCTCGTTGGGCGTGCTGGAGATGGTGATCTCCCCGGATACCCACCCCAGCGTCGACGGGTCGAAGAACCGGCCACGGATGTCCTTGCTCGCCGGCGGCGGCGTGGGAGGCGAGGGCGACTTGTAGACCACCAGGCAGGCCGGGCCGGGGCCGCAGGCGACGGACGCGCTGTCCGCCGAGGTGGGCGTGGACATGGTCACCGTCGCGACCCTTCCATCGAGCGACGTGCGCGCGCCCACCAGCTGCGGCTGGGACAGGTCCGCCCAGACGGTCACGAACTCCTGGCCGGACCACGCGGCGGACGGCCTCGTCGCCTTCACCGGCGGGCCCAGCTGGAGGATCAGGCCGGACGGCGTCCCGTCGGGCTGGGCGAACTGGCCGAGCATCGTGTACGGCGGCGCGGTGCCCACCATCCACACCCGCCAGAGGAGGTTGTTCCCGGACGTGATCGCGGATTCGGCGATCGGGCCCGGGGCCACGCGCGCACCGAACCGGGCCGGAAGGCGGCCGGTCGGGTCCATCTGCGTGGTCCAGAGATCGGAGCCGCCGCGCTCGTCCGTCCAGAGCAGGGTGGAGGTGCTGCCCAGCGTGGTGGCGTGCGCCAGGTACTGGTCGCCGGGCGCGGCGGCGGGTCGCGGGTTTCCGTGGGACTCGGCCGGACCGACCGCGGGAATGATGGGAGCGCCGGCCAGGGCCAGCGCCACGCTGATGCCGAGGGGACCGGGTGCCATTTCACGGAGCGTACACCCGCCGGCGGGCGCCGATCACCTCGCCCGGAGGTCATGCCATCCGATCAGTACGACCCCTTCACGCCCAGGACGGGAAGCACCAGCGGGACCCCGGTGGGCCGCCGCACCAGCCCCGGTTCGTACTCGTAGCTGACAACCTCGGTGCTGACGGTCGCGTTGAGCACGTCGAGGGAGGCCTCCAGCTTGAAGTCCCCGAACGACCACGTTTTGGAGACGCGCGCGTCGGCGCGGAAGAACGGCGGCAGGCGCGCCAGGTGGGGCTCCTCCACCCGGACCCAGCTCGACCCACCACCGGCGCCCGGGACCATGGTCCGGCTGGTGAGCTGCCCGGATTCGGGCCGGCCGGTGTTGAAGTGCAGCGCCACGCCGGCCCGCCAGCCGCCCGGGAACGTGTACCCCAGCGCGGCGTTCGCCACGTGCGTCTGGTCGAAGGCGAACGGGACCCAACCGCTGGCTTCGCCGATCACCTTGCCGCGCTCGGGGTCGTAGCGGTCGTACGTCCTCCAGCGCATGCTCCGCTGCCACGAATAGGTGATCTACCCGAACCACCGGCCGCCCAGCGGGTGTCGCACCATCAGCTCCAGGCCGGTGGCGTACCCGCGAGACCGCACCGCGGCGATGTTGG
>DATBSS010000192.1:0-12696 GCA_036559665.1 Myxococcaceae bacterium
CCCCAACTTCCCCCAGTTCGACCTGGACCACCTGTCGGTGGACTCCAGCGCCGCGGGCTCGCTGTTGGTGGGGACGGGGGAGATCCTCCCGGTCGGCGCCGTCCGCTTCTCACTGGCGGGCGACTACCAGAACAACCCCTACCAGTACGTCGACCCCACCGGGGTGGTCTCGTCCATCATCAGCGACCGCTACACGGTGCACGTGGTGGGCGGGTTCTCGCCGTCGGACTGGCTGGAGATTGGCCTGGACGTCCCCATCGTCGCCGCCCAGAACCCGGGCGACGGCATCGAGATCGCGCTGCCCGGGCTGCCGGAGCCGCTGCGGCGGGCGCTGGGGAGCCCCACCATCAGCGCGCGCGGGGCGCTGATGTTCCAGTCCAAGGGGGCGCCGTTCGACATGGCGTTCCAGCTGGGCGCGAAGCTGCCCATGGGCAGCTCGGCGGCGTTCGTCAGCGACGGGAAGATCGGCCTGTCGCCGAAGCTGATGTTCGGCCGGAATCTCGATTGGGCGCGGGCCGGCATCGAGCTGGGCGCGCTCTGGCGGCCGAACTCCGCCACAGTCAGCTCCAGCGGGGATCCGCTCGTCGACAACATCGGCAGCTCGCTGCTGGTGGCGGGGGTGCTCTCCGGCGGGCCGAAGGATGGGCTGCGCGGGGAGATCAGCGGGCGGACGTACGTCACGCTGGGCGGGCAGGTCGGGGCGGTGGAGCTGCTGCTGGGGGCGCGGTACCCCGTCGCGCAGAACATGGAGCTGTACGCGCTGGCCGGGCCGGGCCTGGGCCAGGCCCCCGGGACGCCGAAGTGGCGGGTGATGGTGGGCATGGCGTTCGGGAACGGTCAGGGCCTCACCGGCACGCCGCTCCCCGGCGGGGGCGCGCTGGCGCCGATGCCGGGTGACGCCACCACCGCGCCGCAGGGGCCCCCGTCAACCACGCCGCCCGCGAGCGAGCCTCAGCAGCCCGCGCCCTCCAACCCGTTCCCGCCGTTCACGCCGCCGCCGGGCATGTTCCCGCCGTCGACGCAGGGCGCTCCGCCGGACCAGGCGTACCCGCCGCAGCCGCAGAGCTATCCACCGCAGCAGGCCTATCCGCCGCAGCCGCAGACGTACCCGCCGCAGCAGGCGTATCCGCCGCAGCCGCAAAGCTATCCACCGCAGCAGGCCTATCCGCCGCAGCCGCCCGCGCAGACGTATCCACCGGACACGACCTCGGCGCCGCAGCCTCCGCCGCCGTCGACCTATACCGCCCCGCCGCCCAGCCGCCCGGCGGCGCCGCCTCCTCCGCCGCCCGAGCCCGACTACAACACCTACCCGACCGAGGACTGAGCGCAGCCGTGCCGGCGCCAGCCGGCCGCATCAGCGTCCCCTGGTTCGGGGACTGAGTCGGACCACTGGCTGCATCGCGCCGTCACAACCACTGCAAGGCGTCTCCGCAACTCCGCGGGTGGTCTTCCCGCGGGGGCCGGCCAAGGAGACACAGATGCGACGAATCGTGGTGGGGGCAGCGCTGCTGGCGATGTCGGCGTGCGGGGCGAAGTACGTGACCAGGGATGACCGGATCGCCGCCTCGAAGGAGTTGGCGAAGCGGCCGGCCGGGACGCAGGTGACGAACCGGGAACTGGCCCTGGCGGACCAGGACAAGACCGTGGTGTGCGAGAACAGGATGGTGGTCGGCAGCCACATCCCGACCCGCCGCTGCCGGACGCTGCGGCAGATCGAGGAGGAGAAGCAGGCCACCCAGAACAGGAGTCCGGGCGGCTGCCTCCAGGGCGGCGACCGCACCGGCAGCGCCAACGTGGGGCGCGTGCCCTGCGTCGACGGGACGTAGCTCGGGCGGGAGGTTGCAGCGCCAGCGAGCATTTTCCACCCGGAAGGATCGCTGGCCGTTCGGGCGTGCCCGCGCGTGCACGCCCGATCACCCGATCCGCGCAGCAGCGTGCACGAACGTTCCCGCGGCTCGCCTGACGCGCGCTCGCACGTCGATTGCAGCTTCGCGCCACATGTGGTTCGAGACCTCGGTCCGGTGGCGCGCGCGCCTCACCCTCCGCTCCCTCCGGAGCGCGTGGCGCGGCGCCGGGGCCGCGGAGGATCGCTGGCTCCTCGGCCACCTGTCTGAGAACGCCCGCAGCCTGTTCGGCCTCGCCCACCGCTTCTCGGAGGTCACCACGGTCTCCGCCTTCCAGCGCGCGGTGCCGGTCCGTACGCTGGCGGAGGCCCAGCGCGACGCCGCCGAGCTTCGCAGCGGCCTCCGGCGCGGCCTGACCATCCGGCCGCCGGTCTGCCTCGCGGTGTCGCAGGACGGGGAGCTTCCACTGGCGGCCGAGTCCCAGCGCGAAGGTGCGCGGCTGTGGCGGCTCTGGGCGGCGCGGGTGGAGGCAGCGCACCCCGGCGCGCTGGCTGGGCACGTCGGCCTGGTCCCGGAGGGTGCCTCCGGCCTCAACCTCCGGACCCGAGGCATCCCGGTGCTGGCCGGCGAACTCGCCATCCCGTGGATGCCGTCCTGGAGGCGCGCGGTGCCGGCCCGGGTCGCCGCCGTCCGCGACCCTACGCTGCGCGCCTTCCTCGCCGCCCGGTTCGCGCTGGGCCGCGACCTGACGCTCCTCACCGCCCGGAGCGCGGCGGACCTGGCGGCGTTCGGCAAGTTGATCCAGGACCACGCGCCTTCGCTGATCCGCGCCATCCGCGACGGCACGCTGGGGGTCTTCGCCTGCGAGCAGCCCCGCCTGTGCAAGCAGCTCCTCCGCGGCCTCCGCCCGGACCCGGACCGCGCGCGCGCCCTCGACCGCGCCGCCGAGCGCCTGGGCAAGCTCCGCCCGGTCGACGCCTGGCCCCGGTTGAAGGCGCTGGCGGTCCGGTCCGGCGCTCACCCGAGAGGTTCGCTCTGGCCGTGGTACGGCAGCCGGCCGGTGGTCGAGTCCGGCCTCTTCGTGGGTCCGGAGCGGATCGGGCTGCCGATGGGTGGGCTGGACGGGCCGTGCGCGCTGACCTCGCCGGGGTTGACGGAGTTCCTGCCGGTGGGGGGCGGTGAACCGGTCCGCCAGCACCAGCTCCGCGAGGGCGAGTCGTACCAGGTGATTGTCACGACGCCGGGCGGGCTCTACCGCGCGGCCAGCCCGGTGTGGGTCCGGGCGGCCGGGCGCCGGGAGGGCGCCGCCCTGGTGGAGTCCGCGGAGCCGCCGCTGGCCTGGCGTCAGGCGCCCCCACATGTCGCCTCTTGAACCTTTGGGCGGACGAGTTAGACACTGATCCGCCGGTATGGCCGCCGCTTCTGCCCAACAAGTCGTCTACGACGCCGCCGTCGAGGGAGTCTTCCTCCGGGGGCTGGTGGGCCAGATCACGCCTTCGCTGTCGGCCAAGCTGCGGGGGCTGGGCCTGGACCTGGACCAGAAGCTTCGGCCTACCTATCCCCGCGAAGCGTGGACCCGGTTCCTGGAGGTCACCGTCGCCGAGCTCTTCCCGACCGTGAGCACCGAGGAGGGCTTCCGCCGCCTGGGCGCGGTGGCGGTGAACGGCATCGGCCACACCATGATGGGCAAGGTACTGGTCCAGATGGCGAAGTTGATGGGGCCGCGGCGCAGCATGCTCCGACTACCGGACAGCTTCACCGCCATGAACAACTTCATGAGGATGAAGCTCGAGGAGGTGGCGCCGAACCACTTCCGCCTCCACCTGAATGAGACGTACGGACATCCGGCGTACGTCCAGGGTGCGGTGCAGGCGGCGATGAGCCTGGCGGACGCGAAGGACCTCAAGGTCGACATCGTCGACTTCACGACGCAGAAGGTCCTGGTGGACGTGCGCTGGACGGCCTGATCGCCGCCGCGCGCTCCAGCTTCTCTTTCAATCGCTGCAGCCGTCGCACCCCGCGCGGGGGTGGCTCTGCGCCACGGGCTTGCGTCGCATGGTGGAGGGCGCGTGAGAGATCGCGCATCCGGTGCTCGTGGAGCTTGGCCAGCGCGAGATGGAGGCGCGCCGCCAGCGGTCCCACCGCCAGCGCCACGGCGCGCTCCAACCAGGCCACCGCGCCTGCCACGTCGCGCGCCCGCCAGCACACCCGCGCGCGGATGACCATCGCCGCGCTCGCCAGGTCCGGGCGGGGCGCGCGCGCGGCCAGGCCTGCGAACGCGTCCGCGCGCGCGTGGTCCCGTGCGCGGAAGGCCACTTCCGCCAACCCGAGCGCGTCCCGGGCGTCCAGCTCCTCCCCCGGCGCTGCGAATCGCTCCGCCAGGTGGCCCAGCAGCGCCCCCAGCATCGCGAGGTCCTGCGCGTTGTGATCCAGCACGCGCCGCAACGGGCCCTGCCCCCGCCCGCGCAGGTAGGCGAAGTACAGCTCCGGGATGAGATGCCCGGGCACATCCCCGTGCCGGACGTGGCCCACCACCGCCACCTCCAGCTCCGTCAGCCGCGCGCTGTCGCAGCGGTAGCGGAAGACGCGCCTCGCGCAGTGGAGCAGGTCCAGGTGCGGCGGCGGAGCGGGGACCGGCATCCGGTTCATGACGAAGCGCGTCCGGAGCAGCGGCCAGTCGTAGCTCTTGCCGTTGAAGCTCACCACGCAGGACGCCGCGGCCAGCCGCTCGGACAGGCGCGCCAGCATCGGCCGCTCCTCGCCCGGCCTCCGCAGGAAGAGTTGCTCGAGCTCCAGCGTCCCGCCCGGCTCGAACCATCCGAGGCCGATCAGAAACGGCAGCGTCCCGGCCCCGCCCGCCAACCCCGTGGTCTCCGTGTCCAGCAGCAGCGCGCGCTCCATAGGGAGACCCGCCAGCGATGGGTCCAGCGCTAGCGCCGCCACGTGCTCCGACCGCGCCGAGAGCGCGGACGACACCGCGACCCGGCCATGGCAATGGTCCGGCCCGTAACGCCGCCTCGTCACGTGGAGCACACCGTGTGCCGTGGTCTCCGGCACACCGAGCCCGGGCGATGGGCCGGCGGCATCCGGGGTTGACCGCGGCGCCGGGGCGAGCGCTGGAGGCTCCGGAGCGGGCGTGGTCGCCACGTCCTTGCGACCACTCGCGGGCGGCGCGCCCAGTCTCTGGAGCTTCCGGCCGAGCGCGCTCTGGAAGCTCATCCGCGACCTCCGCTACTGCAGCGCCTGCACGCCGAGGTGCCCGAGCACCTCCAGGCAGAAGCCCCGCCGCGGCCCCAGCCCATCCTCGGGGCGGCGCGCGCCCGGCGAGGGCCCGATGCAGGAGGGGCAGCCGTCCCCACAGGCGCAGTTCTCCACGAGCCGCCGCGCCCGCAGCAGCAACTCCACGCGCTGCTCGAACAACCGCCCCGCCAGCCCCACCCCTCCAGGGACGTGGTCGTAGAGGAAGATGGTCGGATTGAAGAGGGTGCCGCCGCTGCCTGCCGGCGCGCCGCCCTCGCCCGCGCTGCCCATCGCGCGACCCAGGTCCCGCGGGTCGATCATCAACCCCACGCAAGCCACGGTGTGGAGCGCGTTCCCGATGCCGTTGAGCGCGTCGATGATCGCCGGCCGCGGCGCGCCGATCTGCGCCACCAGCTCCTCCGGCACCGTGAGCCAGAGCGAGGTGGTGTGGAGCTGGAGCTCCGGGAGCGCGACCTCGCCGTAGCCCACGTTCTCATGCGTGTGGAACTTGATCTTCTTGAACCCCACTACCTTCTCCACCACCGACACCTCGCCACCCGCCGCCACCAACCCGCGGTCGAACACGTCCGACCGCCGCTCCTCCTCGATGACGGTGACCTTCACGTTGGTCATCGCGGTGGTGAAGTAGTCCGGCGCCACCTTGCGCACGAACGCCTTGCGGTTGGGGAGGTCCAGGCGCTCCACCTGGTACTGCTCGGCGTCGTGCTGGTAGATGGCCTGTTCGTGCAGCATGGTGTGCGCGGAGCGGAAGTCCATCTCCGCCAGCACACGATCCGACCCCAGCTCGATCACCACCACGTTGTCCCAGCCGGCGCTGCGCAGCGAGACGTGGTTGGCCGGGTACGCATCCGTGGACCAGTGGAAGACCTGCCGGCCGCCCGCGCCCGGAACCGCGTGCACCACCTCGTGCTGGGTGAGGTAGCGCAAGGCGTCCGCGGTGGCGTCGGGCTGTAGCTCGCGGAACGGCTCACCCTCCTCGAAGGGCAGCTCGAACGCGGCGCACTTGAGATGCTGGATGAGGATCTCCGCGTTGTCCGGGTCGATCCGCGCCTGCTCCACCGGCGACCCGACCAGCAGCTCCGGCGCCGCGGCGAAGTACTGGTCCAGCGCCGAGCTGGAGCAGACCAGCAGCGCCAGCGACGGGTGACCTCGGCGGCCCGCGCGACCGAACCGCTGCCAGAGCGCGGCGATGGAGCCGGGGTAGCCCGCGCACACCACCGCGTCCAGCGCCCCGATGTCGATGCCCAGCTCCAGCGCGTTGGTGGCCACGGCGCAGCGGACCTGGCCCGCCCGGAGCGCGGCCTCGATATCGCGGCGGGCGCCGGGGAGGTAGCCGCCGCGGTACCCCTGGACCACCGACGGGTCGACCCCGCGCTCCACCAGCGCGTCGCGGAGGTACTTGAGCATCACCTCCACCGTGTTGCGCGACTGCCCGAACAGCAGCGTGGTGACGTTGGCCCGCACCAGGTCCGCCGCCAGCTTCACCGACCGCTTCACGTAGCTCTCGCGGACGCCCAGCTCCGCGTTCACCACCGGCGGGTTGTAGACCATCACGTGCTTCTCGCCGGTGGGCGCGCCGCTCTCGAGCACCGCCGCCACCTCGCGGCCCAGCATGCGGGCGGCGTGCTCGACCGGGTTGCCGATGGTGGCGGAGGCGAAGACGAAGGCCGGCGTCGAGCCGTGGAAGCGCGCGATGCGGTCCAGCCGCCGGAGCACGTTGGCCAGGTGCGAGCCGAACACGCTGTGGTAGGTGTGCAGCTCGTCGATGATCACGTAGCGGAGGTTGGCCAGCAGCCGCGCCCAGCTCGCGTGGTGGGGAAGGATGCCGGAGTGCAGCATGTCCGGGTTGGTGAGCAGCAACCCGGCCCGGTCCCGCGCGGCGCGGCGGGCGTCCTGCGGCGTGTCGCCGTCGTAGGTGATCGCCCCGTGCGGTAGCTCCGCGTCGCGCAGGAGCGCCTTGAGCGCCTCCTCCTGGTCGCGGGAGAGCGCCTTGGTGGGGAAGAGGTACAGCGCGCGCGCGCCCGGCTCACGAGCCAGGCGGTCGAGGACCGGGAGGTTGTAGCAGAGGCTCTTCCCGGAGGCGGTCGGGGTGGCCACGACGACGTCGCGCCCGGCCCGTACCAGCGCCGCCGCCTCCGCCTGGTGCGTGTAGAGCTGGCGGATGCCGCGCCGCTCGAGCGCGCGTCGCACGCCGGGGGCGAGGTCCTCCGGGAAGTCCCGGGTCGATCCGGCCGAGGCGGGCACCGAGTGATCCAGCGCGAAGTGCGGCCAGAGCTGCCGGTCCGACCGCCAGCGCTGGAGGACGTGCTCCAGGCCTCCGGGTCCGGCTGCCCACGGGATGGTCCGGGGCGCCTGGAACGCGCCCTCCACATCGGCCGGCGCTCCCTCGACGCGTCGCATGGATGCGAACTGTACAGGTGGTCAGCGGGTGGGGCAACAAATGTGCAGGCGGCACGGGCGTACAGTAGAAGCGGTCGATGGAGAACAGCGCGCCTGGACTTCGGGGCGGTTCTCTGCGATGGGCCGTTGCCGCCAGGCGCGCCCGTGTGGATCTCGCGTGCTTGGGAGGACGTGAGAAGCATGGAACGGCAGACGACGCAGAAGCTGGAGCAGAACGCCTCGGCGCTGGTGACCACCTCGGACGCTCGCGGGCTGTCGACGCGGCGGGTGACGCGGCCAGACCGGGTCGCGGTGACGGCGGTGGAGGTGCAGGTCGCGGCGCCCACGCCAGGGCTCGCCATCCCGCGCAACGGGCTGGGCACCTTCGGGTCGCCGAGCGGGCTGGGCTCGAAGCCGTTCGGCGGCTGAGCCCGGAGAAAGTTGGCCGCAGGCCAGCCGCATCAGCGCCCCCTGGGTTCGGGGGCTGAGCCCGAAAGAAGCTCAGCGGAACGCGCTGGCGGTGAGCTTCGGCGGGCGGGCGCCGTGCCGGGTCGCGCGCGCCACCGGGACGTAGGTGAGCTCCTTGCCGGACTCGGCGGCGCGGAGCATGACGCCGCCGCGGCTCATGTCGCCGCGGCCGACGAAGCACTCGGGGAAGACGAGGCGGTCCCCGAAGATGGGGAGCAGCAGCTCCACGTACTTGCCGGAGGCGACGCTCCCCAGCAGCACCACCTCGTCCTCCGCGCCCAGGAAGCGGGCGAGGTCGCGCGCGGTGCGCGTCAGGGGCCGGGTGTAGCGGGGCTCCGCGAGGTTGATGTCCACGCGTTCGAAGGTGCGCAGGGTGGAGGCGGTGACCACCTCGTTCATCGGGACCAAGCCACGCGTAGTGGTGATGATCAGGCCCGGGTCCAGTCCCGAGGGTGGCGCGGCGAAGCGGCGCACGTACGCAACCTTGCCGCGGAAGTAGAGGCCGCTCAGGAACGAGAACACCTCGGCCAGCGGCGCGCCCGCCGACCGGACCTGGTTGGCGAGGGCGAAGGAGGCATCCTCACGCAGCAACATCTTCGCGCGCACGCCGCCGGCGCTGGCGGGGGAGAGGAGGAACACGCGGTTCATCTGGCTCATCCGGACCTCAGGAGCCATTCCACGTGATCGCGCACTTCGACCGGGAACCCAACGATGAGGTCATGCCCCGCTGAACCCGAGCCCGGCTTCTCGACCGCGTCTCGAAGGATCGAGAGGTACTTCTTCACATTGGCCTCATCCTCCGCGAGAGGTAGATCGGCGTGCGTAAGCACGACGACTCCGATGGGCAACCACGAAAAGTCTCCCAGGCAGTCCCAGAGAGCATCCCAGTTGGCTCCGAAGTAGTCGGGGAACTGGAGTCGCCGCGCGAGCTCCTGGAGCAGGGTCTCCTTCGTCCGGATTCCGGGTGGTATCTCGGCCACGAGAACAGTCCCCGGCAGATCTCCGGAATCGCCGAACCGGAAGGGTGGGGCAGGTCGAGTCATTGGGCCAGGCGGACGAAGGTCCGGTAGTGATCGGGCGTGTAATAGAGCTCGCCGCCCTGGCCGCGGATGATCCGCTGCGGGCCCACACCAGCGACGCCAGGAGTGGGATGAACGAACTCCTGGTAGTAGCCAGGTGGTTGCTTCGGTAGCAGCCCTTCGTCATTGCGAAAGACGGCGCGCGGGGGCAGCTTTCCAGCCTGGATCTCCTTGACGGTGGCGCGCACGTCGACCGTACCGCGCAGGATCAGCCTGCCGCGCGAGGTGACGGCGATGTCTTCGAGGACTCCGCTGATCGCCCTGGTCGGGGCGAGCGCGGCCACCGCGACTCCGACCCCGAGGAGCGCGTTCATCGCTGAGAGAATGATCTGATTCTCGAGTTGGAGCTCGTGCGCCCTCGCCGAGAACCCATCGAAGAGCGCCTGTCGAAGACGAACCCCACTGGGCTTGTCTCGTCTCAGGAAGTCGAGGAACGACCAGCGCGGCACGCACCACCCCGAGAGCTCCCGGACGGCCGGCAACAAGCAGGGCGGGCGATTCACCACCTCGGCGAGCTTGCGGCCGAAGTCGGGGAAGTAGTCGGTCTCCAGCATCCGGAAGACGCGGCCAGCGCGGGGATTCCCGCGGATGGCATCCGTGTAGACCGTCTCCAGTCGTTCTGGATCCTGGATCAGCGCCCACAGCGCGATTCCGTGCTCCTCACTGGTGACGTTCCCATCCCGGTCCGAGAACGCGTCGTACTCCAGCCCCCCGGCCAGAGCGGGGACCGCCAGCAACCACACTGCACTGAGCATGAGCCGGTGCATCCGCGCGACCCTAGCGCAGGTCTTGCGAGGCCCGTCCACGCTACGCAAACCGTGGAGTACGCCGTCTCCTTCGGCCCCTTCCACGTCCACGGCACCGGCCAGCGCTAGGGCACCCGGCACTCGCCCCGCAGCGCCTCCAGCGACATCTCCAGGCGCCTCGTGGACGGATGCGCCGCGGCCAGCTTCTCCAGCGCCCGCAGCCGATCCGGTCCACTGGGGTGCGTGCGCAGCAGCTTCGGCAGCGACCCCGCCTCCTCCATCCGCTCCAGGAGATGTCCCACCGCCAGCGGGTCGAACCCGGCCTTCACCGACAGCTCCACCGCGAACGCGTCCGCCGCCTCCTCCTGCTCCCGGCTGAAGGCGAGGTCCAGCAGCTGGCTGGAGCCGGAGGCCAGGAGCGCGGTCAGCCCGCTCGTATCCCCCAGCACCGCGCTCGCCACCGCGCCCACCCCCAGCGACCGCAGCGCGGACCGGAGGTGGTGCCGGAGCATCACGTGCCCCAGCTCGTGCGCCAGCACCCCCGCCACCTCGTCCGGGCTCTCGGACTTCTGCAGCAGCCCGGAGAAGACCACCACGTGCCCGCCGGGCAGCGCGAAGGCGTTCACCGTCTCGTCATCCAGGACCGCGACGTCGAGGTGCTCGGCGTCCAGCCCGGCATGGCCCGCCAGCGACCTCGCCAGCGCCACCATCTCCGGCGCGGCGCAGGGGTGCCCCGTCTCGCCCACCACCCTGGCCATCGCATCCCCCAGCGCGCGCTCGGCCTCCGGCGGGATCCGCCGCACGCCCGCGTCCACCATCACCCCGAAGGACGCCCAGGCGGCCAGAACGAGCACCGCGGGCACGCCCAGCAGGAGCGCCACCTCCGCCGCGATGCGTTTGTTCGAGTGTTCGAAGGGCATGGGCTTTATGGTTCCCCGCCGATGAACCACGAGATCGCGCAGGGTCCTTCGTTTGCGGTCCTCAAGGTAGGCCTCCAGCGGAACGATGTCCTCACCGCCGAGGCCGGGTCCATGGTCTCCCGCTTCCCGCGGGTAAAGATGCGGACGCGCCTCAACGCGCCGCGCGGCGCGGGCTTCTTCGGCTCGCTGGGCGCCTTCTTCACCGCGCTCATCCGCAAGTTCGTCGCTGGCGAATCCATCATGGTGAACGACTTCACCTGCGAGGAGGGCGGCGAGGTCACGCTGGCGCCCACCTTCTCCGGCAACATCGCGCTCAAGCGCCTCAAGGGCGACCGCGTCCTCCTCACCCGCGGGTCATTCCTGGCCAGCAGCGGCGACCTCCAGCTCAAGATGCGCTGGGGCGGGCTGCGCGGGCTGCTGGCGCGCGAAGGGCTGTTCTTCCTGGAAGTGAGCGGCACCGGGGACCTGTTCTACACGTCTTACGGTGGGACGCTCGAGGTCCCCGTGAACGGAACGCTCACCGTGGACACCGGGCACATCGTGGCGTTCGACCCTTCGCTGGATTTCCGCATCCGCACGCCCGGCGGCGGGTTCCTGGGCCTGGTCGCGTCCGGGGAAGGGCTGGTCGTGGAGTTCAGCGGCCGGGGGACGGTGGTCCTCCAGTCGCGCAACGTAAGCAGCTTGACCTCGTGGCTGACGCCGCGGCTGCCGTAGCGCAAGAGAAGAGGGGAGCGCCAACCCATGCAGATCGATCTCCAACACCAGCCGTCGCAAGCGATGGCGCACGTGGTGCTGCTGCCCGGCGAATCGGTGACCGCCGAGTCCGGCGCGATGGTGGGGATGACCCCCAACGTGCAGCTGACGACGGGCAGCGGCGGCCTGCTCAAGGGCCTGAAGCGGCTGTTCGGCGGGGAGAGCTTCTTCCGGAACACCTTCACCGCGTCGCACGGCAGCGAGGTGGGCGAGGTCTACCTGGCGGCGACGCTGCCCGGCGACCTGGTCGTCCTCGACGTGGGCTTGAGCAAGTACTACCTCCAGTCGAGCGCCTACGTCGCCTCGACGCCGGGCGTGGACGTGGACACCAAGGTGGGCGGCTTCAAGACGTTCTTCGCGGGCGAGGGCCTGTTCGTCCTCAAGACCACCGGCCAGGGGAAGGTGATCGCCGGCGCGTTCGGCGCCATCGAGGAGGTGCAGGTCCGCGGCGAGTACATCGTGGACACCGGGCACCTGGTGGCGTGGGAGGACTCGCTGCAGTTCCGCATCACCAAGGCCGCGGACGGGTGGATCGCCTCCTGGCTCTCCGGCGAGGGGCTGGTCTGCCACTTCAGCGGGCAGGGCACGCTCTGGATGCAGACGCGCAACCCGTCCGAGTACGGCCAGGAGCTGGGCCGCCATCTGCCGGCGAGGGAGAGCTGACGATGCAGATCGAGCTGCTCCAGCGACCCGACTTCTCCATGGTCCAGGCCACCTTCGACCGGGCCGGCGAATCCATCGTCGCCACCGCCGGCACCATGGTGAGCCGGGACACCAGCGTGCAGATGAAGACCGCGCTCAGAGGCGGCCTGCTTGCCTCCGCCAAGCGGAAGCTGCTGGGCGGGGAGAGCCTGTTCCTCAACACCTTCACCTCCACCGCGCCAGGCGAGAGTGTGTACCTGGCCCCTCCCTCCGAGGGCGACATCGCCGAGTTCCGCGTCCACCAGGGCGAGTCGCTGTTCATCCACAGCGGCGCGTTCCTCGCCGGCGAGACGTCGGTGAAGCTCGACACCAAGTGGGGCGGGGCCAAGGGCTTCTTCGGCGCCGGGATGTTCCTGCTCAAGGCGGAGGGCGACGGCCGTGTGCTGGTGCACGCCTTCGGCGCGCTCCACCCGGTGGACGTGAGCGGCGCCGGTTTCATTTGCGACAACGAGAACGTCGTCGCCTTCACGGAAGGGCTTCAGTACGACGTGCGCCGCATCGGCGGGATGAAGAGCTTGCTACTCTCCGGCGAAGGACTGGTGTG
>DATBSS010000193.1:0-5435 GCA_036559665.1 Myxococcaceae bacterium
CGGCCCGGAGTCGTTCCGCCTGTACTACCTGGGCGACAACGACTCCCTCCCACCGCTGATCGCCCCCACCACCGGCCTCCCCTACGACCGCTGGTACTCCGCCTCCACCATGCTGGGAATGCGCTGGGCGCTCCTACCCGAGGCGCTCCACCTCCCACCCGACGCGCGCGTGCTGCTCTCCGCGTCCCTCGGCCAGAACATCTACACCCCGCGCACGGCCACGATCGCCTCCAAGGACGAGCTCCAGGGTGACCGCCCGTACAGTGGATGGCTGAAAGGGGCCGTCGGGCTCGACGTGCTGTTGCCGCACGCGCCGTTGGCCTTCGCCCGCGGGAGCCGCGCGTACTCCCACCTCAGCCTCGACCTGAACGGCGGCACGCAAGGCCCCTGGTCGTTCGCGGGCTGGACCCAGTTCCACGCGCACAACCTGCCGGCCTTCGTCACCGGCCAACCGCTCCCGACGGAGGTGGGCTGGGGCACCATCGAGACCCGGCCCGGCCTCGCCGGGGACGTCTCCCTCTTCGCCGAGACGACGCTGGCCTCGCTCGACGGCACGCCGCCGAGCTGGATGGAGTGGTCCGGCGCCGCGCCCTCCCTCCACTGGATGGCCGGTGTCTCCGGGCACGCCGGCAGCATGCTGCTCGCAGGCGCGGCGCACACCTCGCTCACCGCCGGCTGGATGGGAGACCCGCTCGCGCGCTCGCCGGCCTTCATCCCCACCGCCGCCTACGTCTACCTCCGGGGCGAGGTCCGCCGCGTCGGCTACAACGCCACCATCGACGGGCCGATCCTCGACGGCGCGGTGGTGGCCCGCCACGAGCCCTGGGTGGGCGAGGTCGCCATGGGCGCCGTCCTCCGCGTCTGGCGCCTGGAGGCGTCCATGGGCCCCGTCTACCGGACCAACGAGGTGGCCACGCTCCATGACAACCTCCGGGTGGGCCAGCTCATCTGGCAGGCTTCCGCCAGCTACGTACAATGACCCGGCGATGAGACGCATGGCCGCGATCGCGCTCTGGTGCGTGGCCCAGCTGGCCGCCGCGGCACCATCGGCGGTGCACCGGGTCGCGCTGCTGGCCGGCGTGAACGACGGTGGCCAGGGCCGGGCCCGCCTGCGCTTCGCCGCCTCGGACGCGCAGGCGTTCGGCGCGGTGATGCGCGAGCTGGGCGGCGTGGTGGAGCCGGACATCGTGATGGTGGTGGAGGGCGACCGGGCGCGCCTGCTGGCCGGCCTGGAGCAGCTCTCCGCGCTGGCCCGCCGCGCGCGGGCGCCGGGGACGCGGGTGGAGGCGGTCGTCTACTACTCCGGCCACTCGGATGAGCAGGGTCTCCTCCTCCGCGGCGAACGCCTCGACTACCGGGAGCTCCGCCGCGCGCTGGACCGGGTGGAGGCGGACGTGAAGGTGGTGGTGCTGGACTCCTGCGCGTCCGGCGCGCTGGCCCGGAAGAAGGGCCTCGTCCGCCGCGCGCCCTTCCTCCAGGACGAGAGCGCGCGCATCCGCGGCATGGCCATCCTCACCTCCTCGGCGGAGGACGAGGTCTCCCAGGAGTCCGAGCGCCTCCGCGGCTCCTTCTTCACCCACCACCTCGTCTCCGCGCTGCGCGGGGCGGCGGACCACGACGGCGACGGGCGCATCACGCTCGGCGAGGCGTACGACCTGGCCTACCGCGAGACCCTGGCGCGCACCGAGTCCACCCAGGGCGGCGCCCAGCACGCCACCTACGACATGGACCTCACCGGCACCGGCGAGCTGGTGCTCACCGACCTGCGCGCCGGCACCGCCGGGCTGGTGCTGGCGCCCGGCCTCGAGGGGCGCCTCTTCGTCCGCGACACCGCAGGGGCCCTGGCCGCCGAGGTGACCAAGCGCGCCGGCGACCGCGTCGAGCTGGCCCTCCCGCACGCCCGGTATTCGGTCCGGCGGGAGTGGAGCGAGGGCAGCGCGCTGGCGGACGTCACCCTGCGCGACGGCGAGCGACGCCCCCTCGAGGTGCAGGACTTCACCCGCACCACCGTCGAGGGCACCACCGCCCGCGGCGACGGGCCCGGCCTCCGCGTGGTGCCGATCAACCTGGCGCTCTTCCCGTCGGTGAGCACCAACGACCTCCTCCCGGAGGCCGCGGAGAACAACCTCGCGCTCGGCCTGTACACGCGGTCGGCGGCGCTCAACGGCACCGCGCTCGGGCTGCTGGGCACCTGGGTGGACCAGGAGGCGCGGTACTTCCAGGGCAGCTTGTTCAGCAACCAGGCGCGGTCCGTCTCTGGGGTGCAGCTCGCCATGGCGATGAACTGGTCCGCGGGCACGGTGCAGGGCGCTCAGCTCCCCGCGGCGCTGGCCTACGCGCAGTCCGACGTGCGCGGGGCGCAGCTCGCGCTGGGGGCGAGCCTGGCGGGCGGCGCCGTCCAGGGCGTCCAGTTCGGCGGCGGCTTCACCTCGGCCGGCGCCGCCTCCAACGGCGTGCAGATGAGCGTGGGGCTCAATCTCGCCCGCTCCGGGTGGACCGGCCTGCAGGCGGGCGCGGTCAACATGGCGGAGGCGCCGGTGGGGGTGCAGTTCGGCCTGGTGAATATCGCCGGCCATGCCAGCGGCGTGCAGTTCGGGGTGGTGAACATCTCGGACGAGATGGACGGCGCTCCCATCGGTGTCGTCAACGTGGTGCGGAAGGGGCAGATCCACGTGAAGGCGTACGCGGACGACGTGGAGCCGGCCAATGCGGCGCTGGAGACCGGGACCGGGCGCGTCTACTCATCCCTCTTCGTCGGTGGCGGGAGGGACGGGACGTTCCGCTACGGCCTGGCGGCCGGCCTCCATCTCGAGCCGCTCCAGCACTTGTGGGTCGACGTCGACATGGGTGTCTCAGGGATCCACACGGTGGCCGCGCCGCTGGATTACACGAACCTCCTCACCACCGCCCGCGGCGTGGCCGGCTGGCAGGTGCTGCCCCAGGTGGCCGTCTTCGGCGGCGCCAGCATCAACCTCTTCCACCGGATCCGCCCGGAGGCGCCTGCCGGCGCGTCGTACATCCCCGCGCTCTTCCTCCTCGGCGGCGGCACCGTGCAGATCTGGCCGGGCCTGCTGCTGGGGGTTCGGGTTTAGGGACGGTCGAGGACGACCGCGAGAATGGTCACCAGCGCGGCGTCGAAGTCGATCGAGCGAAATCCTAAAGGAGCCCATCCCGCCGGAGGTCTCGCTCGTCCTCGCTCAGAAGCCGAGCCAACCCTTGGTTCGCCAGGTCAGTGCCGCCTTGGTCTTCACTGCCTGCGCGATCCGGCGGTCGAGGTACACGGTGGTCGCGCGTCGCTCAGGCTTAGCCATTCACTGCCATTTATCGCATCGAGCTGGGCTACGGGCCCTTGACGATCAGGAACGACGACTGCTGCAGGCCCGAGGGCAGCTCCAGCTTCGCGACCTGATCCGCGCCGACCTTCCGCGCCGCCGCGAGGACATCCGCCGTCTCGAAGGCGCGGTCCGAGGTGACCAGGACGAACCGCTCGTACGGGCCCTTGTCGTCCAGCTCCAGGGCGTCCGGAAGCGGGAGGCTCCCGCCATGAGGGAGCTGGAGCGTGCCGGGGGTCAGCAGCTCCGCCGCCCCGGTGCCATCCATCGCCACCACGGCCCCATACGCCGCGCCGGCCCCCACGATGCGGAGCTGGACGACGTTCCCGGGCCGGGCCTTGGCGCCCGGTGCGAGCGCTACGACCCCCGCTTCACCCTTCGAAAGCACCTCCAGGTGCGGTTCCATCCCCTTGGTCAGGATGTCCGGCCCCCCGGGCTGGATCATCTGCCTCACCACCACCGGTCCGACGACCGCGATGAGGAGGGCCGCGATGGCCACCGGCACCAGCCGCACCATCACCGGCCGCCGCTCGGCGTTCCGCGCCTCGGCCCTGGCCCGCACGTTCGCGGCCACCACCGCCGGCGGATGACGCTTGAGGATCTCCTCGTTCTCGGTGCGCATCCGCTCCAGTCGCTCCGGAACGGTCGGGTCCGCGGCGAGGTCCGCCTCGCTGAACCCCTTGGGCAACTCACCCACCAGGTGGCGCTCCAGCACCCAGTCCGGGATTCGCCCGCTCATGGCTCCTCCTCCGTCTCCAGATTGAGCTCCTTGAGGATCGCCGCCATCCCGCGCAGCCGCTTCCGGACCCCGGACACCGACATCCCCACCTCCGCCGCGGTCTGCTCCAGCGTCATCCCGTCCACGAAGTGGAGCACGGCGATGTCCCGGCTGCTGGCCGGCACCCGCCCGAACAACCCGTCCAGCATGCGCTGGGCGAACGTCCGCTGCTCCACGTCCTCGGCGCCGGCGATCTGCAGGACCCGCTCGTCCTCCGGGTCCTCCGGCCGCCGCCGCGCCCCCCGGAGCTTGTTGAGGCAGACGTGGGTGGCGATCTGGTGGAGGAGGCTGGAGGGCGCGACCGACCGCAACCGGTCCTGGTACCGGAGGAGCTCCACGAACACGTCTTGCATGGCGTCCAAGGCCAGTGACTCGTCGCGCAATAGGAACCGGCACCGCCTCAGGACCTGGGGTCCATACCGGCGGTAGTGGCTCTCCACATCAAGCGCCACAGGGACCTCGAAGTGTTACTCGAAGGGGATGATGGCCAGCCCGTCGCCGGCCTTGGCGCCGAGCGCCTCCTTGGCGTGCGCGGGCAGGTAGACCACCTGGTCGTCGATGCGGGCCTGGGTGCGGACGGCGCGGAAGCGGTTGCGGCCGCTGGACCGCTCGCGGGCCACCAGCACGTCCTCGGCGACCTCCTGATGGTCCTCGGCGCCCAGCTTCACGGTGCGGAAGCGCCGGACCAGGGTGAGGTCCTTCACGTTGGCCTCGAAGTGGGGCCCGCCGTCGAACGGGTCCACGTGGTCGGCATACTTGAAGCCGATCCGCTCCAGCATCCGCCGCACGCCGGCCGTCTCCGGGCCCACCTCGCCCAGCACCTTCTGCACCCGCGCCGGGAACAACGAGGCGTAGATGTCGGAGGCCGGGAACAGCTCCTTGATGAACTCCTTGTTCTGCCGGGAGAGCCGGTCCGCGTCCTTGTAGCTCAGGCCGGTGAACTTCCGGCCGCACGCCTCCCAGAGGAGCGACCGCCCGTCGGCCATCAGCGGCGGCATCAGCTCCGCCAGCACGCGCTCGCGGAACAGGCGCCGGTGCAAGGCGATGTAGAGGAAGCGCACGTACGAGAGCTGCTTGCCCGGCTTCTCCGGGGTGGCGCGGTGGGGCGGGTCGACCACCAGCCCGCCAATCTCCGTCGGGCCCGCGTAGTTGTACGCGATGGAGAGCACCTTGTGCCGGAAGTGCTTCTCCAGGGTGGCGGAGTAGGTCTCGCGTTCGGAGACCTCGTAGTAGATGTGCGGCGACTCATAGGTCCCGTGCTGCGCGATGATCATGCTGGTGCCGACGAGCTTCCGGCGCTTGGTGTCCTCCAGCACGAACAGGTA
>DATBSS010000194.1:0-7150 GCA_036559665.1 Myxococcaceae bacterium
GACGCCTCCTGCAGCCGACGGGTAACGCCCTCTGGTGAAAAGTCGATCTTCGACTCCAACCGCCGATCAGCCGAGAGATCCGAGGCCGCGCTGGCTTCCTCCAGGCGCCTGGATACGGCCTCGGCAGAGAGTGATACCTCACGGGCGACAGTCATCGGTCGAGGTCTCTCAAACGCTCAACATCAAAGATGTCCTGGGGTCTCCCGGCGCGCAACTTCATCTCGATGAGGGCCTGGCGATCCACCACCTGAGAACCCGCTCATCTCCGCGCCACGATCAGTGATTCCAGCGGCAGCCTCCGCATCGCCCACGTCCTCGGAACGCCGAAGCCCGCCTCGCGGATCCACCGCTCCACCTCCGCGCGCGGGTAGGCGGCGGCCGACGAGGTGAGGAAGTAGTGGAGCCCGATCAGCGCCGAGGCGTCCCGGCGCTCGCCGCGCTCCGGGCGGAACAGCTCCAGCACGGCCAGCACGCCGCCCGGCCGCATCGCCGCGTGGACGCGCCGGAGGAGCTGGATGCTCTGGTCCGGCGGCAGGTGGTGGAGGAGCTGGAAGACGAGCGTCCCGTCGACTCCGGTCCCCAGGTCCGCCGTGAGCGCGTCGCCCTCCACGTGCTGGACGTGCGCGGCCCGCCCCGCCCCCTCCAGCACCCGGCGCCCGGCGCGCGCGGCGCCCGGTAGATCGATCACCGTCGCCTCCAGCCCAGGGTTCCGCTCGCAGAGGCAGGCGGAGAACCAGCCGTGTCCGCCTCCCAGGTCGAGCAGCCGCCGTGCCCCCGCGGGGAGGCGGATGCGCGGGGAGATCTCCGGTTCCACCAGCCGCGCGAGCTGGAACATCGCCCGCATGTACGACTCCCACCGAGGGTCATCCGGCGGGTACCCGTGGATGGCGGGACCGGTCCCGCTCTGGATGGCGTCCTCCAGCGAGGTCCACCACTCCCACTGCGTCTCGTTGAACGCCAGGAAGTCCACCACCGACCGCGGCGACTCCGGGTCCAGCCAGGGCCGCGCGCTCCGCGCCAGCGCGTACCGCCCGCGGTGGAACCGGAGCACGTTCAGCCCGCACAGCGAGTCGAGCAACAGCTCCAGCCCCTCCTCCCGGGTCCGGAGCCGGGCGGCCAGCTCGCCCGCGCCCAGCTCCTGCCGCGCGAGCGCCCCGTACACGCCCAGCTTCGCGCCGGCCATCACCGCCCGCGCGCCCATCATCCCCAGGAAGGCGTGGGCCAGCGGGACGGGCCCCAGGTTCAACCACTGCGCGATGCGCTCGACGACGTTGCCGGGCTGGACGGCGAGGTGCATCCCGTCAGTTGACCAGCTTGCGGTGCCGGTGGGGCACCGCGGCCGGACCGAGCCCGCCAGTGAACGAAGGACCCGGCCGTCAGGTCACCTCCCCGAAGCCCGGAGCGCCGCGATCGCCGCCTGCGCCTCGTTGCGCGCGGTGACCAGGCGCGCCGCCCAGTCCAGCAGGTCGGCGTCCGGCACCATCAGCGGCTCCGGGCAGGCGGTGCTGGGAGACACGGTGTAGCGCCCCTTGCCCATCCCTCCCGGCATGGTGCCCGTCCCGGAGAAGAGGGATGGCGACTGGCTCGGCATCACCACGGACATCGTGGGGCAGGCGCCCTTGACGCAGCCCCCCGCTGGCGGCGGCGCGTACAGCTCCAACTCGCTCCCGGAGGACAGCGCGCGCACCGTCACCGTCCGGCTTCCCAGGTCGACGACCGAGACAATCCACGGGCGCGCCGTGCACGAGGGATAGCCCCAGATCAGCGCCACCCGCTCGGCTCCGGCGACCGGCATGGGTTCGACCTTGCCCGACAGATCCGGCGGGGAAACCTTCTTCACGTCCGGCGGGACCATCGGGGGCGACGACGCGGTGGGCATCTGCGGGCCCTTGACCTCCGTCGCCTTCGGATTCGTCCCGGGCGGCGTCGGGGTCGACGGCGCGGCGGCGCAGCTCAGGGCGATGGTGGTGAGGAGGGTCACAGCGCGGGTCATCCGGAGTGTGCTCATGGTGTTCCTCGGGGTACTGCGGGGGAAAACGTCAAAACGTCAAACGTCATTCGAAGAGGAGGACGGAGTCCGCCCAGCTCGGGCCGTGCGCCTGGTGCCAGGCGACGCGCGCCTCCCGGAGCGCTTCGGGCGCGGGCACGCCTGACTGGATGCGCGACAGGAGCGGCCGGAAGAACGGCTCGCTCTCCACGTCCGGGATGGGCGCCACCACCGCCAGCACCGCGCGCGCGCCCGCCTCGATGAACGCCTTGGGCAGCCCGTAGCCTTCGTCGAGGAGCGTGGTCGTCTCCGCCGAGTGACACGCGGCCAGCAGCACCAGCGGGTGCCCATCCAGCCGCTCCCTCCGCACGTCCGCCGCGGTGAGCGCGAACCGCCCGGAGACCTCCGGCGAGAGCGCCACGTACGAGGCGTCCGCCGCGTCCGGCGCCAGCAGCCCGTGCGCGTGGATCTCCACCAGCGACGCCCGGCGCATCGCCTCCAGCGCCCGGGACGGCGTGGCGGCCTGTCCCTCCAGCCGGAGCTGACCCGGTGCGGACGGCGGCGCGCTCCGGAGCACCGGCAGCCGCAGCGACGCCGGCGGCTCCGGCGCGGAGATCACCACCCACGGCCCGGCGCCCGGCGGCGGCGGCGGCGCGCCCCGCACCACCTCGCTCCACGCCACGTCCGAAGGGAGCAGGTCCGGGCGCCCCTCCAGCGGCGGCCGGGCCACCACCTTCACCGCCGGGCACGCGCGCGCCACCGCCAGCATCTCCGCCGGGACCAGCTCGCGCTCTCCGGTGACCGGCGTGCGCCGCGCGCCGTCGTACTGCCCCAGGGGCTGCCCGCCCGGCCCGACCGCCACCGCCAGGAACCGCTCGTCGTCCGCGGCCAGCCACAGCGAGCACGGAGGCAGCGAGGGCCAGCGCCCCTCCTCCACGAACAGCCGGAGCGCGGCGTTGAAGTCGCTGCGACTACCCGCCTCCAGCAGGAGCGCGGTGAAGCTGTAGAAGCGCGCCTTGGCCGCGGCGCGGTCGGTCCCGGTGATGCGCCCGGCCTCGGAGATCGCCTGGCGGAGGAGGCGCTCGCCGCCTACGCGGTCGTGCTCGATGCGCCCGCGCCCCGCGTACTGCGTGATCAGCGCCTGGTCCCCCACGCTCAAGGTCGCGTCCGCGCGGGCGGCGGCCACGCCCCGCTCCATCACCCGCACGTCCTCCTTCCGCGGAAGCGACCGCTGCAGGTCGGCGATGACCTGCAGGCGCGTCAGCGACGGCGGCCGGTCGCACGGGCCCATCTGGTCCACCTCCCGGCGCGCCGCGGGGAAGTCGAGGATCTGCTGGTACCCGGCCGCCAGGTTCGACCGGACGAACTCCACCGTGTCGCAGGACTCGGGGTCCCGCGCGAGCGCCTCGTCCAGGTAGGCGCGCGCCAGCCCCAGGTCGGCGCGGAGCCGCTCCGTCTGGCCGATCTCCTTGAGCAGGCTCAGCTCCGTCGTCCAGTCGCCGTCCGCGCGCGCTCGGGCCAGGGCGCGCAGGCCGGCGTCCTTGGCCGAGCGCATCTGCAACAGCATCACCTGCGCGTAGGCGATGCTGCGCTCGATGGTGAGGCAGCGGTCCTCCACGCGGTCCTCGCGGGCGCAGCGCTCCTCCAGCGGGCGGAGCCGGTCCAGCGCCCGCGCCGGCTGGCCGCGCTGCGCCTCCACCCCCGCCCCCAGCTCTTCCGCCAGCGCGGCGAACCAGGGGTCTCCGGTGGCCAGGGCCAGCGGCGCGTAGCGGCCCACGTCCTGCCGCCCGGCGCGCACGAAGTAGAGGGCGCCCAGCTCGATGTCCAGCTGGCGGGCGGCGCGCGCGGCGTCAGCCAGCCGCAGCCACTCGTCGTCGCCCGGGTGCGCCTCCACGTACCGGGCGTACGCCCGCGACAGCTCCTCGCGCTGCGGAGCGGAGGCCGCCGCCTTCACCCGCGCCACGCCCTGCGCCAGCGCGACCCCCCCGAAGCGCGCGTCCAGCGCCGCCGCCGCCGGCTCCAGCGCGGCGACCGCCTCCACCGTCCCGGCCGCGCGCAGCACGTCGTAGAAGCAGAACCGCGCCAGGCGCCGGGAGCGGTCCACCACGTCCAGCGGGTAGGGCGCCTCGCCGCGCATCGCCGCCCGGCACCGCTTGAGGCCGTCGGTGTACGCGGCCTGCCGGCGCCGCGTCTCCTCGCGCAGCCGGGTGGCCAGGGCGCGCGCCTCGTCCGACCAGCCGGGCTCGCGCAGGGCGGCCACGGCGTCCAGCTCCTGCGCGGCGGCGAACGGCAGCTCCAGGCCGCGGAGCCCCAGCGCCCGGTTCCAGCGCGCCGCCGCGTTCCTCGGCTCCAGCTTCAGGGCGTCGTCGGCGTGGCGGAGCGCGTCCTCGGGCTTGCCCACCAGGAGGTCGAGCGCGGCGCGCGTGGCCAGCGCGTCCGCCGCGAGCGGAGCGCGCTCGAGGTACGGGCGGGCGGCCTCCGCCTGGCCCCGCAGGAGGTACGCGTCCGCGATGGCGACGAGCTGCCCGCGCTCCTCCAGCCGGGCCAGCGAAGCCAGCGGAGGGGCGGGGAGCGCTCCCTGGCCGCGCGACACGGCGAGCGGGCGGTGGCGGGCGGCGGCGGAGGAGGAGAGTCTCGGCTCGAGCGCGCGCGTGGGCGCGTCCGCCAGCCAGAGCACCGCCTCATCGCGGCGTTCGGACCACCGCGCCCAGGCGAATGCGCCCGCGGCGACCACCGCCACCCCCACGGCTCCGATGACCAGCGCCCGGCGCGTCTTTCTACCCTCCGGTCCCAAACGGGGACGGCGAGATTCCTTGGGTAGCCCTCACTGCCCCACGCAGACGCCCACCGAGCTGGTGGTCAGCTCGCAGCGCGAGCGCACCGGGCACTCGAAGTCGTTCGTGCAGGGCTCGACGCGCCGGCGGATGCCGGTGGTCGGCTGTCCGTTCGCGTCCGCCACGTGGCCGCACAGCCCGTTGATCTGCCCCCGGGGGCGGATGCACTCGTCACCCGCGGAGCATTCCAGGTCGGAGGTGCAGCGGGCGGCGTCCGGGGACTCGCCATACTCGTCGCGGAGGGTGCCCAGGGTGGGCGCACAGGCCGGCGCGGCCACGGCCATGGCCAGGGCAAGGAGGAGCGCAGGGCGCATCCTCCGCCTTCTACTTCACGCACAACCCGTCGAGCGAGCTGACCTTCAGACACGAGAAGGCCAGCGGGCAGTCTTGCCGGACGATGCAGCCGGGGACGGCCCGGGCGACGCGCGACGAGAGCCGGACGCCCTCGTGGTCCACCACCGTGCCGCAGACGCCGTTCCGGATGGACGCGCCCGCCGGGACGATGCACCGGGCGCCGGAGTCGCAGTCCAGGTCTGTCCGGCAGTGCTGCCGATAGTCGGAGACCTCCACTCCCGCTGGCGCCATGGCCACCGGATCGATCATGGGCGGTCTGCTCTCGTCCGTAGGGAAACATCCCATCAGACCAGAGCTCCCCGCCGCCGCCACTCCCGCCACCACCACCAGGTCTCTCAGTCGTCTCACACGAGCCTCGCCGCCAGGAGATCCTGGACATCCAGGAGCCCGACGGCACGGCCCTCTGCGTCAACGACTGGCAGTTGGTCGACCTTGGCCTCGCGCATCTTTGCGGCAGCGGACAGGACGAGCTCTTCCGGCTGGACCACGCGCGGGTGTTTCCCCATCACCTGGCGGACGGGCACGTCGAAGTTGAAGCGCTTGCGCTCCACCTCCCGCCGGAGGTCCCCGTCGGTGAAGATGCCCACCAGCCGTCCGTTCCGGTCCACCACGTTGGCGGCGCCGGGGCGGCCGGGCGTGTTCGTCATCACCACCACCACCTCGGAGAGCGAGGCGGTGTCGCGCACCACCGGGTTGGCCTCGCCGGAACGCATGACTTCGTACACGCGCATGGCGGCCCGGCCCAGCTTCCCGCCGGGGTGGAACAGCGCGTACTCCTCGCTGGTGAACTGGCGGTACTTGAGCAGCGTCATCGCCAGCGCGTCGCCAATGGCGTGCAGCGCGGCCGAGGAGGCGGTGGGGACCAGCCCCATGGGGCACGCCTCGTCGATGTGGCCGATGTCCAGCACCACGCTCGCGCCCCGGGCCAGCGGCGAGTCGCGGTCCCCGGTGATGGCCACCACCTTCGCGCCGATGCGCTTGAGCGCGGGCAACAGGCGGATCAGCTCCTCGGTGGCGCCGCTGTTGGAGAGCGCCAGCACCACGTCGCCCTTCTTCACCCGCCCCAGGTCCCCGTGCACCGCCTCCGCCGGGTGGAGGAACAGCGACGGGATGCCGGTGGAGGCCAGCGTGGCGGAGAGCTTCTGGGCGATGAAGCTGGACTTGCCGATGCCGGTCACCACCACGTGGCCGGGGCAGTCCATGAGCAGCTCGAGCGCCGTGGCGAAGCTGTCCCCGACCCGGGCCTTCAGCCCGAGGATGGCGTTCGCCTCCGCGTCCAGCACCGACCGCGCGAAGTCGAGCTGCCCGCGGCGCCGCCGCGCCCGCTTGGCCGGCCGGGACTCCCCCGTCCCTTTCACCACCCGCAGCGCGGGCCGGTTCGTCGTGGACATTGGGCGTCTATACCACGCGCGCCGACTTGAACTTCCGCGGCCGCTCGATTACTCGCGCCGCAGGACCCAACCCATGCCAAGAGGTCGCAGATGAAGTTCTTCATCGACACCGCGGACGTGAAGGAGATCCGCGCCGCCCACGCCATGGGCTGCGTGGACGGCGTCACCACCAACCCGTCGCTGCTGGCCAAGGTCGGCCGCCCGCTCGAGGAGACCATCAAGGAGATCTGCTCCATCGTCGACGGGCCGATCTCCGCGGAGTGCGTCAGCCTGGAGGCCCCCGCGCTCATCGAGGAGGGAAAGCGCCTGGCGAAGATCCACCCCAACGTGGTGGTGAAGGTGCCCATGGGCGTGGAGGGAATGAAGGCCGTCAAGGCGCTCACCTCCGAGGGCATCCGCTGCAACGTGACGCTCGTCTTCTCGCCCAACCAGGCGCTGCTCTGCGCCAAGGCCGGCGCCTACCTGGTCTCCCCGTTCGTCGGCCGCCTGGACGACATCTCCGAGGAGGGAATGGAGATGGTCCGGGACATCATCACCATCTACAAGAACTACGCCTTCAAGACGCAGGTGCTGGTGGCCTCCGT
>DATBSS010000195.1:0-37096 GCA_036559665.1 Myxococcaceae bacterium
GGTCTCCGGCATGGTCCGGGGCAACAGCCCGCCGCCGCCCGCGCAGGGCGCCTCGGCGCGAGCCTCCGTCCCCTCGTACACCTCGGCCACCGCCGCCTTCAGCAGCCGCCGGGGTTGTTCGTACTCGCCCAGGCCGCGGCCCAGGTGGCAGGCGTCGTGGTACGAGGCGGCCACGGGGAGCGGCGCGGTGCGCGGGCCGGCGTCCAGCCGCGCCTCCAGCACCTCGGTGAAGGTGAGGATCCGACTGGAGAGCCGCACCCCGGCGCGCGGGTAGACGGCGCGGAAGGTGTACGCGCAGCCCGGGTCCAGCACCACCAGCTCCGGGTAGGGGGCCAGCGCCTCCGCCACGCCGCGCGCGTGCTCCTCGAAGGCGCGCTGGTCTCCGGCGGCGTAGAGCGGGTAGCCGCAGCAGCGCGAGGCCGCCTTGCACACCGCCAGCGGCGCCGACAGCGCGCGGCCGACCTGGAGGGCGTCCTCCACCGCGCCCGAATCCTTGGCCAGCGCGCTGCAGCCGGGGAAGAGCGGGTAGCGGGCGGGCCCGTCGGTCCGGTACTGGTCCACCCACGGCGCCAGGTCCTGCCCGAAGGGGTTGCCGTGCTGCCGGAAGGTGGCGAGCGTGCTCTTGGCCCCCTCCGGCGCCTGGTGCCCCCGCACCGCCAGCTCGCGCGCGTCGAACAGCGCCCAGCCCACCTCCTGGTCGTGCTTGCAGAAGCTTCGGCAGCGCATGCAGCCGGTGCAGGCGTAGAGGGCCTTGGCGCCGCCCGGACCCAGGGGGCGCTGCCCGCCGGCGGCGAGGAAGGCCTGCGTCATCTTCCCCCAGGTGCTGGTGGTCTCCGAGTGCGTGGACTCCGAGACGGGGCAGGCGAAGCGGCAGATCTTCGGGCAGTAGGCGCAGTACGCGTACGCCTGCCGGTGCTGGTCGATGCCTCCGCTCACGGCGGACCTCCGAGCGACGCCGAGGGATCCAGCGCGGCGGCGATCGCCTCCAGCGCGGGGTGGCTCCAGGGGGATTCGGCGGACAGGTCGCGGCCCTCCACCTGGCCCTCGGCCACCGCCCCATCCACCGACAGCCGGTAGAGCGCGGCGCTCCCGCCCGCCTCCAGCGCCTTCGCCACCGCTTCCCAGCGCACCTCGCGCTCGGGGGGCGGCGAGCGGTCCGCGGGTGGCTCCGGGCGCTGGAGGTGGTCTTCGGACAGGCGGCCGCCCTGGTTGAGGATCTGCGTCCCCAGCACGGCGAGGTCCCGGTCCACCGCGCTCTGGCTGCCCCCGAAGCGCGCTTCCACCAGCACCCGGCCCTTGCGGGTCTCCACCCGGAGGCGCTCCACGCAGGAACCGCCCAGGAGCCCGCGGCGCACGGCGGCGACGAAGGTGGCCGGCGAGGGGAAGCTGAAGGTGTTGAGGCGGGTGGCGGTGGCCCGCGGGACGAGGCGGATCTGCGCCCGGAGCAGCAGGCCCAGCCGCCCGCCGGCGCCGAGGAAGAACGCGTCCAGGCTGGGCCCGGCGGCATGCCGCGGCGCCGCGCGCGACGCGGCGTAGAGCCCGTCCGGCATTACCGCGGTGAGGGCCATGGAGAGCGGCTCCAGCCGCCCGCAGGGCACGGGGCGGAGGCCGCCGTACGGCCCCTCCAGGAAGTGCCCGAGCTCCAGAAGCAAGGCGCGCGGCGAGATGGGACCGATGGTGAGCTGGTGCGCGGCGGCCGCGCGGTCGATCTCCTCCAGCGTGGCGCCGGCCTCGGCGACGACGGTGCCGCTCTGCGCTTCCCAGGGCCCGAGGAGCTGGAGGGCGCGGCGGGAGATGACGACGGGCGGCGACCCGGACGCGCCGGGGCGGCCCAGCTTGGCGCCGTGGTCGCGGAGCAGCTTGAGGACGAGGAGCAGCTCGCGCTCGCTCCGGGGGGCGCACCAGGCGGCGCCGTCCTTCTGCTCGTACCGCGGGCCGAGCGAGTCCCGGAGCTGTTCGTGCAGGCCCTCGCTCATGGCAAAAGCTTCCCCGGGTTCATGATCCCGTCCGGGTCCAGCGCGCGCTTGAGGCCCTGGACCATCCGGCGCGCGTCGCCCAGCTGCTCGGCCAGGGCGCGGGCCTTGAGCAGCCCGATGCCGTGGTGGTGGCTCACGGTGGCGCCGGAGGCGAGCGCGGCGGCGAGCGCGGCCTTCCACAGCTCGTCGTAGCGGGTCTCCAGCGCGCGCTCGCCGGCGCCCGCCAGCGCGAAGGAGAAGTAGAGCGAGCACCCCTCTACGTAGGCGTGCGAGAAGTGGCACATGGCGAAGGCCAGCGGCGCCACCGCCTCTCGGACGCGCTCGT
Source organism: Myxococcaceae bacterium (assembly GCA_036559665.1). Classification (GTDB taxonomy): domain Bacteria; phylum Myxococcota; class Myxococcia; order Myxococcales; family Myxococcaceae; genus DASRBA01. Next base: position 2,302 of record DATBSS010000195.1, read on the forward strand.
AGACGTCCAGGACCCGGTCCCAGCTCGCCGCCACCTCGAAGGTGTCCGCCAGCATCCCGTCGTCCACGACCGGGGACATCCGGTAGGAGACGTCGTAGCGGGTGCGGTACCAGGCCTGCGCCGGCGCTTCGCCCAGGTCGGCGCCGCCCGCCGCGGCGCACAGCTCGCGGGCCTGGCCCTCCTCCTGGAGCGCGCGCCGCGTCTCGCCCTCGAACATGAGGATCAGGATGCAGCTACGGAACAGGTCCGCGGCGCGGTTGATCAGCTTCGGGTTGCCGAACACGCGCGGGGCGACCAGGCGGGTGAGGAACGGGACCAGCTCGCCCTGGACCAGGCCGCGGTCGGACGGGGCCTTGGTCCCCTTCCCGCCCTCGTGCGGCTTCTTGCGGGCGGCCAGCGCGGTGTCGAACGGGTCGTACAGGCGCACCACCGCGGGGCGGAGCCCGTCGCGCATGACGCGGCGGATGGCCTCCACGCCCGCCTCCACCGAGCGGTAGCGGAAGGCGCGGAACGCCTTGTGCTCGGGCGCGGGGTGCACGCGCAGGCGCGCGCGGGTGAAGACGCACAGGGTGCCCTCGGAGCCCATGAGCAGCTCCGCCAGGTCGGGCCCCGGGGCGGGGCGCTCCGGCGTCTGCACGACCTCGCCGCGGCCGGTGACGGCGCGCAGCGAGCAGACCATGTCCTCGATCTTCCCGTAGCGGGTGGAGAGCTGGCCGGCGGAGCGCGCCGCCAGCCAGCCGCCGAGCGTGGACATGTAGATGGAGGACGGGAAGTGGCCCAGGGTGTAGCCCTGCGCGTTGAGCTTGCGCTCCAGCACCTCGCCCACCACGCCGGCGTCGGCGTCCACGGTGAAGCGTTCGCCGTCCACCGCCCCCACCCGCTCCAGGCGCTTGAGGTCCAGCGAGATGCCGCCACGCACCGCGCACACGCCGCCGCAGACGCCGGAGCCGGCGCCGAAGGGGACGATGGGCAGCTTGTGGGCGCGCGCGAGCTGGACGACCTTCTGCACCTCGTCCTCGTTGTCCGGCCACACCACCACATCGGGCGGGGGCGGGATCTTGCCCTGGCGGATCCAGAGGATGGCCTTGGACCACATGTCCCGCGAGTAGCTGAGGCGGTCCTCGTCGGCGGTGGAGACGCGGCCGGGGAGCAGGCTGGACAGCTCGGCGGCGGCGGCCTGCGCGAGCGCGCTCAGGGGCGGGAGGCTGGACGCGCTCAGCGGCGCAAAGGCGGTCACTGCCTGGGGCCTCCGGCGGCCTGGATCTTCTGGTCCATGTCGCGGAGCCGGCGGGCGAGCCAGGCGGCGATCTCCTGGAGCGGGACGCGGGTGGGGCACACCGCCTCGCCGCGCGCCAGCGACTCCGGCTTCAGCTTCTCCAGCAGCGCGCGCGCCCGCGGCAGGTCCGGGGTGGCGCGGGCCAGGGCCACGGGAAGGAGCGAGGCGCCGCCGTGGAGCGTGCGCGGCAGCTCCGCCAGCGCGGCGTCGTAGGCTTCACACAGGCCGCAGTGGACGCAGCGCGAGGCGCCGCGGAGGACGCGGCGGTCCTCCTCCGTGGTGGGGACGTTCCCCTCCGGCGCGTAGTTGCGAAGGAAGCGGTCCCTGGGGGCGACGTCGCCGCGCTGGAACAACTTCTTGAGCGGGTGGGCGATCAGCGCCCGGTATGCCAGGTAGAGGGTCCCCGCCTGGCGCTGGAGGAAGCCGGACATTCCAGGCGATCTTTGGCATCCGCCCGGAGCCGGGACAAGCGGGAGATGGAGCGATGGTCCGCTAAAACGACCATCCGACTCCAAGCGACAGCGGCAGGGCGAGCGGCTTCGAGGCAACGGCCTGGTCCGCCGGCCTGATGAAGAAGTACTCCCCGCCGAGGTCCACGGAGAGGTGGAGGTGGCTCAGCTGGAGGTCGATACCTGCGGAGGCCCGCACCGCGACCGCGAGCCACCGCAGGTTCACTCCCACGCCGGCATAGGGGCGGAGGATTCCCCACCGGAGCGGGGACACGCGCCCTTCCAGGCGGAGGGCCGGCGCGTATTGCGGATATTGGAGGAGGATGGTCGCGACGATGGCGAAGCTCCCGCGCTCGAGCTCCCCGGCGACGGCCAGCGAGGAGGAGTCCGCCAGGAGGTCCTGCTCGCCGCGCACTTCCAGCTGAACGTCCGGGGGGATCTCGTCACACGCGGAGTCGGTCCCCATCCCGCACGCCTTCCTCAAGTAGAAGTCACCGCGCTCCGGGTTCCTGGGTATCCCTGCGCCTCCTTGCCGGTACAGGTCGCCCAGGTTCTTGCAGCCCATGCCGGATCCTGAGCTACACGCCTTCTCGTGAAGCGCCGGGGCCTGATCCAACTCCCTCTGTACGCAGGACCCGTCCTCGTACATCGCGCCCAGGCCGGTGCACCCGTCTCCGTTCCCGAGGGCACAGGCCCGATCGAAGAACCTGGCCGCCAGGCATTCGTCGACCGTGACGCCGATCCCTTCCCGGTAGATGGTTCCGAGCATGGCGCACTCGGCGCCGCGCCCTTCCGCGCAGGCGGCCTCCAGCTCCTGGATGGGTTGAGCCCCCGCGGACGCCAACCAGACGGCCAGCAGGGGCGAGACCAATGCCTGAATCGGACTTCCCTCCCGGAGCACTGTACCGGGCACGGCTCCGCGTATTCACGAGCGCGGACCCAGGGGGGGTTCAGGTGTCGAAGAGGAATCCGGCGATCGGCTTGTTGACGTGGTGCGTCGCGTGCGCCGCCGCCGCGGAGGTCATCCACGGTGACGCACTGCGCCCTCCGCGAACCCCGAGCTCCGTCATCGAGCGCGGGACGCCCCGCACCCCCGAGGGAGAGATCTACGGCTGGCAGCAGTCGGTGCCGGTGAAGGCGCCGGCCGACGGGCGCGATCCCCGGCCCCAGCTGGCGGTGGAGCGGGCCACCCGGGCGCTAGCGAGCGGGCAATACCTCGAGGCGGCCCTCCAGGGAGAGCGCGCGCTCAAGGCGCTGGAGTCGGCGCCGGGCCTCACGCGGCTCCAGCTCGCCCGGTGGCTGGTGTGGCTGGGGGAGGTCCAGTGGCGGACCGGCGCGCTGGGGGCGGCGGAAGCGCACCTCAAGCGCGGGCTGGCCATCCTCGAGCGGGCGCTGGGCACCGGCCACCTGGAGGTTGCGGCGGCGCGAAACAAGCTCGCCGTGGTGCTCCAGGCGGAGGGGCTCCCCGGGCGCGCCGAGCCGCTGCACCGGCGCGCGCTCGCCGCGCAGCTGGAGGTGCTGGGTCCGGACCACCTGGACGTGGCCACGTCGTTGAACAACCTGGCCATCCTCTACAAGAGCCAGGGGTACTACGAGGAAGCGGAACCGCTGTACCAGCGCGCGCTGGCCATCCGGGAGACGGCGCTCGGCCCGGATCACCCGGAGGTCGCCACCTCGCTCGCCAACCTGGGTGCCCTCTACGAAGCCGAGGGCCAGCATGAGCGCGCCGAGCTGCTGATCCGGCCCGCCCTGGCCATCCAGCGGCAGGTGCTGGGCAACCGGCACCCAAACGTCGCCACCTCGCTGAGCCACCTGGCCGACGTGTACGCGGCCCAGGGGCTGTACGCGGAGGCGGAGCCTCTGGCCCGGGAGGCCATGTCCATCGTCCAGGCCGCGCTGGGCTCAGACCACACCGCCGTGGCCGGGTCGCTGGCCCAGCTGTCGGCGCTGTCGCTGGCGCGGGGAGACACCGCGCAGGCGGCGCCGTTCGCAGAGCGCTCGCTCGCCATCCGGGAGGCGGCCCTGGGCCGGTGCCACCCGGAGGTCGCCTCATCGCTGGAGCTCCTGGCCCAGGTCCGCCTGGCACAGGGCCGCTTCGACGACGCGCTGCCGCTCCTGTGGCGATCGCTGGGCCTGTCGGAGGCACGGCTGCGGCGCGAGGTCCTGGACTTCTCGGAGCGGCGCCTGGGGACGTTCCTGCAACTCCTCCGCCGGGACGAGGAGCACCTCTATGCCCTGCTTCGCGTTCACCCGAACGACGCGCGCCTCCAGCGCCTCGCCCTCGCGGTGGCGCTGCTGCGCAGCGGGCGCTCGGTGGAGGAGGTCTCCAACACCTCCCGCTCCGTGTACCGGAGCCTCGTCTTGCCGGACCGCGACGCCTTCGACCGGCTGCGCCAGCTCCGCAGCCAGCTCGCCCGGCTCTCCCTGGACGGGCCCCGCTCGCTCGACGCGGAGGCCTACCGGCGGCAGCTCCACGAGTTGGTGGAGCAGGGCGATGCGCTGGAGGCGATGCTGGCCCGGCGGTCGGCGCGCTTGCGCGCGGTCACCACGTTGCCCTCGCCCGAGGAGATCGTGGACCAGGTGGCGGACGCGCTCCCGCAGGACGGCGCGCTGGTCCAGTTCGTCACCTACCGGGAGTCCATGCCACCCTGGCGGGGTGCGCGCCAGCCGGGCCAGGTGCGGTACCTGGCGCTGGTGCTGGCGCCGGGCGGGCGCACGGGGATCGCCGACCTGGGCCGGGCGAGGACGATCGACGAGGCGGTGGCGCGCCTGCGGCTGGCCATCGCCTCGCGCGACGCGGCGTACCTGGACGCGGCCCAGGCGGCCGGCGCCCTGGTGTTCGAGCCGCTGCGGCCGCTGCTCGGAGGCGCTCGCCGGCTGTTCATCTCGCCCGACGGCCAGCTGGCGCTGGTCCCGTTCGGCGCGCTCCACGACGGCCATGGCTTCCTGGTCGACGAGTACGAGCTCACGTACGTCACCTCCGGAAAGGACCTGATCCCCCGGATCGCGGAGGTGCCGAGGTCGAGGTCGGTGGTGGTGCTGGCCGATCCGGACTTCGACGCGCGCCAGGGCAAGGCGGGCCCGCCAGCGGCCGACACGCGGACCCGCGCGGAGCGCGACTATTCGCTCGCGGAACGAGGCGCGACCTCCGCCTATGGCCTCGCCCGCCAGGCCGTGGTGGATTCGCTACCGGGGACCCGCATGGAGGCGAACGCCCTCCAGCGCCTCTTCCCGCGGGCGGAGGTCTTCCTGGGCGCGAAGGCGACGAAGGAGCGGCTCCTGCAGGTCAACGCGCCCGGCATCCTGCACATCGCCACCCACGGTTTTTTCATGGAGGATCCCGCGGTGCCGCAGGGGACGCGGGGGGTGGACGCCGTCGGTCCGCCCGGCGGCGATCTGCCGGCGCCGCCCGGCAACCCGCTGCTGCGCTCGGGCCTGGTGCTCGCCGGCGCGCGTTCCGCCACGGCGGACGGGGAGGGCCGGGGGCAAGGGCTGGAGAACAGCCTGGTGACCGCGCTGGAGCTGGCAGGGATCGACCTCTGGGGGACGCAGCTGGTGGTGCTGTCGGCGTGCGACACCGGCCGGGGAGACATCAAGCTCGGGCAGGGGGTCTACGGGCTCCGGCGCGCGCTTCGCGCCGCGGGCGCGGAGACGGTGGTGATGAGCCTGTGGAAGGTGGACGACGAGACCACCCACGCGCTGATGGAGCGGTACTACCGGAACCTGCTGGAGGGCCAGGGGCGCTCGGCCGCGCTGAGCGACGCCATGCAGGCGCTCCGGGCCACACAGCCGCACCCGTACTACTGGGCGCCGTTCATCTCGTCGGGGAGCGACGCGCCGCTCGTGCTCGAGGACGGCCCATTGCTGCTCTCGAAGGGGGGCCCCTGAACGCAGGACCGCCGAGCGGGGGAGTATGGTGGTCGTCATGCTGGACGGCGGCATCGCCGGGCGAGTGGCACGCGCGGCCGTGACCCTGGTCGCGCCCATGGCCGTCTTCATCGCGCTGGCGGTGCGGTACGTCCGGTTCGAGCAGCTCGGGCCGGACGAGGGCTTCTACGGAATCGCGGCGCGCAACGCGATGAGCGGGCTGCTCCCGTACCGCGACTTCGCGTTCGCGCAGGCGCACGCGTTCCCGTACCTGCACGGGGCGGTGGCGGCGCTGGCCGGGTACGGGCTGGTGGCGCAGCGGGTGGTGTGCGCGGCGTACGCGGCGGCGTCGGTGCTGGCACTGGGGGCGGCGGCGCAATCACCTCGGCGCGCGTTCGGTTTCGGGCTGGCGGCGTGGGCGGTGTCGATGAGCCCGTGGTTCGTCGCCAAGTCCGCGCTCGTCCAGCCGTGCTCGCTGGCGGGGCTGCTGCTGCTGGGGGCGGGCGCCGCGACGCTCTGGATGCGGCCGGGGCGCGGGCGGACCTGGCTGATTGCGGTGCTGGGGACGCTGGCGGTCGGGTGCAAGCTGCTCGTCCTGCCCGCAGCCGGGATCCTGTGGGCGTACGAGGCGAGCCGCGCGAGGTCGGTCGAATCACTGGCGGCGCCGGTGGTGGCGATGGCGGCGCTGTTCGTCCCGTTCATCGCGCTGGCACCGTCGCAGTGGTGGTTCTGGAACCTGGGGTACCACCTGGCGCTGTCGGGCGTGGACTTCCGGGTCGCGGTCACCTACCGCGAGCACCTCGCGATGGCGCCATGGGTGTTCCTGCTGGGCGTTGCTGCGGGGCTGGCGCGATTCCGGAGCCGATCGCCCGCGCTGGTGGCGCTCGCCGCCGGGCTGGTGGGGTGGCTGGGCCAGTTGCCGCTCCAGGAGACGCACTTCGACAACGTGGTCCCGCTGGTGACGCTGGTCGCGCTGGCGTCCGGCGAGCTCCTCTCGGAGTGGCGGCCCGGGCCGCGGGTGCGGGGAGCGATGGCCGCCGGCGTCCTGCTGCCGCTCGCCTTCCCGCCGCCGATCCTCGACCCGCTGGTCCACCGGGACCTGGGGGCGGCGGCGGAGGTGCTGCGGCGGTCGGTGCCGCTCGACCGGCCGGTGATGACGCCGCTGCCGGTGGTGGTGCTCCAGACGGGGCACCCGGTGCTGCCTGGGATGGAGATGGGGCCGTTCTGCACGACCTCGGAGCTGCCGCCGGAGCGGGCGAAGCCGCTGCGCCTGTGGACGCTGCCGGAGCTGGAGGCGCAGCTCACCAGCGATCCGCCGGGCGCCATCGTGCTCACCACGCAGGCCTCGACCTGGGACTTCTACTTCAGCGTCCCCAGCCTCCACCCCACCCCGCCCGAACAGCGCATCGCCTTCTTCCAGGCGATCAAGCGCGCGGGTTACCGGAAGGTCCTGACGAACTCCCAGGTCTCGGTCTTCCTCAGGCCGTGAGGATCTTCGCCACGTTGGTGGCGAGGTCCACGTCCAGCGGTTCCAGCTTGAGCTTGCCGGTGAACACCGCCATCTGCGGGTTCTCCTTCCCCTGCACCAGCTTGAGGAAGAACTGATCCTTGGCGCTCACGGTGAGCTTGGGCTGGCCGCGCAGGCCGCGCGAGACCGGGTCGTCCAGCTTCGTGAGGTCCACGGTCCACTGGCCGCCCTCGGGCCCGGAGAGGTTCAGGTGCACCAGCGCGCCGATCTGGCCGGCCGCCTCCTTGTTGGCCTGGATCTTCTTCGGCAGTTGCACCTCCACGATCTCCTGCACCGGGGTCAGCGGCGGAGCCTCCGCCTCGGCCTTCTTGCGCCCGATCGACTTCTTCGGCTCCGAGGCCTTGGCGGCGGCGGCGGACTTCGGCTTGGCCGCGCGGCCGATGGTCTTGCCCTTCTTCTTCGCCGCGGGCGCCTCGGGAGGAGGCGGCGGCGGTGGTGGCGGCGGCGGTGGTGGCGGCGGCGCCCGCGAAGGCTGGGGCCGGGTCTCCTTCGCTACTTCATTGACCTCCGACTCGTGCTTCCGCCGGAACTCGTCGAACGCCGACTTCGAGAACCTCCCGATCCCCTCCTCCTTCGCGCGCCGGAACGCGTCCCGCATCGCGTCCTTGGTCATCCCGGGTTGCTTGAAGTACTCCATCGCCACCCGCCCCATCGCCCAGCTCGCGGCGAACGCCGCCGGGATGGTGAGCAGCGCGCCGATCACCGGCAGCAGCGCCTTGATCCCCTGCCTCGCCAGGAACCCCACCCCGGCCACCGCCGTCAGCTCGATGAGCAGGTCCTTCGCCTCCGCCTGGTCCAGCCGCCGCCCGTACACGTGCCCCACCGTCATCACCATCGCGCTCTGGATGGGCAGCATCAGCAGCGCGTCGGAGAACGGCAGCGGCGACACCGACACCAGCGCGCACGCGTACGCCGTCATGTTGATCACGTCGCGGGCGGTCTCGTCCCGCTCCTTGTCCGTGGCCTTGCGAAAGTCCTTGGTGCGGATCTTCTCCAGCGTGTCGAGCCAGGACATGAACCCCTCCATGCGCCCATCGTAACGGGCTAGCGTCCTTGCGCCATGCGGATCGCGATCGTCGGAGCCGGGGGCGTGGGCGGCACGCTCGCCGTCCGCCTGGCCGGCGCCGGGCACGAGGTCTGGCTGAGCGCCCGCGGCGACCACGCCGCCGCCATCCGGGAGCGCGGGCTGGAGCTCCGCGGCCACGACGGCGTCACCCGCGCCGCGCCGGGCGCGCTCCACCTGATCGGCCCGGGCGCCGCCCCACCCGCCCCCGCGGAGCTCCTGGTGATGGCCGTGAAGGCCTTCGACCTCGACGAGGCCGCGGACGGCGCCCGCGCCCTGCTCTCCCCCGACACCGCCATCCTCCCCCTGCAGAACGGCATCGACGCCGCCGAACGCCTCCGCGCCCGCGTCCCCGGCGCGCGGGTGCTGGGCGGGACCGCGCGCGTGGTGGCCAACCTGGAGGCGCCGGGCGTGGTCCGCGCCGACACGCCGCTGGCGCTGGTGCTGGGCGCGCTGGACCCGGCGGACGGAGAGGCGGCTGCCCGCGCCGCCGAGGCGCTCGCGGTGCCGGGCGTGAAGGTCTCCCGGTCCGAGGACATCCGCCTCCCGCTCTGGACCAAGTTCATTTTCATCTGCGGCTTCTCCGGCATGACCACCCTGTGCCGGACGAGCATCGGCCCGGTGCTCGCCTCCACCGAGAGCGCCGCCATGCTGGAGGCGATCATGCGCGAGGTGGAGGCGCTGGCCCACGCCCGCGGCATCCCCCTCCCGCCCGACGTGACCGCCGACCAACTCCGGTTCGGCCAGAAGATGGATCCCGCCGCGCCCTCCTCCATGCTGGGCGACCTCCAGCGCGGCAAGCGCCTGGAGCTGGACCACCTCAACGGTGCCGCCGTGCGCCTGGCCGGCGAGGCCGGCGTGCCCGCGCCGTGCAACCGCGCGGTGGTGGCGGCGCTCCGTCCGTGGGTCAACGGCCCGCCCCGTGTGAAAGCGGACACTTCCCCCGCCAGCGGCTAGAACCTGAAGCCCTATGCGCTCCTCCCTACGACTCGCGTTCGCCGCCGCGATCACGCTCTCGGCCGCGGCGCCGTCCGTCGCCATGGCCCAGCGCTCGCACGTGAGCGCCTTCGGTGGCGAACCGCTCCCGCAGGGCACCAACCTGCTCCACGCCCAGTTCGGCTGGCCGGGCCTCTCCGCGACCTTCCTCACCGGCGCCACGCCCAAGGGCTCCTTCGGCGGGCGCTTCACCTTCAACTACGGCTTCGAAGGCCTGATCACCGGCGTCAACCTGGGCCTGAAGTTCCAGGGCCTCGTCCGGCTCGGCCTGATCGACAACGCGCGGGTCAACCTGGGCCTCGAGCTGGCGCCCGGGCTCGCCCTCTACTTCCCCGGCGGCGGCGCCGTCACCCAGGTAGGCATCACCGTCCCAGTGGCCTTCATCCTGGGCATCCCGGTGAGCGACGCCCTGGCGGTCCACGTGATCCTGGAGGTCCCTTCGCTGGTCACCTTCACCGGCTACTCGACCTTCTACATCCCCATCTACATGGGCGGCGGCCTCGAGTACGCGCTGGACAAGAGCCTGATGCTCACGCTGGCCCTCCGGATGGGGCCGATGATCGACGCGCGGATCGGGCGGTCGAACCTGGGCATGGAGGCCCTGTTCGGCCTCGCCTTCCGCCTCTGACCTGGCCCTGAGGTATTTTCCAGCCCCCATGTCCCGCACGCTCCCCCGCGTAGCGGCGGCCTCGACGCTCCTGGCCGCCGCCGTCGCCTGCTGGGTCCCCGACCTGTCCTGGCTGGACGGCAAGTCCTGCGACGACGCGCATCCCTGCGTGCGCGGCCTGTGCCTGGCGAACCAGTGCGTGCTGACCCCGCCCGGCAAGGACGCCTCCACGCCCCCCGTGCTGGTGATGCGGTCCGTGCTCCACGTGCAGGAGGACGGCGGCATCCGGGCCATCCCGGAGACTCCGTCACCCACGGAGCTGCTGGTGGAGACGACCGCCGGCAGCTTCGTCTCGCTGCTGCCCGCGGTCGCGGACGCCGGGCTGGTGGTGTTCTGGGACGCGCCGCAGGGTCCGTACCTGCTCCGCTTCGGCACGCGCTACTTCACCAGCGACGCCGGGTTGCTGGACCTGAGCGAGCCCCGGCTGGGGCGGCCGGACCTCGAGGCCCCTGCTCCCGGAACATCGCTCCACTCGCAGGTGGATTGCCTGGCGAGCTGGGAATCCAGGGACGAGCTCCGGCTCACCGCGATGGGCGCCGGGCTGGGGGCGCTGGACCTCTCCCTGCTGCCCGGGTGGACGCCGCTGGCCACCGGCAGCGGCCAGCTCGACACCAACGAGGCCTGGACCTCCGCGCTGACGCCCGGCCTCATCGAGACGTCCCTGGGAGACCGGCCCATCTACGCGCAGCTCGAGCACTCCACCTTCTCCCAGGGGCTTTCGGACGGAGGTCAGGTGTCCGGCGATCGGTGGGTCGCCAAGCGCTTCCTGGTCCCGGCCTCCCTGGACATGCAGAACGGAGTGGAGACCCTCCTCGAGAGGGACTGCATGAAGAGCAGTCCCACGAAGAGCATCCCGCAGGTGCAGGTCCTGGGAACCCTCTTCGGTGACCACCTGGTGGAGATGGGTCCCGGCGCCACGCTGACCGGCTTCACCGCCTCGGTGGGCCACGCGCTCCGGCCGGGCGGGCCGGGGCCGGAGCTCACCCGCGCCGTCTGGGGCACGGCGGATGACGTGGACGTGTCCCCCCAGGAGAACGACCAGACCCCCTACCCCGCGTCCTGGCCGAAGGAGGCGAGCGCGGTGATGACCGCCCTCGTGCCGCTCGTCCTGGATCTCGACGGCGGGACGACCACCGCCTTCGACCAGGCCGTCCTCATCACCCGCCGCCCCTACCCGGTCATCGGCAGCACGCTGGCGCCGGCGCTGAGCCCGCCGAGGTTCGTGCTGGTCAACGGCGAGGTCGCCGCCAGCGGAATCACCGGCGCGGGCCCACAGCCGGAGATCACCTGGACCGAGCCGGCGCTGGGGACGCCCGCCGCCTACGAGGTGCTCGTCTGGCGCCAGCAGGCTCCGTCGCGGCAGAAGGCGCCCCGCCTGGAGGGTTCGATCTGGACGGACGTCCCCCGCGTCCGGCTCCCGCCCGGACTCCTGTCGCCGAAGTCCACCTACGTGATCCACGTCCGCGCCGTGGCCGGGCCGGTCGACGTGCTCCGGGCGCCCCTGCGCGCCGGCCCCCCTTCCGACGAGGCGGTCACCATCACCGGGCTCATCGAGCCCTGATCGCCGCCGCCGCCGCCGCGGCCTCCCCGGCCAGGTAGCCGGTGAAGATAGCCACGCCCAGCCCGGTCTTGTCACTCGCCGGGTCATACCCGCGGATGACCGAACCGGCCGCGAAGAGCGAGGGCGAGGCGGGCCCGCCGTCCGCGCTCAGCGGCCGCAGCGACTCGTCGATCCGGACGCCGGCGTGGAAGGCCACCTGGTCGGACTCCACGCGATCGTCGAGGAGGTCGCCCACGTACTCGTCGCCCGCCCGCTGCGTCCCCGCGAACACGGGCAACCCGAACACCGTCTCCCGGAACCGCCCCACCCGTTCGATGCCGCCGCCGAGGAACTTCCCGGAGGCCAGCACCGCGGCGCCCGCGGAGAGCAGCCGGTCGCCCACCTCGAAGCGGCTGGACGGGAGGTCCTGGCACCGCACCGGGGCCTCCACCAACTCCACGTTCGCGGCCCGCAGCGCGCGGTCCAGCGCCTCCTGGAGCCGCACGCCCGGCACCGACGGCGCCGTGGAGAGCAACTCCAGGCAGGGGACGCCCAGCGCCGCCGACAGCCGCGCCGCCGCGTCCAGCCGGGTCCGCCCCAGGACCGGCGGGAACAGCACCGCCTGCGTGCCCGCCGGCAGCCTCGGCTTCAGCTCCGCGGCCAGCGCCTCCAGCGCGCCATCCGCGTCCAGCATCGCCGCCAGCTCGTGGACCGGCCGGTGCGGGTCCTCCACGGTGCGGAAGAACGCGCTGGTGAACGGGGTCGCGCCGATCGTCCGCCCCAGCGCCCGCCCCGCCTCCTCCAACCCGCTCGCCACCAGCCGCGCGTCGCACGAGGGCAGCGCCTGGAACTGCACCACCACTACCCGCTCCGGGAGCGCGGCGGCGTCGGCGCCCAGCTGCGCGCGCTGCGCCATGGCGGCCGGCTTCACCGTGCCCATCGGCGTGGGGAGGAGCGCGTTCCGGCCGGACGGTTCGGCGAACAGCTCGGGCAGCGCGGCGGCGCAGAACCGGAGCGACTCCCCCAGCCGGGGCAGCTGCGCGCGCAGCACGCCGTAGGGGTGCGCCGGGTGGAGCCGCGCCACGGCGGCCGCGCCCTGCTCCTGCGGGACGCGCTGGGCCTCCAGGTCGCTCGGCGACGAGGTCGGGTCCGGCGCCACGTCCACCGCCCCGGAGGAGAGCGCGGTGGCGCCCAGCGCGCGGCGGGCCAGCAGCACCCGGGCGCCCTTCTTCGCGGCGGAGAGCGCGGCCATGGCGCCGGCCATCCCGCCACCGATCACCAGCACGCCGGCCGCGTCCTCCGGACTACCCACGCGGCGCGCTCCCGTCCAGGTTGCCCACGGTGAAGTGGTTCCCGCGGTTGAGCTCCTCCTGGGCCATCTGCTCGCCGTCCAGCACGGGCCGCCGGCCCTTGAAGCGCGCGCCCACGAAGTCCAGCAGCTCCGCGCGGGCCTCGGACGAGGAGAGGTTGCGCTCCCTGGCGAACAGCGCGGCGGCGGGCGCGGCGCACCGGGCGCCCTGGCAGGGCCCCATCCCCAGCCGGCAGCGGCGCCGCAGGTCGGTGAGCTTGCGGACGTTCTCCTCGCGCAGGCAGTACACCGCCTCCGCGTAGCTGGTCTGTTCGCAGCGGCAGAGCGGCGCGCGCAGCGCGGGGTCGGAGGCGGCCAGCTCGCAGATCCGCTCCGCGTTGGCGCCGTGGCGATACGCCATCCGGCCCACCATGGGCTCCGGCAGCCGGTACGACTCCGCCAGCGCGGGCACGTCCGGGAAGCGCTCGCCGCCCGGCAGCACCTCGAGGTGGGTCCGGCACGGCTGGTCCACCTTCAGCGCACGGCTGGCGACGTCGGTGAATTCCTCGCTCTGGATCCGGTACGAAGCCAGCTTGCCGCCCAGCATCGTGTAGAGGCCCGGCGCGCCCTCGGCGGCGTGGTCGTAGATGGCGTGCTCGCGGGAGAGCGCGTCCTCCAGCTGGCCGTACTCGTAGAGGGTGGTGCGCAGGCCGGCCCAGGTGCGGAGGATGCGCGCCTCGCGGATGGAGGGGAAGACGTGCTCGATGCCCTCCAGCAGGTACTCCACCTCGTCCTGGGTGACGCGGAGGTCGTCCGGGTCGCCGTAGTAGTCGTCGTCGGTGGTGCCGATGATCGACGTCTGCTCGTGCGGCATGACGAAGATCTGCCGCCCGTCCACCGCGGAGGAGATGACGCCGTAGTTGGAGAGCCGCCGGTCCAGGGTGAGGTGCACGCCCTTGCCGGGGCGCATCCGCACGGTGACGCCGGCCATGGCCGCCACCTTCGGGGACCAGGCGCCGGCCACGTTCACCACCAGCTTCCCGTGGTACTCGGCGCGCGCGCCGGTGCGGGCGTCGCGGACCTGGACGCCGGTCACCTGGCCGCCCGGCCCGCGGAGGAACCCGTGCACCTGGTGGTAGGTGAGCACGGTGGCGCCGTGGCGGGCGGCGGACTGGGCGTTGAGCGTGCAGAGGCGGTGCGGGTCGATGCCCCACTCGTCCATGCTCAACCCGGCGAAGAGGTTGCGCCGGATGCCCGGCTCCAGCTCGTAGACGTCCTCCGGCGAGAGGCGGACGTGGGGCAGCCCACGCTTGTAGGGCTGGTAGAGGTCGTAGATCCCCACCACCACTTCGGTGCCGTAGTGGACGTAGCGTTCGTAGAGGGAGCGGTGCTCCGGGTTGGAGGAGGAGAGCGGGTAGATGAAGGGGATGCGGAAGAGGAGGTGCGGGACGATCCGCTGGATGTACCCGGAGTCGATGCACGCCAGCTCCGTCACCTTCCGGTCGTAGCGGAGGTAGCGGATGCCGCCGTGGATCATCCCCGAGTTGGCGCCCGACGCGCCGGACGCCACGTCGCGCTTCTCCAGCATCAGGGTCTTCAGCCCGCGCATGGCCGCGTCGCGGGCGATCCCCGTGCCGTTCACGCCGCCGCCGATGACGATGAGGTCGAACTGCACGAACCGGAGGACCGTAGCACTCGCGCGCCGCCCGTGGGACGGGTAGAGAGCGGCGGCCATGAACCGCGCCCTGTGGTGCACACTCCTCCTCGCCGGCTGTCACGTCCCCGACCTCGCCAGGGAGCGCGCCGCGAAGGCGTCCTGGGCCAGGCTCTCCACCGAGCCGTACAAGGGGAAGCAGGACGACGTCTTCTTCCTCACGCCGGAGCTGGGCTGGTACGTCAACGGCGGCGGGAAGATCTTCAAGACGGCCGACGGCGGGAAGACCTTCACCCTGAAGCACAGCCAACCCGGCACGTACTTCCGCGCCATCGGCTTCGCCGACGAGCGCCACGGCTTCGCCGGCAACCTGGGCAAGGACTACTTCCCCGGCGTCACCGACGACCTCCCGCTCTACGAGACGAAGGACGGCGGAGACACCTGGGCGCCGGTGAAGGACTTCCCGTTCCCCAAGGGCGCCGGCGTGTGCGCCATCAACGTGGAGCAGGACGCCTTCATCAACGCCGGCCACCTGGACCACCGGACGGTGGTGCACGTGGCCGGGCGCGTGGGCGGGCCGGCGTACCTGGCGCGGTCGGTGGACGGCGGCGCCACCTGGAAGCTGATCGACCTCAACGCCCAGACCTCCATGATCCTGGACGTGAAGTTCTTCGACGCGCAGACCGGCTTCGTGATGGGCGCCACCGACCGCGAGGTGGAGCGCTCGCACGCGCTGGTGCTGAAGACCACCGACGGCGGCGAGCATTGGGAGCGCGCCTACGAGTCGAAGCGCCCCTTCGAGATCACCTGGAAGGCGTCCTTCCCCACCCGTGAGACCGGCTACGTGACGGTGCAGAACTACGCCGAGGACGCCGCCGTCGCCGACCGGGTGGTGGCCAAGACCACCGACGGCGGCAAGACCTGGACCGAGCTCCCACTGGTGTCCGACCACGCCCAGCAGGAGTTCGGCGTGGCGTTCGCGACCCCCGACGTGGGCTGGGTGGGGATGATGAAGGGCGGCTTCCAGACCCTGGACGGCGGCAAGACCTGGACGCACCTCGAGATGGGGCAGGCGGTGAACAAGATCCGCGTGGTCCCCGCCAAAGACGGCTTCGTCGCCTACGCCATCGGGGTCGAGCTGTTCAAGCTCGACGCGTCTCAGCCGCCGCCGTAGAGCGCGATGTTGAGCACGCGGTTGAGCGGCTCGTCGCCCAGGGCGATCGCCGCCAGCGCCACCACCTGGTTCGTCACCGGGCGGGCGCCGGGGATCTCCTTGAGCCGGGTGGCCAGCGCGACCAGCGCGGCTGCGGGGACGCTGGGGTCCGGCGACTCGTGGATCTGCCGTCCCAGCTCGGCGAGCTGGTCGTCGGGCAGGGTGAGCTGCCCATCCTCGATGCGCGCCGCTCCCAGCACGCGCTGGGCCCACTCGTTCTCGACGACGGCGTCGGAGCTCATTTGACCTTCACCCCCAGGGCCTCGAGCTGGGCCCTTCCATCCGCCTGCGTGAGCGCCCCGCGGTTCTGCGCGCTCTGGGCGTAGATCTCCTGCCGGGAGCGCGTCATGTGCGTGGGCGCGAACCCGTTGGCCGGGTTGAACGCCAGCTTGTCCACCACCTTGGAGATCTCCGCTCCCTTGGCCCCGCTCGGCTTCGGGATCTCCACGTTCGCCACCGGGTAGATGGGACCGTCCCACTTCGCCGAGGCGTCGGCCGGGTCCGGGTCCTTCCCGTTGCCGGTGTACACCTGGATGCCCAGCACCATCTTCACCGAGCCCGAGTCGAGGTGCGCATTCAACTCCTTGCCCAGCCAGTCCGGGTCCCGCTTGTCGGTGGAGAGGGCCCTGGTGTCCGGCGCCGGCATCAGCACCGCCTTGGCCAGCAGCCCCTCCGGCGTCCGGAAGGTGCCGCCGTTGAACGTCTCGGTGGTGAGGCTCTTCACCTGGTGCAGCGCGGTGTCGTGCGCCAGTTGCGCGCCGATCCGCGCCGCCTCCACCGGGTCGAAGTGCTTGGCCAGCACCTCGTCCTTCACCAGCGCCGCGCCCGCGAGCTGCCCGTCGGTCTGCATCACGCCGGACACCTTGGCGAACTTCATGAACTGCTCAGCGTCGCGCGCGTGCGAGTGGTCCTGGTTCGTCATCAGCACGTCCCAGGGGTTGCCGCTCTTGTCGAACATCTTGAGCGCCGCCCCGCGCACGTCGGGCGCGGAGTCCTTGAACGGGCACCCCTGGCCGTTGGAGAAACGCACGGCCCCCTGGAGCTTGGCGCCCGGCTCGGCGAAGGGCCCGAAGCGGAGGAAGGACGGCACGTCATCGCGGACGGTGACGTCCACCTGCCCGCCGAAGAGCTGCTTCTGGTGGAAGGCGCGCGACGTCTCGTTCAGCGTGCCGGAGCGGGTGAGCAGCGTCTGCTGCAAGTCGCCGATCTCGCCCTTCCAGCGGGCCAGGTCCTCCTTCGCGGGCGGCTTGTCCGCCCAGGTGAGGCTGGGGAGCTGGCTCTTGCGCTTCACGTCGTCCAGCCGCGCCGCCGCGTCCATCAGGAAGCCCTGGTCGGCGCGCCCGTGCTGGATGCTGGCGGCCAGCTTCTCCACCACCCGGGCGTTGGGGTCCTTCCGCGCGTCCAGCGCCTCGGTGATCGACCGCGCGTCGGTCAGCTCCTGCGCGGAGAAGCCGCGCTTGCCGGTCACGTCCAGCAACTCGTGGAGCGCGGCCTCCGTCATCACCCCGTCCGTCCCGACCTTCCGGGTGTCGTGCATGGCGATGAACAGGTTGTCCGCCAGGGTGTTGGAACCGGAGATCTCCTGCTTGAGGTTCTTGCTCTGCGCGCTGAAGAAGCCGCCCGCGGCGTCCTCCTTCTGCGCGGTGTCGATCAGGTCGGAGGCGGCCTTCTCGGAGATGGTGTCGATGGCGCTCTGGATGAAGCTGCCCATGTTCTGCGGGAACACCGACGCGTCGGAGACCCGCAGGCCCTTCACGCCCCGCACCTGGAACTTGCTGTTGACCACCGCCCCCGGGTCGTCGTCGGCGCCCATCTGCGCGGTGCCGTTGGGGTGGTGGTCCCAGCTGTTCGACTCCACCGCCTTGGCCAGCTGCTCGTCCGTCTTCGCGTCCGGGCCGGGCCACACCTCGCCGTCGACCATGTCCCCGTACCGGCTCACCAGGTCGCGGACGATCTTGATCCCGTTCACCAGCGCCTTGCTGTCGCCGGGGCGCTCGTCCTGGTGGAACTTCTGGTTCACCTTCGGGCGGCCCATGGGGTCGTTCGGATCGAGCGCGACCTCGCCCGTCTCGTCGCCCTTGTTCTCGTCCAGGATCACCCAGGTGACCAGGTTGGGGTCCTCCACTGCCTTCTGGGAGTACCCCGGCACGTAGCCCTGGAAGTTCCCCGGCACGCCGAAGACGTAGAGGTCCGGCTCCGTCTTGCTGGGGTCGGACTTCACGCGGAAGGCGGCCACGATGCCGTTCGCCGAGAAGTTGCCCTTCCCCGTCTCCTGCCACTTCTTGTAGGCCGGGTTGTTGGGGTCCGCGTTGAACTGGGTATCGGTGAGCACCTTGAGCGGCTCCTTGAGCCGGGTGACCACGCCCACCTCGTAGCGCCCCTTGAGGTGCTGGCCGACGCCGTCCAGCACCACCTTGGGCTCCACGCCCAGCTTCGCCAGCTTGTCCAGCTCCTTCTGGGGACCGATGCCGGAGCGCATCAGCAACGGCGGGGTCTCGAACGCGCCGGCGGAGATCACCGCCTCGCGCTTGAAGGGCACCACGTGCTCCTTCCCGTCGGCCGTCTTGTAGCGGACCGCGGTGGCCTCGTTCTTGTCGTTGAGGATGACGTTCTCGACCCTGGCGCCGGTCTCGATGTGGAGCCGGTCCGGGAAGCGGGCCTGGACGTCGAGGAGCCGCTCGCGTGGGCCGTTGCGCCGCCCGTCGCTGGTGACGGTGAGCGGCGTCTGGACGAAGCCCTCGGTGTTGTTGCCCCAGTTGTGGTTGGGGTCGAACAGGCCTGCCAGCGACTTCACCTTGTCCGCGGCCGAGCCGACGCTGGTGAAGTTGTACTTGAGCGTCTCCTTGATGATCCGCCCCAGCTGCGGGTTCTCCTTCAGGGTCTTCAGCTGCTGGCCGTCGAGCGGGCGGTTCACCTCCAGCCAGCCGTCGAAGCCGTGCCCGCCGATGTTCTGGAGGAAGTCCAGGTTGGTCGCCTTGCCCACCTCGTGCAGGAGCTTGAGCACGGGCCGGTACTCGGCGTTCTCCACCTTCTGGAAGAACTTGAGCATGTTGTCGCTCTTCCAGCTGGGGTCGCCGGTCAGCTTGGCGATGTTGTTCCAGTCCACGTCGTCCGGCCGGACGAAGATGCCGGCGTTCATCAGGGTGCTGCCGCCAATGCCCTGCCCGCGCGGGACGAAGATGCCGCCCTCTTTCGCCACGAACTTGGGGTCGAGCTTGTCGTCCTCGAGCTTGTCGTGGTGGCGGATGAAGTACCCCTTGCCGTCCACCAGGAGGTCCTTGTCCTCGGACGCCGCGGCGTGCAGCCCCAGCGGCCCCGAGGTGGCGGACGGCGCCGCCCCGCCCGCCTCCAGCACCAGCACCTTGTACCCGGCCTCGGCCACGCGCGCGGCGAGCGGCGCGCCGCCCGGCCCGGACCCCACCACCACGAAGTCGTAGTCGGCGGCCGCCTTCTCCGGCGGCTTCGACGCCACCGCCGAGGCCCCCGAGCGCGGCGTGGCGCCGATGGTCTCCCCGCCGGAGCCGCGGGCGCGCTTCACCCCGTACTCGTCGGAGCGAGGCGCCGAGGCGGGCGCGGCCGGCGCGTCCTTCTTCTGGGCCTGCTGGGTGGATGGTTGCTGCGTTGCGGCATTGCCGCGCGGGGTTCCGACGTTGGTTCCGACGTTCGAGGCCATAGGAGTGCTGGGGGGACGGCGTTCCGGCAATGATCGCAGAGTCCCCGGGAAAGTTTCCTGCGCCGATGTGCGATGGGGTGTTTCCACCCTTGGAAACGGGCGTCGGGTCGCCGACACTGCATTGGCCCATGGCCAGGGGGATCGCGCTCGCCGCCGCACTCTCGCTGTGTTCCCCAGCCGCGGCGTGGGCGCAGGCCTTCCGCGTCGAATCCTCCACCCAGATCCAGGTCTACCACCTGCGCACCCTGCAGTCGGACGACCTGCTCCACCCGGTGGTGCTGGATCGCCGGCGGATGGTGGAGTCGCTCTGGCTGGAGGGCTACGAGCTGATCACCGGGCAGGACCTGGGCTTCGAGGCGAACGTCCGGGTGTTCGACGACTTCGGCGTCAGCGCCGCGGAGACCACCCTGGACGGCGTGCGCGCCCGCGGCGCCGACCTGCTCTACGCCAACGCCTCCTTCCGGATCGGCGGGTTCGAGGCGCGCGCCGGGCGCCAGGTGCGCTGGGAGGCGTTCGACGGGTTCGCGTTGGACGGCGTCCGCCTGCGCTACCGCACGCCGTGGCACGTGGGGCTGGAGGCGTACGGCGGCCTGTGGGTGAAGGGGTCCAGCTTCCTGGGGTCCCCGACCGAACAGCTGGACGGCACGCGCGCGGTGGGCCTGCGGGTGCCGGGCCAGGTGCCGCCCACGGACTTCGGTGACCTGCAGCCCACCTACGGCGCGCGCCTCTTCGTGGAGGAGCTGGCCGGGTTCGACGCCGCGGTCGAGTACCGCCGCTCCACCATCGACGGGCAGGTGGCGCTGGAGCGCGCCGCGGCGGAGGTGCTGTGGCAGCGGCGCGACCTGGGCCTGTCCGCCTCGGCCTCCGCGGACATCGATCTGGTGCTCCGGACGCTGGCCAACCTCCGCGTGCAGGCGCGCTACGACGGCGCCGTCTTCGGCGCCACGGCGGAGGTGGACCGCTACTCGCCCATCCTCACGCTGGACTCCATCTGGTACTGGTTCACCCGGTCGCCGCGCGATGAGGCCAGCCTGCGCGCGGAGTGGCTCCCGCCCGGCCCGTTCCGCGCCTACGCGCGCGGCGACGTGGCGCGGCTGACCCAGGTGATCAACCCGGAGTTGGACCTCGCCACGCTCCCGCTCTCCTCGCCGGCGCCGTCGGGCACCACGGCCGGCGGGGCGGTGGGCGGCGCGGTCACGCTGGGCGCGTTCGACGTAGCGGCGGACTTCACCTTCCGCCGCGGGGGCACGGGCAACTCCGGGTGGCTGGACCTGCACGGGAGCTGGCGGCCGCCGTCGCGCCCGTACGCGCTGGAGGCGCGGCTCTCCTACGCGGACGTGCGCGACGGCCTGCAGCCTTTGCTCCAGGGCAAGTTCTTCGGAGCCCAGGTCCGCGGCGCCTGGGCGCTGTCGAAGGTGGCGCGGCTGTCGCTGGTGCTGGAGCAGAACGTGAGCGCGCTGGACCGTTCGGACACGCGCGCCTTTGCCCAGTTCGACCTGGGCGGCGGGGTGCGGCGATGAGCGCGCTGCTCGGGCCGCTGCTCGCGCTGGCCGCCGCCGCGTCTCCCGGCGAGCGTTCGCCCATCATCTTCCCGCCCCAGTCCCTCCCGGTGCGCTTCGACCACGCCGAGCACATCAAGGGCGGCGCGGATTGCCTCACCTGCCACGACAAGGCGCGAAAGAGCACCCGCGCCTCGGACTGGAACCTGCCCGCGCACCCCGAGTGCGAGCCGTGCCACGACCTCAAGAAGGACAAGTGCGCCACCTGCCACCCGGGCTTCGACGCCACCGCGCGCGCCGCGCCGGAACGGATCGCCTTCCCGACCGCGAACCTGATCTTCGATCACCAGGTCCACGTCTCCCGGAAGATCGCCTGCACCACCTGCCACGAGGGCGTGGAGAACGCGCAGCTGGCCACGGTGCAGCAGCTCCCGAAGATGGCCACCTGCCTCCGCTGCCACGACGGGGCGGCGGCGCCCTCCGCCTGCACCACCTGTCACCTGCGCGAGCCCTCCGGCCGCCTCCAGCTCACCTTCACCCAGGGCGCGCTCCGCCCGTCGACGGGCAACCCCTTCGGCGCCGACCACGGGCCGCGCTTCGAATTCAACCACCAGGCGCTGGGGTCCACCGCGCGCGCCACCTGCCTGGCCTGCCACGCCGACCGCGACTGCCAGAAGTGCCACGACGGGATCCAGAAGCCGCTCGCCGTGCACCCCAACGACTGGATCTCGCTGCACGGCCTCCAGGTCCACAACCAGATGCTCCGCTGCGAGAGCTGCCACCGCGCGCAGTCCTTCTGCATCGCCTGCCACCAGCGGAGCGGCGTCTCGAACGAGGCCCCCGGCGTCCCCCGCGCGCCGAACCACAGCGTGCACGGCGACCTGCTGGCCTGGACGGGCCTCTCCAACGGCGACCGCGTGCCGATGAGCGGCCAGCACCACGCCTTCCAGGCGGCGCGCGACATCCGCTCCTGCATGGGCTGCCACCGCGAGGAGACGTGCCTGAAGTGCCACTCGCAGCTCGAGCACCGGGGCATCAACGGGCGCGCCGCCAACCCGCACCCGCCGGGGTTCGCCGCGGCGTGTCGTCGCTATGCGTCGATCAACGACCGCGGGTGCGCGGTCTGCCACGATGCCGCATATCTCGCCGCTCGGGGGTGCAGGTAGGGGATCCACCGGTGGGGTTGGGGGATTCCACCCTTGTGGCCCCGGGGGCAGTGTGCGAGTGATGCCGGCTCGGCCCGGGGGAAACATGAGCCAGACGCGATGGAGTCGGGTCGTCTGGGTGCTGATGCTTGCCGCCACCGCGGCGGGTGCACAGACCCAGACTACCTGCACGAGCAGCGTGAAGACGGTCCCGGTGGCGCGGCAACTGCGCCAGATCTACCTGGACCTCCTGAACCGACCACCCACGGTCGCCGAGTACCAGGCCGCGCAGGCCAAGGGCTCGATCACGGCGGATGATGTCCGGGCGCTGATGGCAACGGATGAGTTCTACAGCCGGATGCGGCTGTACCACCGCGCCCTGTTCAAATCGAACGTGGCGGCGTCCGTCTACAACCAGGGCGACACGCGCCTGCAGGGGACGCTGGCGACGGGGACCCCCGGCGACCCGGGCAACCCGATGGCGACCCGCGGGAATGGGGCCGCGGCGCTCCGCGGCGGGCGCAACAACAGCTGCAACCAGAACATCCAGCAGTCGCAGTGCAACGCCGTGCGCGAGGACACGCATGGCGAGCCGGCCACCAAGCAGTGCTACGACGCCAACGGCGTCCCGCTGCCGGTGAGCTACGACTACGACACCACCAACTACGTCTGCACGCCGCTGGCCGCCGCCGACTGCGCCGCCGCGGTCACCGCCGGCCTCATCGCGGACAAGTACCTCTATTACTGCGACATGCGGCGGAGCGCGTCCAACGTGCTCACGCCGTTCCAGTGCGTCCTGGACAACACCAAGCCCGGCATGGAGACGCTCCTCACCGAGGAGCTGGACGCGAACGGGCGCGTGGTGGCGATGGTGGATCCGGTCACCCCCACCACCAAGCGGATGGACCGGTGCACGCTGGCGCTGTCGCTCCGGTTCAACCTGACCGGCAGCTACACGCCGCAGCGGGGCTGCATCCAGCGCGAGGGCTGGGAGACGGTGCCCGTCCCCTACTACGAGGCCGCCGGCAGCACGCGGGCCACCGTCCAGATGTGCGCCATCGAGGCGCAGAACCGGCCGGTGAACCCGGGGACGCTGGAGACGTGCGAGACGGGCCGCTTCGTGGGAGACCGCTCTTGCGGCTGCGGCGCGGGCGCGCGGCGGTGCGAAAGCGTGGGCGCGGTGGTGCACAACGCGCGCGTCGCCGCCTTCAACCAGGAGCCCGAGCTGATCGCCGACTCGGTGCTCCGGCGCGACGAGCCGTACTTCAGCATCCTCACCACCCGCCGCAGCTTCGTGAACGGGACGCTGGCGCAGTTCTACCGGCAGAACCAGGGCACCGGGGTGTGGACGGTCTCCTCGCCCACGTCGGACCCGTCGCAGGTGCCGGACGTGCCGTTCAATTCGACCGCCACCTGGGTGGAGTACGCGCGGGACGACTGGCACTCCGGGGTGCTCACCTCCGGCGAGTACCTCTACCGGTTCGCCACCTGGCGCTCGCGCATCGCCGCCTTCTACGACGCGATGCTGTGCTCGCACTTCGCGCCGCCGCCCAACGCCACCATGCCGGCGCCGGACGACACCTGCAACCGGGAGAACAACCTGGCCCAGCGGTGCGGGTGCAGCTACTGCCACGCCAGCATCGAACCGCTCGCCTCCCACTGGGGCCGCTTCGGCGAGCGCGGCGCCACCTACCTGGACCCCAACCTCTTCCCGCGGGTGGACCTGCGCTGCCGCGACTGCGCCATCAACGGCGACACCTTCTGCGGCGGCACCTGCGCCAACTACGTGATGCAGGCCTTCGACGGCGACGGCGCCAACAGCCTGGGCCTGCTCAAGACCTACCTGTACCGGACCGGGCTGGAGGAGGACAACATCGCCAGCGGGCCGCAGGCGCTGGTGGACAAGATGATGGCCACCGGGGACCTCGAGAAGTGCACGGCGCGGCGGATCTGGAAGGAGTTCCTGGGCCGGCCGATGACGCAGGCCGAGGAGACCGCCTACCTGGACAAGATGGTCTCCACCTTCGTCGCCAACGGCGGGAACCTCAAGTCGTTGATCGAGTGGGTGGTGACCTCGGACCTGTACCGGAGGATCGACTGATGCGCGCGCTCTGGAAGGTCGCACCCGCGCTGGCGCTGATGGCCGCCGCCGCCGCGTGCTCGAAGGTGAAGGAGCAGGAGACCACCCTGGAGCAGCTCGCGCCGGGGCACCCGCCGCTGACGCCGCTGGTGGACCCCGACCTGCAGGGCGGGCACGTGGGCCGGGCCCCGCGGCGCCTGACCGTGGCGCAGCTCGACGCGTCGATCACCACCGCGGTGGGCCGGCGCTGGACCGGCATCGACTCGGTGGCGGCGACGCTGGGCAAGCCGGACTTCGCAATGACGGTGACGGAGGCCACGGACCCGAACCTGGTCTTCGCCAAGTTCCTGGAGGACGGGGCGCGCGAGGTGTGCGTGGCCCAGGCGCAGGCGGACATCGCGGCCGCCAGCGCCGCCAACCGCGTCCTGGCGCACGACCTGCCGGACAACATCACCAACCTCAACAACCTCACCCCGGCGCAGGTGAAGCAGAACCTGACCTACCTCTCGCTGCGCTTCTGGGGCGAACCGCTCCAGGGCACCGAGCTGGACGCCTGGGCCACCCTGTTCAGCACCAAGCTGGCGCCGCGGGCACAGACCATCAACAGGCGAGACCAGGCGTTCGCGGCCCTCTGCATCGCGCTGATCACCGACCCGCGGTTCATGAGCTACTAGGAGCCTCCCGTGAAGCGATCCAAGGCGACTCCGGAGTGTGAGTGCGGCGGGTTCAGCCGCCGCTCGTTCATCAAGGCCGCGGCGGGCTTCGCCGGCTCCACGCTGCTGGGCGTGATGCCCTTCCGCGCCTTCGCGCAGACGGCGGGGCTGACCGCCGCCGGCCGCAACTTCATCTTCGTGTACTTCCAGGGCGGCTGGGACCAGCTGCTGGCGTTCGACCCCAAGGACCCGACGGTGTTCACCGCGGACCGGGTGGCCGAGACGCACATCATGCCGGGGTACGACCGCATCAACGACGCGACGTTCCCCACCATGCCGGTGGTGCCGGCCGGATCCAACATCGCCTTCGGCCCAGCGGTCGACCGGCTGGCGAACCACTACGACCAGATGTGCGTGGTGCGCGGGATCAACATGACGACCGTGGCCCATGAGGTGGGCTACCGGTACTTCCTCACCGGCAAGCCACCGGTGGGGAGCGCGCCGCGCGGCTCGTCCGTGGCCACGGAGATCGTGGGCCAGATGCTGCCGGCGGTGCCCATCCCGTCGCTCGCCTACTCCATCGAGTCCTACAACGAGAAGTACCCGGGCAGCGCCAACGCGCTCAATGTCTCCAACTCGCGCGACCTGCTGCTGACGCTGGCGCCCAGCCCCATCGCGCTGGACGCGACCATCGAGAAGGACCTGCTGGACTTCCGCGGCCAGCCGGTCACCTGCGAGTCGCAGCTGTACGACTCGCGCGGGCTGGTCAGCTCCTACGTGCAGTCCGAGCAGCAGGTGAAGAGCGCGCTCCAGAGCCGGCTGGACAACATCTTCCGCTTCGAGCGGCCGGAGAACGCGGCGGTGCGCGCGCAGTACGGCTTGCCGGGCAGCGGGCCGTACGACTCCGCGGGCGGGCGCGCGGCGCTGGCGGCCACCGCCATCAAGCAGGGCATCAGCCAGTGCGTGAGCATCACGCTCCAGGGCGGCCTGGACACGCACTTCGGGACGCAGCTCAACCACGCCACCAACCTCCGCACCGGGTTCCGGGCGCTGGCCGACCTGCTCACCGACCTGCGGAGCTCGCAGCACCCGGCGGGCGGGACGTTCATCGACCACACCACCGTCCTGGTGTTCTCCGAGTTCGCCCGCACTCCGCTGATCAACACCGCGGGCGGCCGCGACCACCACATCACCGGGTCCTGCCTGCTGGCGGGCGCGGGGGTGAAGCACAACATGGTGATCGGCGCGTCCGGTGACATCGACATGGCGCCGGGCCGGATCGACTTCGCCACCGGCCAGACGTCGGTGCTCACCGGGCTGAACATCTTCCCGGACAACATCGTCGCCACCGTGCTCGCGTCCGCGGGCCTCTCGTTCGCGAACATCCGGATGGGGCCCATCCCGGCGGCCCTGGCATGACCAGGG
Organism: Myxococcaceae bacterium; assembly: GCA_036559665.1. Taxonomy (GTDB): domain Bacteria; phylum Myxococcota; class Myxococcia; order Myxococcales; family Myxococcaceae; genus DASRBA01. The sequence continues at coordinate 28,318 of DATBSS010000195.1, forward strand.
CGCTGGGCGCCTTCACCGCGGCGGCGTTGCTCTGGGGATGGGGATGCGGTCCTCCCGCGTCCCCGTTCGAGCCGGCGGCGGTGACCACGTCGTTCGCGGTGAAGGACGCGGCCGGCTTCGCCGATGAGCGCGGCGACGCCATCCTGATCACCTCCGCCGGCGCGCTGGTCCGGGTGAAGGCGGACGGCATGGCCGGGTCCCTGGAGGCGCACCCGGGCAATCCGGGGCCGGTGGGCGAAGCGCGGGCGGTGTTCTCCATGGGGCCGCACAACGCGCTGGTGGCCGCGGAGGGCGGCGTGTTCGTGGCGCAGGAGGGCTGGGTCATCGACCCCGGCTGGGCCACCGCGCTGGATCCGGCGGCCATCACCGGCGCCGCCGACCCGGGCGACGGGACGGCGTGGATCGCCTCCCAGGCGGGCCTGTTCCAGGTCAACGGCGGCACCCTCTCCGAGCTGAAGGTTGGCGGGCAGTCCGTGGCCGGCATCACCGCGCTGGCCGCCGCCCCGGCCGAGGACGGGTCGGAGGGCATCTGGTACTCGGACGCCGCCGGCCTGCACGTGGTGGAGACCAACGCCTCGTCGGCGCTGGTGGTGCGGGAGGCCACGCTCTCCAGCGGGGACGGGAAGAACGCCCTGGCGCTGGCCGCGCTGAGCTCCGGCGAACGAAGCAAGGGCGAGCTGTGGGCGCTCTCCCCGTCCGGCCTGTTCCGCCTCTCCTCCAGCGGCTGGCGCTCGGTGGGGATGGGCGCCAAGGTGGAGGGGCTGGCGGCGCGCGGGCGGGTGGCGTGGGTGAGCGCGGGCGGCAAGCTCTGGCGCTACGACGCCGACCAGGATGCCTGGGAGATCGCGAGCGGGACCACCGGGCTCCGGTTGCTGGCCGCCGACGCCGCGGGCGGCGCGTGGATCAGCATCGGCGGGACCCTGCGGTCGGTGGGACGGGACCGCGTCCCGCGGCTGGTGGGACTGGACGAGAGCGCGGTGCTGACGGTGAGCGAGCTCACCGTGCGGGCGCTCATCCCGCCCGGCGCCGGCGCCACCTCGGTGACGTACACGCTGGAGAGCGAACAGGTGACGGCCGGGCCGGGCGCCTTCGCGCTGGGCGGCGAGTCGGCGGAGGGGTCGGTGATGCCGTACTCGCTGCTGGGCCTGACCTCCGGGTTCCACACCCTGCGGGCGACGGCGCAGTACTCGGACGGGACGCAGGCCACGCGCGAGGTGCCGTTCGAGTACGCGCCCTACGACAACGCGCCGCTCTCCTGGGCGGCGGACATCTACCCCATCCACCAGGAGCGCTGCGCGCGCTGCCACGAAGCCGGCCCCGGGCACGACCTCTCCACCTACGCGCTGTGGCAGGACGACGCGGCGCGGATCGCCCAGGCGGTGTCCGACCGGCGGATGCCCGCGGACGGGCCGCTGGACCCGCTGGCGAGGACGAAGATCATCCGCTGGGCCCAGACGGGGGCGGCGCCGTGAAGCGCGCGCTGGCGGCCTCCGCCGGCCTCCTGCTGCTCTGGGGGTGCCGCGGCGGCGTGCACGCCCCCACCGAGCTGGACCCCTGCGCCAACGCGCCGGCCCTGGCGCTGGCGGTGCCTCAGACGGTGGTGCACGTGGAGGACAGCTTCAACCTCTCGGCGTCCGGCGGCACCGGACCGGAGCACCTCCAGTTCGGCATGGACGGCGAGGACGCGGGCGCGCCCCCGACCTCCGGCGGCGAGGTGGCGGGGTCGCGCTACCGCGCGGGGACCGACGCCGGCACCGACGTGATCTGGGTCGTGGACCGGCAATGCCACGTGCGCACGGAGACGCCGGTGACCGTCCTCCCCGCGTACGACCTGGCGCCCTCCGAAATCGTGGTGGCGCCGCGCTTCGCGTTCACCTTCCAGCCCCAGGGCCTGTTCGACGCGGGGCTCTTCGGGATGGAGGTGAACGCCACCGGCGCCTCGCTCACCCCCGCCGGCCGGTACACCGCGGGCGGGGACGCGGGGACGGACGTGGTGCGGCTGCTGGACACGGGCTCGCAGCGCTCGCTCTACGCCACGGTGCAGGTGAAGCCGGGCGCCACCTTCCGCGCCGCCCCCCCGCTGCTGGCCGCGCCCTCCGGTGGCTGGGTGTCGCTGCAGGCCGAAGACGGTTCGGACCGCGTCACCTGGTCGCACACCTCCGGGCCGGGGACGCTCCAGGGCGACACGCTGTCGTTCGCGGACGGGGTGACGGGCGTGGCCCAGCTCACCGCCACCGACCCGTTCCTGAACCGCACCGCCACCGCCCGGGTGCGCGTGCTGGACGAGTTGATCCGGACCAGCGTCCCACATGGCCGCCTCACCGACTTCAGCGTCGTGGTGGCGGGGGACTTCGACGGGGACGGCGCCCAGGAGATCGCCATCGGCGTGCCGGAGAGCGACCTCGGGGCGTCGCAGGGCGGGGCGGTGTTCATCTTCAAGGACACGCCGGGCGGGCTGGCGGAGGTCCCCGAGTGGCGCATCGTCGGCACCACCATCACCGCGTCGCTGGGCGCGGCGCTGGCGGTGGGTGACTTCGATGGGGACCGGAAGGTGGACCTGGCGGTGGGCGCGCCGGGGGCGGACATCACGGTGGCAGACTCCGGCGCGGTCTACCTCTACCGCTTCACCCCCCTGGGCCCCCAGCTCATCCGCCCCGGGCTCACCGGCCTCGGCGGGCGCGGGCGCTTCGGCAGCGCGGTGGCGGCGGCGGACGTGGACGGGGACGGGATGACCGACCTGGTGGTGGGGTCGCCCAACGCGGACCTGGCGGTGGCGGCCAACCAGCGCGGGGTGCTCGACGTCTTCTTGAACCAGCCGCAGAAGGGCCTGCCCACCGCGGCGCAGGTGCGGCTCTCCGGCTGGGACCAACGGAACGACGGCGGGACGCTGGCGGCCAACCCCAACCTGCACTTCGGCAGCGCGCTGTCGGTGGCGGACTTCAACGACGACGGGCGGCTCGACGTGGCGGCGCTGGGGACCATCACCTCGGCGGTCATCGACGGCGGGCGGGTGAACGGGAGCCAGTTCGGCATCGAGGTGTTCCTCGGGCGCCCGCTGTCCGTCACGGGCAATCCCTACCAGGACAAGCCCGACATGGTCATCGCGACGACCGTCCCCGGCGACCTGTTCGCGGGCGCCTGGCGCGCGCTGGGCTTCATCCCGCGCGGGGACGGGCACCCGCCGCTGCTGGTGGGCACGGGCGAGCTGATGAGCTCCCCGGACCTGCGCGACGCCGGCGGCAACGCGGCCACCGCCTTCTCGGGGGGCGTGGCCGTCTGGGACCTGACCAGCCTGTCCGCCGCGGCGGAGGCGCCGGCCGACCCGCCGCCGCAGCTCACCCGCGACGACGCCTACGCGCGCTACAACTCCAGCGACACGCTGAGCTTCGCCGGGCGCTCGTGGGGAGTGGCGGACGTGGATGGCGCGCCGGGGGCGGAGCTCCTGGTGGGCGCGCCGCAGGCCCCCAACAGCGGCGCCTCCCGGCTCCAGGGGCGGATCTACGCCTTCCCGCTCACCGGCGTGGGGCCGGGCTCGCTCTTCAACAAGCCGCTGGCGACGCTGGCCGGGAGCGCCGCCGCGCAATCCCTGGGCGCGGGGCTGGGGGTGTTCGAGGGCGGGATGGTGGCAGTCGCGTCGCGCACCAGCCCGCCGGGAATGGCGACGTTCAACGGCAGCGCCGAGCGGCTCCGGCCCGGCGGCTCGGACTTCAGCGGCTGGACGCGGCAGTCCTCGTACTTCGCGGCGCGCCCCGCGGACGAACAGTTCGGCATCGCGCTGGCGGGCGGCCGGAGCGGCACCGGGGCGCCGACGGCGCTGGTGGGTTCGCCGGGGTGGCCGGGGCCGGGCAACCTGAACGACGGAAACGACTTGAGGGCCGGGCGCGCCTGGACATTCAACCTGGCGGCGGCGGGCGGCTTCACCTCGCCCGGCATCATCACCACCGGCGCCGCGTCCCCCGTGATCAGCGGCGGCCGCGAGATGGGCGTGGAGGTGGCGTTCACCGACTTCAACGGCGACGGCATGCAGGACATGGTGATCGGCTCGCCCAACCTGCAGATCCCCGGCACCAACAGCCGGGCCACGGACATCACGCCGCACTACACGGCCGAGGTGGCCGCGTGCCTGCCGGGGACCTCCGCGAGCACCACCGGCGGCGTGCAGGTGATGCTCGGGATGGCGGACGGGTCGTGGCGCCCGGCGTACCGGCTGTGGGCGGTGCCGGCCATCAGCGGCTGCACGGGGAGCAACTGCACGCGCAGCCAGATCGGCCGCTCGGTGACCGGTGGGTTCGACTTCAACGGCGACGGGACGCAGGACATCGCGGCCACGCGCAACACCGGGATGGAGATCTTCCTGGGGCGGCCGCCCACGGATCCGTCGCCCACCGCCAGGCTCACCATGGCGTGCGACTCCGCCTGGACCGCCACCTTCCTCAGCAACACGGGCGCCGCCACCGGGACCGGCTCCGTCACGCCGCTGGGGGACCTGGACGGGGACGGGTGCGACGACCTCGCGGTGCGGACGAGCCCCTTCCTCCAGACCTCGTTCTCCTTCGTCTTCGGGTTCGACGCCACGGGCGCGCACTGCGCCGGGCACACCCAGCCGGCGTGGATCCGCCTGGCGGACCGGGAGCTGGGGCTGGCCGGGCTGGGACTGGGCGTGACGTTCGCGCGGGCCGGGCGCTTCCTCTCGGACGGGCGGGACCTGGTGGCCGCGAGCGCCAGTTCCTTCATCGTGGGCGGCACCGCGCAGGACGCCATCCTCCTCTACGACGTGGCCGCCATCGCCGCCCGGCGCCCGGCCTCCGGAGAGCTGCTGCTGCCGGCGTACGGCGGCGGGCTGGAGCCCACCCCGCTGACGTTCCCCACCCGCATCACGGGGCTGGGGCGCGCGCTGGCCGGCAACATCGACCTCACCGGGGACGGCAAGCCGGAGCTGATCGTCGGGGCACCCGGCGCGTCCTTCACCTCGGACGGCGCCGGGGCAGTGCTGGTGCTGCTGGGCGGCGGCTCGGCCACCGCGCCGGTGGAGTACCTCCGCATCGTCGGCGACCCGCGCGAGCGGTCGAACTTCGGCTCGGCGCTCGGGTTGATCCGGCCGGGCGCCACCGGGCCGGAGATCATCCTGGGCGCGTTCACCAGCTTCCGCACCGGCACGCAGAACGGGACCGCCTTCCGGCTCCCGCTGGGGTTCTGATGGTGGGGGCGCTCCTCCTGCTCGCGCTGGTCGCGGCGTCGCCGGCGACGGTCTCAACGGTCTCGACGGCGATGCTGGCGGCGGCTCCGGCGAAGAAACGGGTGAAGGCTCCCGCGAAGACTCCGGCGGCCCCCGCTTCGCCGACTCCCGCAGCGACTCCGGCGACGGCTCCCGGGATGACTCCGCCGACTCCCGCGGCGACTCCGACGACGGCTCCCGGGATGGCTCCGCCGACTCCCGCGGCGACTTCGACGACGGTTCCCGCGGCGGTTCCGGTGACGACTTCGACGACTCCCGCGGTGGCTCCGACCAAGGCTCCGGCGCCGACTGCGGCGGGAGGTCCGGCCCCGGTGATAGCCACGACTCCGGTTCCAACTTCCGCGCCCGTGCCCATGCCGCCTCCCCCCCCGCCCTCCCGCGAAGCGTGGCCGCTGGCGGAGGTATCGCTGGGCGGGTCCGTTCTGGCGCGTGGGGCGTCGTTCTGCGCCGCGCCGCTGCAGCCGTGGTGCGGGAAGGACGCCAACCTCGTCTACACCACCAGCCTGCCGTACCTGGGCGGGACGGCACGAGCGACCCTCTTCCCGTTCGCGCACGTGGAGGCAATGGAGTGGCGCGGCCTGGGCTTCGAGGGCCGCTACACCTGGGGTGCCACGTACGTGGGCGACGACGCGGCGCTCGCGCTGGCCATCGACCAGGCGTGGTCCCTGGAGGCGCTGTACCGCCAGCAGATCCAGGTGCTGGGGTTCCAGCCGTGGCTGGGTGCTCGAGTCGGCGCCGGGTCGCGCCGCTTCGCCGTCCCCGACACCGTGGAGGGCCTGGCGCTCCGGCGAGGCATCGGGCCGGCGATGGGACTGGACGCGGGGCTGGCCCTCTGGGGATCCCTGCTGCGGCTGGAGATCACCCTTCGCTACGCCATGGGCACCAACCCCAGCGCCGCCGAACGCCAGCGCTTCGGCGACGGCGTCAGCTCGGACGGGTTCTTCGGCTCGGCTGGGCTCTCGGGGGCGTTCGGCGAGGGCGGCGGCGGCGCCGGGTTCGGGTGGACCGCCTCGGTGGAGCAGCAGCTGTTTGTCGATACGTTCCGCGGACCTGGAACGCGTGCGCCGGCCGGCTCATGGGTCATGGAGCAGTACACGGCCTTCACGGCCGGGGTGCGCTACCGGTTCTAGGCAACCTACCTGCCTCGATTTTCGATAATTCGAGAGCTGGTAGTAGGTGTCGTAGGCGGAAAGAAGGCCCCCCATGATCCGCTTTCCCAACGGGTTTCCCCTGTTTCAACGGCCGGATCCGGCCGCAGGGCAACCCCAGACGGCGCAGCCTCAGTCCTCCCTGTACGGCCAGCCCCCCGGCGCTCCCGCGCAGCGGCCCGGCTCGGCCTTCGACCTGGGCCAGGCGCGTCCACCGGGAGCACCCGCTCCGGCGCCTGCACCGGCCGCGCTGCCGGGCCCGGTGGCCCTGAACAGCCCGGCGGGCCAGTCGGCCGTCAACGCCACGTACCAGGCGCTGGGCCGGAACGTCACCGCCGCCCAAGGCGCGCCGGCGACCTTCACCCCGCACTCGGTGGAGCGCGACCAACTGGGCATGACGCACGTCCGGATGGACCGCACGTTCCAGGGGCTGCCCGTCTACGGCCAGCAGGTGGTCGCCCACTTCGGGGCCAACGGCGGGCTCACGGGCCTCACCGGCCAGGACAAGCTCACCCCCATCCCCGCGAGCGCCTCCGCCCCGCCGCAGATCTCCGCGCAGCAGGCGATCCAGATCGCGCAGCAGCAGTTCGGCACCCCTGCCGACCGGCCCCCGACCGCGCAGTTGGTGATCAAGGCGGACGAGGCGGGCCAGTACCACAAGGCGTACCAGGTGGAGCTGGGCAACACGACCACCGCGGCCGAGCCGTCGCGGATGAGCTACTTCGTGGACGCCGGCAGCGGGAGGGTGCTGGACAGCTTCAACAAGATCTCCGGCTTCCCCGGGCCGAAGGCGGAGCAGGGAGCGGCGGCGGGCGCGCCCCCGGCGGCGGCCGCGGAGCCCATCACGGTCGGCGTTGGCACCACCACCGTCCGCCCCATCCGCGACTTCCAGACCACCACCGCCAAGCTGGACGTGGGCACGGACATGCCGCTGGACAAGCTCACGCTGGGGTTGAACATCAACCACACCTGGCGGGGCGACCTGGTGGTGTCCCTCACCAGCCCGAGCGGAAAGACCGCGACCATCAGCAATCGGCAGGGCGGGGCCGCGGACAACCTCATCGGCGAGTTCGACCTCTCCTCGGCCTTCAAGGGCGAGAACGCCAAGGGCACCTGGACGCTCAACGTGACGGACGCGGCGGGGCAAGACCAGGGGTCGCTCAACAACTTCTACCTGTTCCTCACCGGCGTGAAGAACGCGCCGGCGCCCGCGCCCACGCCGACGCCGAACCCCGGGCCTGCGCCGGGCCCCCAGGCCAACGACCAGACCATCTACAGCGGGCAGGTCGCTCTCGGCACGACCCAGAACGCCAACGGCACCTTCCGCCTGGAGGACCCGACCCGCGGCGGCCTGAGGACGCTGGACGCGGGGAACGTCACCTTCCCCACCAGCCCGACGCAGATCGCCGACAACAACAACGTGTGGGGCGAGACCGGCGACGCGCCGAGGACCCGCGCCGGGGTGGACGCGCAGTACGGCGCGCAGATGACGCACGACTTCCTGCGGAACGTCCTCGGCCGCAACTCCATCGACGGGAACGGCGAGCGGCTCACCTCGCTGGTCCACGTGGGGAGCAACTACAACAACGCCTACTGGGACGGGTCCCAGATGAACTACGGCGACGGCGACGGGCGGACCTTCAGCCCGCTGACCACGCTGGACATCGCCGGCCACGAGATCGCCCACGGGCTCACCGAACGCACCGCGGGCCTGCAGTACGCCGGCGAGTCGGGCGGCCTCAACGAGGCGATGAGCGACATCTTCGGCTCCGGCGTGGAGTGGTACGCCGCCCAGCGGAACCCGGCCGTGCAGTCGAACTTCACCATCGGCGAGCAGGCGTACACGCCGGGGACCGCGGGGGACGCGCTCCGCTACATGGCGGACCCGACGCGGGACGGCTTCTCCATCGACCACTACTCCCGGTTCACGTCGAACACCGACGTCCACAGCTCCAGCGGCATCGCCAACAACGCGTTCCACATGCTGGCGAACGGCGGGACGAACCGGACCAGCGGACAGGGCGTCAACGCCGGCATCGGGATGCAGGACAGCCTGCAGATCTTCTACCGAGCGCTGGCCTTCTACCTGACGCCGAGCTCGTCGTTCCACGACGCGCGAACGGCGACCGCGCAGGCCGCCGCCGACCTGTTCGGGGCAAACTCCGCGCAGGCCCAGAAGGTCAACCAGGCTTGGAACGCAGTGGGCGTGTTCTAGAAGCTATTCCGGGCACTCGACGTCGCCCGCGCCCATGTGATCGAAGCCGGTGAGGGTCAGGCAGGTGGTGGCCTTCGAGCACGCCTCCACCTTGGCGGACTGGATGTTCTCCGGGAGCGGCTGGCCGCTCGGGGGGAGGCCGACGCGCTGGTAGGCCTCCGCCGGAGTCATCACGCCGTC
>DATBSS010000196.1:0-5574 GCA_036559665.1 Myxococcaceae bacterium
GGCCAGGAGGCGAGGACTACCACAAGCGGGCACCACAAACGGAGGACTGGGCTAGCTGACGAGCCTGGACCGATGAAGCCGTTCAGGCCTACGCCATCTCCTCGGCGAACCGGTGCCGCTGCACCTTCCGGGTCGCCGTCCTGGGCAACTCCTGCGTGCGGACGACGATGCGGGTGGCCTGGCGGTGCGAGGCGAGCTCCGAGCTCCGGCGCTCAAGCAGGGCCTTCAGGGCGGCTACGGCCTCGTCCGACGGCTGGGCCGGCGTGGCGACCAGCGCGATCGCCTGGCCTCCGTCCCCGGCCGGCATGCCCAGCACGCAGATCTCCCCAAACCCGAGCACCGTGGCGAAGTGCGCCGCCCTCAGCTGGCCTGCCAGATCCCTCAGCTGCACGGCCGTGAGCCCACCTGCCCTGACCCGGTTGTAGCCAGCGGCCAGGTGTCGTCCGGGGTACCGCATGGGCGGGCTGCGCCCCCCATCCCCTGGTGAGCGGGGGGAGTCCCCTCGCTGGAGTCAGGGAGATGGGCGGCCGTTGTGGCGGGGCGGCTTGTCGAGGATGCGGGCCCCGGTGGCGCCGAGGGCGGCCATGACCTTGTCCAAGCGGTCGCGGTTCGCGGTGACGGTGGTCACCCTGCGGTGCAGGTCGAGGTCCGCGGCCGCGACGGCGGCGACGGCCGCGGGGGTGAGCTCGCTGATCGACCTCGCGAGCCGCGCGAAGTGATCGACCGGCAGAGCGTGCCGGACGCCGTACTCCAGCTCGTTCGCCACGGCGGTGACGCCGGAGGCGTCCGCCAGCACCTGGGCCAGCGCGCGGCGCCGCGCCCGCACGAAGTCCTCGTCCATGGTCCCGACCCCGGCGTGGATCGCCTCCAGCTCGGAGAGGATGGCGGTGGCGGCCTTCACCGCCCGCTGCGGATCCAGCTCGCTCTCGATCTCCAGCACGCTCGCGCCGGTGCCGCCGCCATAGGACACCCGCACGCCGTAGGACGCACCCATCCCCTCGCGGACGATGCGCAGCCGATCCTCGATCAGCTCGCCCAGAACGCGCCGGGCGGCGCGATCGCGATCCGGCTGTGACGCGGTCGCGAAGTCCACGCGCAGCCCCACCTGCGTCTGGGAGGGGTCCCGCATCCCCACCCAACCCGGCCCCGGGGCCGGCGAGGCCTCCGGGACCTCCTGCGGCGGGGGGCCCGGCTTGTCCTCCCAGGGCGCGAACAGCGACCGGACGTGCTGCGTCATGCGTTCGACGTCGAAGCCCCCGGTGATGATCAACGTGGCCCCGCCCGGCAGGTAGTGGGCCTCGCGGAAGCCCTCCAGCGCCTCGGGCGACAGCCACCGCCACTCGCCGGCGGTGGGCCTGGGGCGGGCCAGGGGGTGCCCTTCCCCGAACAGCAGCCGCCGGGACAGCTCCGCCGCGGGATCGGCATCCCGGCCGTCGTCGCGGACGAAGTCGTCCCGGAGGGTGTTGACCGAATCGTTCGTGTAGATGCACTGCTCGACGAGCCAGTACAGGCGCCAGACGTGCCACTCCGCCCGGTGGGCGAGCCCGCGCGCCGTGAAGACCGTGGAGGTGTCGTCGACGGCGGTGGAGAGCTGCGTGCCGACGCTCGCGCCTTCCGCGAACAGCAGGTGCTGGCCCAGCGACATGCGGAGGTCCCCATTGGCTTCGAGCAGGTGGGCGGCGGCCGTGGCGAGCCCGCGGCGATCCGGCGGATCGTCCAGCGACCCATGGGGAAGCACCAGCCGGGCGTCGACCTGCGCGCTGCCCGGATCCGGGGTCATGAGCACCCGGAGCCCGTTCAGCAGCAGGATCTCCTGGGGCGGCTTGCGGACCGACGCGGTGGGGAGCGGGACCGGGCGCCGGGCCTCGGAGGCGTCCGCCGGCGCTCGCCAGGGCGCGAGATCGAGCTCACGGCCGGACGCCACCTCCAGCCGTCCGGCCAACTCCTGGCCGTTGGGTTCGACCATGGCCACGTGGCTCCTGGACCGGACGAACGTCTCCTTGGCGTAGCGCGTGACGTCGGGCAGGGCCACTTTGTTCAACGCCGTCAGATCCTCCACCATGAACGCGTTGTGTCGCGTGTAGTTGAGGTAGTCGGCGAGCCACGCGGCCCGCTCGGCGAACGACTCGTACCGCTCCACGCGTTCGGCCTGCAGCTCATTGAGCAGGTCCGAGTAGCGGAACGGGTCGATGTCCTCGAACATGGAGGGCGCCCGCTTCAGGACCTCTTCCACGGCGTCGTCGAGGCGCTTGGGTTCGTCGACCGTGAGCAGGACGGCCACCACCTGGGACCGCCCAGCGCCCATGGTGGTCGCGGCGGCGCCCGTGATCCAGCCATGCTCACGGTCGAGCCTGCGCAGCACTCCGCGGAGCCGCTCCAGCGCCACCAGGTGGACGGCGGTGCCAGGGCCTCCCCAGCGCGGCGCGGGGAAGAAGAGGAACGCGGTCGCGTCGTCGATGGGGCCGCGGTGCCGGGACCGCGTGCCGGCGAGCCTGGCCTCCGCCACCGGGGCCTGAGGGGCGCCGGCCCGCGAGCTGATCCGGGTGAAGCGGGCGGCGATGGCCGAGGCGATGCGGGGCGCGTCGAAGTCGCCCGTGATGACGAGGCTCAGGTGCTCCGGCGTGTAGTGGTCGTCGAGGAAGCGGCACGCCTCGGCCCGGGTCACGTCCGCCACCTCGCGGCTGTTGACGGCGCGGGAGTAGGGGTGGCCGTTACCCCAGACCTCGCGCGAGATGTCGAGGAAGAGATCGCTCCAGGACGTGCGGCGCTCGGCCTCCTCTTCGAGCACCACGTCCCGCTCGCGGCTGAAGACGTCATCGTCGATCTGGTCGCACGTCGCCTCCAACCGCTGCGCCTCCAACTCGAGCAGCTCCGGCAGCCGGCCGGTGAACGCCGTGGACGTGTAGTGCGTGACGTCGTGGTTGGTGAACGCGTTGTATTCGAGGGCCACCTCGGCCATGCGCCCGCCGAGGCGGGGGCGATCCGCGCCGGCCCTGGCCTGGAAGGTCAGGTGCTCCATCAGGTGGGCCATGCCCGCGCGCCTGGCCGGGTCCGCGGCGGCGCCGAAGTCGTAGCGGGCGTCCACCGAGACGAGGTTGGTGCCACGGTCCGGAAGCAGCACCACGCTCATGCTCCGGTTGATCTTGAACAGCCGGATGTCGTGCGCGAAGCCGAGGGGGGCCCGGTCGAGGCGCAGGCCACCGAAGCGAGGCTCCGGCCTCGGCATCCAAGGCTTGCACGCGGCGGCGAGCAACAGCAGCAGCAGGAGCGGGAGGGTTCGTACGGATATGATGTGCGGCCGGGCGGACCCGGGAGACAGCCCCACAGCAAGAGCGTGGCGAGAAGGCCAGGGGAGGACGTTTCGCACCAGGCGTGAGCACGGCATCGTGACATCCCTCGTGTTGAAAAGCTGGTCACGATGCTCAAGAGGCGGGCAGTCAGCGGGTTATTCAGGCCGGCGAAGGGACCGGGCCCATCTCAACCTGCGGACGGTGGTTCCGCTGACGAACGGCAACAGTGCCGGAATCGCGGGTGGAGTGGCGTCCGGCACGGTCATGGGGCCCTCGCGCCACCTCACCGGGGCGAACACCGTCCTGGTGGGTGGAATGCCCGCTACGCGGATGAACAGCGTGACGATGCAGAACATGACCAACTGCTCAGGGTCCCGGGTCGTCCCCAGCCAGACGAAGGCGCTCCTGCTGGCTCCCTGGCGCCGGGGCATCCGTCCGCGTCTCGCCGCTGTAGAGCGCCATCAGAAACAGGCCGCGCGGCCCCCGAGGTGAACGGGCGGGCCGCGCGGCGAGGTCAGCTCACGTCACTGGACCGCGAAGATCAGGTCGTCGTGGTCGTCGTACGCGCCGGTGGTGCACGTGGACACGGCGCCGTTGTAGCGGAAGTTCACGCGCACCGCCTGGAGGGCGCCGGCCGGCAGCGTGTAGTTGGCGGTGATCGTCCGCACGCCGGTGCCGCCCGGCGCGAAGGTACCGAGCAGGGTCCACGTGGGGCTGCTGGCATTGGACGTGTAGTAGATGTCCGCCTTGTCCGCGGTGTTCGAGTAGGACCACACGGTGGCCTCGATGGTTACCTGCTTGCCCGCGGCCAGGTTCGTCCCGTCCACCGTGGACACCTTGACGCGGTCCACCGACTCGTCCGAGTGGAAGGCGCCGGAGTTGCCGTCCGTGCAGGTGGCGTTGATGGTGTTGGACTTGTTCACCTCCGGGCCCACGTTGCCGCGCCCGGTGAGCAGCGTGCTGGAGTCGCAGCCGATACCCGCGGCGCCGCACTTTGGCGCCTTGAGGGTCGCGTCGTAGGTGGCGGTGGGGACGCTGCCCGTCGGCGGCGGGGTGTTGCCGTTGGTGGCGCCCTTGGCCGTCTCACCCATGAACGCGGCGGCCAGCTTGGCGAACTTCACGGAGTTGTTCATGGTGCCGCCCATGAAGGTCAGGGTGTCGTTCGCGGTGTGGATGTTCGGGTTGTCGGTGCTGATGGTCGCCTCGAACGGCAGCGTCGACGGGTAGCCGTTACTGGTCCACGACGCGTGGTCGGAGCAGGCGTAGCCGCAGGCGAAGCTGGTGAAGGTCATCCCCGGCAGGTACGTGGTGATCAGGCTGGTGGTGAACGTGTTGAGGGACGGGTTGGTGTTGTCCGACACCATCCCGAAGTCCCAGCTGGAGCCCCTGTAGTTCGTCATGTCCAGCTGGAGCACCGCCACCACGTTGACGGCGTTGTTCTTGTGCCACTGGGCGATGGCGGCGGAGCCGTTCAGGCCCACCTCCTCGGCGGCGTAGGCCATGAACTTCACCGTGCGCGCCGGCCGGTAGCCGGTGGCCATGGCGACCCGGAACGCCTCGGTGATGGTGGCGACGCCCGACGCGTCATCGTCCGCGCCCGGCGCGGCGCCGGTAGAGCTGCTCTGGTTGATGGAGTCCAGGTGCCCGCCCAGCACCACCACCTCGTTGGGCACGGTGGTGCCGGTGATGGTGGCGATCACGGAGGGCTGCAGCCAGGAGTGCGCGAACAGCGCGACCGAGACGTCGGTGCGCCCGGCGGCCATCGAGGTCCACTGGTCCCTCAGCCAGGTGGCCGCGTCCGCGCCCGACTGCACGTTGTAGCGGCGGGTCGTCCAGTTGGTCGACAGCGAGTTGACGGTGCTCCGGAGGTTCAGCTCCTGCACGCTCGACATCATCGCGTTCACCGACGGGCCGTTGTTGATGGTGAAGGCGAGGAGGGAAGCCTGCGGCGCCGGCGCGCTGGCGAGATCCACCTCCGCCAGCGCCTTCGCCTGCGAGTCATGGGAGATGAAGCCCGCGCAGCGGTTGAGCTTGTCGTGCATCACGCCGGAGATGATCTCGAGCTGCGACTCGCGCAGGCGCAGCGCCGCCACGCCGCCTTTCTCGACGATGGCGGCGGGGAGCTCTGTCCCCTTGCTCTTGAACGCCGCGCTCACCAGCGGCAGCGTCTCCGCGCCGATGGTGATCCAGACCTCCTTGTCCTGCTGGGGGGGCGCTGCGAACGCGAAGGATGAACAGGCAAGCATCGCGATCGCCAGGCCGGACTTCTTGGTCGTCATACGCT
>DATBSS010000197.1:0-5546 GCA_036559665.1 Myxococcaceae bacterium
ACCTGGACCTGCTCACGCTCTCCGTGGAGGCGGGGCTGGACTTCACCGCCGCGCTCGCCAAGGTGGTGGAGAAGGGCAAGACCGGCCCCCTGCGCGACGAGCTGCAGCTGGTGCTCAAGCAGCTCAAGATGGGCAAGACCCGCGAGGAGGCCCTCAAGGCCATGGTGGCCCGGGTGGATCTGGCGCCGCTCACCATGTTCGTGATGGCGCTGGTGCAGGCGGACCGGATGGGCACCAGCCTGGGCAAGGTGCTCCGCATCCAGTCCACCCAGCTCCGGCAGGACCGCACCCAGCGCGCGGAGAAGATGGCGGGCGAAGCGCCGGTGAAGATGCTCTTTCCCCTCATTGCCTGCATCTTCCCCACAGTGTTCATGATCCTGTTCGGGCCAATCATCTTCGCCCTCACGTTTGGCAACAGTCTGGGGTACTGACGGTGGGTGCTGGTTGGCGCCGGGACCGTGCGGCTGCCAGAATCGCCCGGAGCGAACCCTGAGGATGGCGAACGGACCCCCAGTCAGACGCCGGACGTCCTCCGGCGGTGACCCGCCCTTGCAGCGGCCGCCGACCGGCGCCATGCGATCGGTGGGCCCGCGCTCGGCCGCCGCGGGCATCCGGCTGGTATGCACCGCCGGGCCCAAGTCCGGGCAGGAGTTCCCGCTCGTCCAGCAGGAGGTGGTGATCGGCCGCGCCACCGACAACGCCATCTCCGTCCCGGACACCTCGGTCTCCCGCAAGCACCTCAAGCTCCGGAAGACCACCAGCGGCTGGGTAGCCATGGACCTGGGGTCGGGGAACGGGACGCTGCTCAACGGTGAGCTGATCGCCGACGAGACGGTGCTGGGGAACGGGGACGTCCTGGCCCTGGGAGACACCGAGTTCACCTTTGTGGACGAGGACAACGCTACCGACCGGCGCGAGGCGCCGGTGCGGCGGCCGCGCTCGGAGGGAGTGCCGCTGCGGAGGGCGGGCGGCCGGGACGGGGAGCGGGTGCGCTCGCGCGCATCGGACCCTGCGGCGCGCAAGAAGAAGCGCGGCGGCGGCGGCGCGATGCTGGTGGTGGCCGTGCTGGCGGCGCTGGTCTGCGTCAGCCTGGCGGGGCTGAAGATCTACTCGGAGCGCAAGTACGCGGCCCAGCGGCGGGCGGAGGAGGAGATCCTCGCCGTCCGCCAGGCGATCGCCGGGGTGTTCCAGGAAGGGAAGAACCTGGTCCGCCAGGGGCGCTGGGCGGACGCCAAGGCCAAGTTCGAGGAGGTGGCCAAGGCCGACCCCGACTACCCCATGGTGCAGGACTACCTGGGGCGCGCCAGCCGGGAGATCCCCAACCAGGTCCAGCTCAACACCGCCGAGGCCGCGCTCAAGGAGAACAAGCTGCGCGACGCCATCGCCGCGCTGGCCAAGGTGAGCGCGGACACGCAGCAGTTCGAGAAGCAGAAGGAGCTCAAGGACCAGATCGAGAAGCTCCACAAGTCGCGGATGGAGCAGGCCGAGGAGACCATGAAGCTCGCCGCGCGGGTGGCGATCTGCAATCCGCCGCCGGGTGGCCACGCGGACGCCTCCAAGTACGAGGAGGTGGTGGCCATCACCGAGGACATCCTCCAGGCGTTCCCCGACGACCGCGACGCCAAGACGCTGAACGACGACGCCACGGAGAAGGTGAAGACCTGCGACAAGCCGGCGGCGCCGGTCCGCGACAACAGGCCGCGCGGGAAGGACTCCGACGACGCCGTCAGGCTCTTCACGGACGGCGAGATCGCCTCCGCCCTCCAGTCGGCGCAGGCCTGCGCGTCGCGGTCGGCCGACTGCCGCCAGAAGGCGGCGCTGATCGCCGAGTTCAACCAGCTCTACAAGAAGGTGGACGACCTGGAGGGCAAGGGGCTCCAGCAACTCCTCTCCCTGGACAGGCGGATCACCGGCGGCGGCGCCAGCAAGCTGGGGCGCGGGGCGGGCGTGAAGGCGGCCAACGTCTTCTACCGGACCGCGGCCGCGGCCAAGACCACCGGCTCCTGGGCCCGCGCCAGCGAGTACGCCGAGCGGGCGCTCCAGTCGGACCCCAACCACGCCGGCGCCCGCGCGCTGGTGGAGGAGATGCGGTCCAAGGCGAAGGACCTCTACCTGCAGGGCTACTCGAACAAGGGGACGGACCCGGACGACGCGGCGGCCAAGTTCAAGGACGTGATCGCCATGACGCCCGCCAGCGACGAGTGGCACAAGAAGGCGCAGGCGCGACTGGACGAGATGGGGAAATGAGCCCGGCCCGCGAGGGCCGCGTCCAGGGCGACCTGTTCGGAGATCAGTCGGCGCCGCCGTCCCGCGCTCCCGCTTCTGCTCCAGCGCCACCGCCACCGCCCGCGCCCGCATCGCCCCCCCCGCCCGCGGCGCCCGCATCCGCGTCCGGACCGCCACCCGCGCCGCCGCCCCCGGCCGCCGCCGCGCCCGCGTTCGACCGCCGCCCGGAGCCGCCCCCTCCCGACGAGCCCGTGGCCCCTACCGCGCCGGAGTTCCCCTGGCGGAAGCCCCCACCGGCCGAAAGCCCGGCCCCGGCGCCGGGGGAGAAGGCCGCCGCCCGGGCCGTCCTCAGCGTCAGCGAGCTGACCCGGCAGATGAAGAACACCCTCGAGGGGCGCTTCTCCCGCGTGTGCGTGCGCGGGGAGGTCTCCGGCTTCCGCGCCCCCAACGCCCGCGGCCACCTCTTCTTCAACCTCAAGGACTCCGACGCCTGCATCGACACGAAGGTGTGGGCCACCACTGCCCAGCGCCTGAAGTTCAAGCTGCGCGACGGCCTGGAGGTGATCGCCGAGGGGTCCGTCGACCTCTACCCGCCCCAGGGCCGCTACAGCCTGGTGGTGCAGAAGATCGAGCCGGCGGGGGAGGGCGCGCTCGCGCTGGCGTTCCAGCAGCTCAAGGAGAAGCTGCAGGCAGAGGGGCTGTTCGGCGACCGCCGCCAGCGCGCGCCGCGGCCCATCCCGTTCCTCCCGCGCCGCATCGGAGTGGTGACCTCCCGGAACGGCGCCGCCCTCCAGGACTTCCTGCGCGTGCTGCTCCAGCGCAACCCGCGGATGTCGGTGCTGGTGGTGGACGCGCGCGTGCAGGGCGACGGCGCCTCGCACGAGATCGTCCGGGCCATCCGCCGGCTCTCGAAGACCGACGTGGACGTGATCGTCCTCACCCGCGGGGGCGGCTCCATCGAGGACCTGTGGGCCTTCAACGAGGAGCCGGTGGCGCGGGCGATCTTCGCCTGCCCGGTGCCGGTGCTCTCCGCCATCGGGCACGAGGTGGACTACACCATCTCCGACTTCGTGGCGGACCTCCGGGCGCCCACGCCCACCGCCGCCGCCGAGCGCCTGGCGCCGGTCCGGGTGGAGCTGGAGCACGGCCTGTCCACCCTGCGCCTCCGCCTCCGCCGCGCCGCCGAGCGCCGCCTGCTGGAGGGCCGGCAGCGGCTGCACGTGCTCCGCGGCCGCGTGCTCGATCCGCGCCGCCTGATCGGCCAGAAGCGGGTCCACCTCCAGGCGCTGGCCGACCAGCTCGCCCGCGCGGCGCGAGCCGCCCAGCGCCGGCGCGCCCAGCACCACCGGCAGCTCGCGGACCGCCTCCAGCGGCGGCGGCCGGAGGCGGAGCTCAAGGCCCGGCGGGAGGCGTTGGCCCGCGCGCGCGAGCGCCTGCTGTCGGCGGCGCGCGAGCGGATGCGGGAGCGCCACGCCCGGATCGGCCGCCTGGCCCGGGCCCTGGAGCGGGCCTCGCCGGCCCGGCTGCCGGAGCAGGAGCGCCAGCGCCTGGCCTCGTTGCGAGACCGGCTGGTGGCCGCCGCGCGCGGCCGGATCGCCCGCGAGCGCCAGCGCCTGGCCCACCTCCAGGCCATGCGCCGGGCGGTGAGCCCGCTGGGCGTGCTGGCGCGCGGCTACGCGGTGTTGATGCGCGAGGGGCACGTGGTGCGCGACGCCGCCGCGCTCTCGCCGGGTGACGCCATCTCGGTGCGGCTGGGCGGCGGCGCGGATTCGCTGGAGGCCAGCGACCTGGTGGAGGCCACGGTGACGCGCGTCCAACGCAAGGGTTCGCCAGGCGAGTGAAGCGCGGGGATGCGCTTTCCCCCCGAGCGCCGGGCCGGTACAGTCCGCCGGACGCCGTGCCCAAGGAACCACAGACCGCGCCCGCAGCGCCAGAGAAGTACGACGAGCTCGTCCACCGGCTGGAGGAGCTGGTCAAGCGGCTCGAGGGCGGCCAGCTCACCCTGGAGGATTCGCTCCGGGCGTTCGAGGAGGGCGTGGGCCTGGTGGACCGGGGAGAGAAGATCCTGGAGCAGGCCGAACGGCGCATCGAGGAGCTGACCCAGCGCGACGGCGAGGCCCGCGCGGTGCCGCTCCAGCTCCCCTCGACGCCCGCGCCCGACCGCGAGCGCCCCGCGCCCGCGCCCGCCCGCGCCCGCGACGGCGCCGCCCCTCCACCCGCCTCCGCCGCGCCCCCGCCGCCCGCGCGCTCGGCCCGGCCTCCGGCGGAAGACGACGACGTGCCGTTCTAGCCTCTTGCCGCCCCTGGACCCCGCCCGCCCTTCCGCCCTTCCGCGATGGATCCGAAGAAGCCCAAGGTGATCATCGTCGACGACGACCGCGAGACGCGGGAGATGATGGCGCTCGCGCTGCGCCAGGAGGGCTTCGAGGTGGCCCAGGCGGCCAACGGCCTGCGGCTGATCTCCACCCTCCACGTGGACCGGCCGGACGTCATCTTGATGGACGTCAACATGTCGTGGATCGACGGTTTCGAGCTGTGCCGCGCGGTCCGCAACAGCGAGGAGTTCCACTCCATCCCGGTGGTGTTCGTGTCCGGGCGCGCGGCCCAGTCGGACGTGAAGCGGGGGATGGAGTGCGGCGCCTCCGCCTACTTCACCAAGCCGGTGGAGATGCCCTTGCTGATCGCGCGGATCCGCCAGCTGGCGGTGAATCCGGGGAGCGGCGCGCCATGAAGCCCGGAGCCGGCAGCGAGTTCCGCCTCGACCACTACCTGGAGGTCCAGCGCGCGCGGGTGGAGCTGCTGCTCCAGAAGCGCCTGGAGGCCCTGGCGGACCGCACCCCGGCGCGGCTGCTGGAGGCGATGCGCTATTCGCTGCTGGGGGCGGGGAAGCGGCTGCGCCCCATCCTCTGCATCGCCTTCGCCGAGGCGGTGGGCAAGGGCACCGCGCCCGGCCGCGTCACCGACGACGCCGCCTGCGCGCTGGAGTACGTCCACTGCTACTCGCTCATCCATGACGACCTGCCGCCGATGGACGACGACGACTTCCGGCGTGGCAAGGCCAGCAACCACAAGGTGTACGGCGAGGCGATGGCCATCCTCGCCGGCGACGCGCTGCTCACCGAGGCGTTCGGGGTGATCCTGGGCGGCCCGGAGGAGAGCCGGCACCACCTGGCGCGCGAGCTGGCGGTGGCCGCAGGCGCGTGCGGGATGGTGGGCGGGCAGGCGCTGGACATCGCCGAGGACCGCCCCACCGACGAGGGCTACGTGATCCGCGTGCACCGGCTGAAGACCGGCGCGCTGATCCGCGCCGCCTGCCGGAT
>DATBSS010000198.1:0-5666 GCA_036559665.1 Myxococcaceae bacterium
CAAGGCGTACCTGGAGGTGGCGCGCCACACCGCGGAGACCAAGGAGGACAAGGAGGGCTCCGCCCGCTACTACGAGGAGGCGCTGCGCCTGGAGCCGGAGCTCTTGGATGCCGCCCGGCCCCTGGCGGACATCTACATCGCCCGCGAGGACTGGGAGAAGGGCGAGCGGATGCTGGACATCGTCGTCAAGGAGATGCCGGTGCGGGTCGCCGTCAAGCCCGACGAGCACAGCCTCAGCAAGGAGCTCTGCCGCCAGTACTACCGGCTGGGCTACGTGGTGGAGAAGCTGGCGAAGAAGGACAAGGCGCTCGCCTGCTACGAGAAGGCGTACCAGCTGGACGCCACCTACCTCCCCGCGCTGGAGGGCCTGGGGAACAGCCTGGTGCAGGCCAAGCGCCTGGAGGAGGCGCTCAAGGTCTACCAGTCCATCCTCATCCACCACCGCGACGACCTGACCGACCTGGAGGTGGTGGAGGTCTACTGGCAGATCGGCGACATCCACTACAACCTCAAGCAGTACGACCGCGCCCAGAACCACTTCGAGAAGGCGATGGCCATCGACCCGCACCACGAGCCCACGCTCCGGGCCCTGGTGCAGCTGGCCGACGGCGCCGGCAAGTGGGACAAGGCGGCCGAATACCGCTCCCAGCTGGTCCAGGTGCTGGACGGCGAGCAGAAGTACGCCATGTACGTCGAGCTGGGGATGCTGGCCCGCGAGCAGCTGAAGGACCAGTACATGGCCATCGACGCCTACGGCTGGGCGCACAAGCTCCAGCCGGAGGCGCTGGACGTGATGGACGCGCTCTACCAGCTCTACCGGGAGACCAAGCAGGGCGCCAAGGCGGCGGAGGTGGTGGAGAAGCTGCTGCAGTCTTCGGAGCTGAAGTCCAAGCCGGAGAAGGCCAAGCGCATCTTCTTCGCGCTCGGGGAGATCGCCCGCGACGAGCTGAAGGACCTGGACCGCGCGGTGGGCGCGTTCAACTCCGCGCTCGACTCGGACCACCGCTTCCTGGAGGCGTTCTCCGCCATCGAGGCGCTGCTGGGGTCCAACAAGCAGTGGAAGAAGCTGGAGGAGAACTACGCGCGGATGATCCAGCGCCTCCCCAAGACGGAGGACACCCACGCGGCGCGGATGACGCTGTGGCGGGCGCTGGGCGACCTCTACCTGCGCGTGCTCAAGCAGCCGCAGGACGCGCTGATGGCGTACAAGGTGGTGGCCGCGGGGCTCCCGCAGGATGCGCCGGTGCAGGAGACCTACGCCGAGCTGGCCTCGCAGTTCCCCGGCAACGAGGACGAGGCCATTGGCGCCTACCGCCGCGCGCTGCTCCAGTCGCAGAACCAGGGGAAGGTGTGCTCGGCGCTGGCGGAGCTGGCGGCGCGCAAGAAGGACTACGACACCGCCTACCTCGCCGCGCAGGTGGCGCAGTCGCTGATCGGCGTGGCCGGCGACGCGGAGAAGGAGATCCTCACCAAGCTGCAGCCCTACGCCAAGCGCAAGGAGGTGGCGCAGCGGCCGGTGAGCGAGCAGCAGTGGCAGGGGCAGCTCTTCCACCCGTCGGTGCGCGGGCCCCTGGGCCAGCTGCTGGCGCTGATCTTCAACCAGGCCGGGCACCTGTGGGCGGCGCAGCTGATGCAGTACCAGATCAACCCCAAGCGCCACCGCATCGACGTCGCCACCGCGCCCGAGTACCAGATCCACCACTTCCGCTACGTGGCCAAGCTCCTGGGGATGGAGCATGTGGAGCTGTACTCGCCATTCCTGATCGCCACCCGCGAGCGGATGGCCAAGCGCTCCAACGAGCCGGCGCCGGACCCCACCGTGGGCGTGGACATCTGCCACAGCCACCCGATGACGCTGCGGGTGGGCGGGCGGTTCTTCGGCGAGGCCGGGCAGAAGGAGGTCTACTACCTGCTGGGCCGGACCATGGCGCTGATGCGGCCGGAGCTGGCGCTGGCCACCCGGCTGGCGCCGGAGCGGCTGGAGGCGGTGCTCCAGGCGGCGATCACCATGGCGGTGCCCAACTTCCGGGTCACCGCGCACCCGCAGGCGGTGGGCGACGAGCGGGCCAACCTCCAGAAGACGCTCCCCGAGCCGATCCGCGCTCAGCTGGCGCGGATGGTCCAGCAGTACATCAAGGTCGCCGGCGCCGCGGACCTCAAGAACTACCTGGAGGGCGTGGAGCTCACCGGCGTGCGCACCGGCCTGTTCGTGGCCGGCGAGGTGGAGCCGGCCAAGAAGATGGTGCTCAACGAGACCGGCGGCACCTCGAGGCTGACCAGCAAGTCCAAGCTGCGCGACCTGGCGGTGTTCGCCCTCTCCGACGAGCTGCACGCGCTCCGCGCGGCGGTGGGCACCAACGTCGAGGTCCAGGTCCAGGCGCGGCGATGAGCATGGAGGGCAAGACCGTCCTGGTCACCGGGGCCAGCCGCGGCATCGGGCGGTGCGCCGCGCGCGCGCTGGCCGGGATGGGCGCGCGCGTGCTGATGGTGTGCCGGGACCGCGCGCGAGGGGAGGAGGCGCGGGCGGAGGTCGGCGGGAAGACGGAGGTGTACCTGGCGGACCTGTCCTCGCAGCAGTCCATCCGCGCGCTGGCGGCGGAGGTGGTGGCGAAGGAGCCGCGGCTGGACGTGCTGGTGAACAACGCCGGCGGCGTGAACGGGAAGCGCCAGCTCACCGGGGACGGGCTGGAGAAGACCTTCGCCACCAACCACCAGGGCTACTTCCTGCTCACCAACCTCCTGCTGGACCTGCTCAAGAAGAGCGCGCCCTCGCGCATCATCTCCGTCGCCTCGTCCGCGGACCGCGGCGGGAAGATCGACTTCGCCAACCTCCAGGGCGAGCGCCGCTACCTCGGCCCGCGCGCGTACGCGACCTCGAAGCTGTGCAACGTGGCCTTCACCTTCGAGCTGGCGCGGCGGCTCCAGGGCACCGGCGTCACCGCGTGCGCCGTCCACCCCGGATTGGTCGCCTCCAACTTCGGGCACGAGGGCGGCGGCTTCCTGGGCGTAATGGCGAAGCTGGTCCGCCCGTTCTCGATCACCCCGGAGCGGGGCGCGGACACCATCGTCTGGCTGGCCGCGCTCCCGGACGCCTCCGCGCACCACGGCCAGTACCTCACGCTCCGCCGCCCGCTCCGCTCCCACCCCCAGGCGTACGACACCGACGTGCAACGGCGCCTGTGGGAGGAGAGTGAACGCCTGGTTGGCCTGCGCGCCGCCGGCGCGGCCGCCTGAAGCAGCGGCGATCTCCGCGGGACTGCTGGCGATCTTCGGATCTGGAGCGGATCTGGAACCGGGGCCCCTTGCGCACCGTCCAACCGTCGACCAGCTTTTTTCGAGGGCTTCTTGACCCCCCGGAAAGTGACCTCTACGATTTTACCATCGCCGTTTTCTGCGTCTTTCCTGAAGGTTAAGCACCTGCCGATGCGCTTCGTCTGTGACAGCTGCCGCGCGCAGTACATGATCAGCGACGACAAGGTCGGCGCGAAGGGCGTCAAGGTCCGTTGCAAGAAGTGCGGCTACGTGATCCTCGTCCGCAAGGCGGACGGTGAGACCACGCAGGTCGCGGCGATGCCGCAGGCGCCCGGCGGGCGCGAGTCGGACGCCACCGGGCCGAACGGTCTCCCTCCCGAGTCCGGCGCCAACCCCGGAGAGGACCCGGCGCACGCGGCGGGCAACGGGGTGCACGCCAACGGCAACGGCGCCAACGGCTCGGCGGAGAACGGCCAGGCGGCGGTCACCAGCTTCGGCGGCAACGGCCAGGGCAGCTTCCTGGGCGGCGTCGAGGAGGATGAGATCGGCGCGGTCTTCGACCAGGTGCTCAAGACGGGCCCGCAGAAGACGGAGCCGAAGGAGCCCAGGGAACAGCCGTCCGTCGACATCCCCCTGGGCTTCGACGAGAACGACGACCTCTCCTCCACGCGCGTGGTGCCCGTGGAGGCGCTGCGCAAGCTGGCGCAGGACGCGGAGCAGTTCGCCCGCAGCGGCAAGGGGAACGGCAACGGCGCCGCCGGGAACGGCGAGGCCTCCGGCGGCGAGTCGCCCGGCGCCTCCGGCGTCCCGGAGACCGACTGGTTCGTGGCGGTGGACGACCAGCAGCAGGGGCCGCTCACGCTGGAGAAGCTGAAGGACCTGTGGGAGCGCGGCGAGGTGGGTCCGGACTCGCTGTGCTGGCGGGCGGGCTACTCGGACTGGACGCCGCTCTCGGAGGTCGAAGACCTCAAGGCGGTGCTGGCGCCCAAGCCGGCCAAGCCGATGATTGGCTCTTCGCCCGGGCTGGTGGGCCCGGGCAGCGGCGCGGTGGTGACCGTGCCGGTGGAGACCTCGTTCAACTCCGGTGGGATGTCGACGAGCGTCCGCACCGAGATGCCGGTGAGCATGGCCGCCGATGGCGCCGAGCCCTCCCCGGACACCGGGAGTTGGCAGCCTTCCGCCGCCTCCGCGCTGGCGTCGCTGGTGAAGGAGGAGATGTCCGTCCTCTCCAGGCCCGCCCCGGCGCGGTCGCTCCTGGGCGACACCGGTCCCAACGAGGCGATGTCCTCGCGCGGCGGCGGCCTGCTCGACCTCCCGGCCGAGACGCACGGCCCGGCCGCCTCCAACGGCCACGCCTCCAACGGGCTGCTGGACCTGCCATCGCCGGGTCCCGCCGCGCACGCGCACGCGCCCCAGGCCGCGCCCGCCTTCGCCGCCGCGCCGTACCCGACGTACGCGCCCGCCCCCGCGGCCCAGGGCACGTCGCGCCCGCTCTTGATCGCGCTGGGGGTGGTGGCGTTCCTGCTCATCGCCACCATCGGCACCGTGCTCTACGTCTTCACCCGCGCCCCCGCCCAGGCGCCCGCTCCGGTGGTCGCGGAGGAGAGGGTGGCCAGGGCGGAGCCGGCGAAGCCGCCCCCGGCCGTCCAGCCGCCGGCGGCCGCGCCCACGGCTCCCGAAGCGGCCCCGGCCGCCGCTCCCGCGGAGCCTGCGCCGGCTCCGGCCGTTGCGGCTGCGGGTCCGGCGCCGGTGCCCACGCCGGCCGCGGTGCCCTCGGGCCCCGTGGCCGCGCCCCGCAAGCACATTGGCTCGCCGGCCGGATCGGCCAGGGAGACGCTGCCGAAGCCGGGCGGCCCCGGCGACGAGGGTGACGTGATCACCCCGCGCGGCGCCGGCGGCAAGACCCCTCCGCCCGCCAAGGACGCCGACGACGACCAGTTCGACACCCTGTTCGGCCCGGGCAAGAAGGCGGCCCCGGAGGCCCCGGCGCCGGGCGGCAAGAAGCCCAAGAGCGTCTACATCCCCGGCGAGACGGGCGGCGGTGGCGGTGGCGGCGGCGGCGACCTCAAGGAGTCGCTCTCCGCCTCCGACGTCACCCAGACCATCCTCGGCTACAAGCCGAAGATCGTGGAGTGCGTGCAGGCCCAGAAGCAGAAATCACCGGGCTCCAGCGGCAAGCTGGTGATGAAGTGGACCATCCTCCCCTCCGGGAAGGCCGTGCAGGTGGCGGTGCAGTCCGAGGAGCTGAAGTCCACCTACGTCGCCAACTGCATCACCATCCTGATCAAGGGCATGCAGTTCCCCAAGCATAAGGTGCAAGGGGAACCCATCGTCTTCCCGTTCACGTTCTAGGCGGCCGGGTGGGGGCGGGTTTCCGTCCGCCGCCGCGTTGTGTAGCGTTCCGTTGACTTGAC
>DATBSS010000199.1:0-19211 GCA_036559665.1 Myxococcaceae bacterium
CCTGCACCGGAAAACAACCGCCAACCCCTTCCGAAGTCTGCGGATTTCGAAGGGCTGAGCCTTCTAGGGCAGGGTCGCATGAGTAGTCAAGTGGAAGGATATCCGGACCTGACCGGGCTGGAAGTGCGGGCGGGCGGGCGAGCGCTGGTAGCGGGGGGACTTCCCATCCCTACCTTTGCGCCACATGCCCCAGGACATGGAGCAGACCAGCCCTGAGGAGCCAGCCATCGAGCTGGGTCGGTTCCTGCGGGAGCACCGGGAGGAGATCCTGGAACGCTGGGCCCGGGCGAACCGGAACGAGCCGTCCATCCGGGACCTCGACGAGCGCCACCTGATCGACCACCTTCCGGTCATCCTCGACGAGGTCGCGGAGGCGCTGGAGCACCCGGGCGAAGGGTTGCCGCGGGGCGAGGGCGCGGCCGCGCACGCCGTGGAGCGCGAGCAGATGGGCTTCACCCTGGGGGAGCTGGTGACCGAGTACCGGTTGCTGCGCCGCTCCATCCTGGGGATCTGCTGCGACCGCGCCCCGCATCTGCTCACATCCACCGTGGAGGCGGTCAATGACGCGGTGGACCGGGCCATGGAGCGGTCGGTGGCGCGCTTCGCCCGCGAGCGGGAGCGGATGCTGCGGACGCTCGACCACCTGGCGGAGACGGCGGTCTCGGGCGCCACGCTGGACGAGTTGCTCAAGAACCTCCTGCACGCCCTGGTGGAGCGGGTGGCGGCGGTGGACGGAGCCAGCCTTCTCCTCCGCGAGGGGGACCGCCTGCGCCTCCGGGCCACCGCCGGGCTGGCGGAGCAGCGGGGCGACTTCACGCTGGAGATGGGCGAGGGCTTCGCCGGCCAGGTCGCCGCGGGCGGCGAGGCGCGGCTGCTCCGCTCGGCGGCCACCGATCCCATCCTCAAGAGCGACCTGTACCGCCGCCTGGGGGTGCGCGCGCTCTACGGCGTGCCCCTGCTGGACGACCGCGGAGAAGTGATCGGCGTGGCCACCATCGCCTCGCTCACCGCGCCGGACTTCTCGGCCGACGACAAGCTCCTGGTGCGCACGCTCACCCGCCGGGCCGCCGCGCTCATCCGCCAGCACCTCCTCCGGGAGGCGGCCGAGGACCGCGCCCGGGACCTCCACCACGCCGAGATGTTGATGTCGGTCCACCCTGACTTGTTCTCCGTCCTCGACCGCGACCACCGCGTGCGCTGGGCGAGCGCCGCCCTCCTCCAGCGCTGGGGGATCAGCCTCGACCAGGCGCGGGACCGGACGCTGGAAGAGCTGGGCTACCCGCCGCAGGTGTCTGGCCTGATGCGGCGCGAGCTCGACCGGGTCCTCCGGGGAGAGACGATGCAGAGCGTGGCCAGCTACACCAGCCCGACCGGCCAGAAGGGCATCTACGAGTACGTGATGGCGCCGATCCGCGGTGAAAGCGGGCGCGTGGAGGCGGTGGCGGGGGTGGCCCGCGACGTCTCCGAGCGCGTCCAGGCGGAGCATGCCCGCACGGACGCCCTCGCGAGCGAGCGCGCCGCGCGCAAGGAGGCGGAGCAGACGGTGGCGCTGCTCAACTCGTTGCTGGCGGGGTCCCCTGCCGGGATCGCCTTCATCGACCGCGACCTGCGCTTCGCGCGCATCAACGAGGCGCTGGCGGCGCTCAATGGGCTTCCGCCGGAGGACCACGTGGGCCGGCCGGTGCGCGAGGTGCTCCCCGAGCAGACCTCCGTCTTCGAGCCCTTGATGCGCCGCGTGCTGGAGACGGGCCAGCCGCTCGTGGGAGTGGAGCTGGAGTTCGAGCCGCCGGCCACGCCCGACCGGCGGCGGGCCTTCCTGGGCAACGCCTTCCCGGTCCGCCTGCCCGGCGGGGACGCCATCGGCGTCGGCGTGGTGGCCATGGAGATCACCGACCGCAAGCGGATGGAGGAGGAGCTGCGCCGTGCGGTGACCATGCGCGAACGGGTGATGAGCATCCTGGGCCACGACCTGCGCAGTCCGTTGTCGGTGGTGGTGGCCGGCGCAGCCCTGCTCCGGCGGAGCGAGGTGCTGGGCGAGCAGGAGCTGCGGACGGTGGCGCGCATCACGCGCGCCGGGGACCGGATGGCGCGGATGATCCGCGACCTGCTGGACTACGCGCGGGCCACCGGGGGCAGCTTCCCCATCGACCGCACGCCGGCCAATCTCCACACCATCGCCCAGAACGCCGTGGACGACCTGCGCGCCACCTTCCCGGGCGCCCAGCTCCGGCTGGACGCGGACGGCTGCACCCCCGACGGCGAGTGGGACCCGGACCGGCTGACCCAGCTGTTCATCAACCTCCTCACCAACGCCGTCCAGTACAGCCCGCCCGGCAGCCCGGTGGAGCTGCGCCTCGAGGACCGCGAGGGCGACCGGGTGTCGGTGGAGGTGCACAACGGCGGCGACCCCATCCCCGGAGACGCGCTCCCCACCCTGTTCGATCCCTTCTACCGCGGCGTTGCCTCCGAGACGGCCTCGCCCGGCGGCCTGGGCCTGGGGCTGTTCATCGTGAAGCGGATCGCCGAGGGCCACGGCGGGACCGTGACCGTGCGCTCCAGCGCGGCCGGGGGGACCACGTTCACCGTCGTCCTGCCGCGGAGGTGATCCGCGGTCTGCGAGATCAGCCTGGAATTCCAGAACAGATGCGTTTAGCTTCCAGCCCCCCTTTACTTGCCGGGAGGGTCCATGGCTCCGCGTCGTCTCCGTCTGGGTTTGCTGGTGGGCGTCATTGCCGGGCTCGCTGCTTCACAGGCCTGCGGGCCGACCGCCGTCCCGGAGCGAGAGCCGGCGCCGGTCGAGGTGCTGGACCTCCAGACGGCATGGCAGGCGGCCGCCGGGGACGGAGGAGGCGGCGGGCCCCAGGTCTGCCGGCTCCCGCCCACGCCCATCGGCGGGAACTCGTGCATCTTCGAGGCAGCCGGAAGCCCGCCGGGCCCCCATCCCGACGGGTCGGTCTTCGTGCCCAACATCAACAGCTGCCAGGACCTGGTGGGCTGGTGCGTCGGGGCGCTGCTCGCGGGCGTCACCTGCAACCCGGTGCTCGGAGGCCACGGCATCTACGATGTGGGCATCCGGAGCTCCGACGACGCGGGCAACACCATCAACTACATCTGGGGCTGCGCCATGAACGCGGACGGCGGAGTCACCCGCTACTGCGCCGAGGCCGACTGGTGCCTCGGAGCCCTCAGCGGCGGCGCCGCCTGCACCCTCTCCGTCGCCTCCTGCAGCCCGGGTGGCGCGAGTTGCCAGTCCTGCAGCCAAGTCCTCGCCAACGCCACCGGCTGCAGCGTCCAGGCCGCGAACGGCACCTGCCAGGCCGGGTCCAACTGCTACGCCACGGCCCCGAGCTGGTGCACCGCGAGCCCGCAGCCGGTGCCCGACGCCGGGAGCGGCGGGGGTGATGCGGGTGCGCCGGGCATGGACGCAGGCGCCCCGCCGGGCATGGACGCCGGGACCCCGACTCCGGACGCGGGCATGCCGCCGCTGCTGTCGCCGCCCATGGGCGGAGAGGATCCGCCCAAGCTGGGGAACTGAGCCCGCTCCGGCTGTGCAGGGTTTCGCGCGGGTGCACGCGCAGGCCCTTGCACGGAAGGTGGACCACTCCCGTTTGCGTCCGAGTCTTCTCCTGGATTTAACTCTGGGTGAAATCAATTCCAACATGGCGACTCAGTTGCAGTAGGGCCGGATGCTTCACAGGAGGATTCCCACGTGCCCCAGCAACTGCTTCGATCGACGTTCCTCGCATTCGCCCTGCTGTCCGCGACTGCCTTCGCGCACGGCACCGTCACCATTTCGGGCGTGGTCTACACGTTCAACACGCCCTTCCCGGTCGCCGGCGCCACCGTCTCCATCGCGGAGTATCCGCAGATCTCCACCACCAGCGACGCCGCCGGGCACTACACACTGTCGGTGCCGGACGACGCGCTGGTCACGCCTGTGGCGTCCCTGCCCGGCTACCGGACGGAGTACCTGCAGACCTTCGAGACCGACGGCGACAACATCGCCAACGCCCACTTCCAGTTCATCCCCGAATTCATCTACCAGTACCTGGCGGCGGCGCTGGGCCTGGATCCAAATTCACCGCTGTGCAACATCGCCAGCACGGTGAGCGTGGCGGCGCTCCACACCGCGAGTTGGGAGGAGCTGATGGCGTTCGGCCCCCAGGGCGAGACGGGCGCCACCGTCACCTCCCACCCGGCGCTGCTCGGGCCCATCTACTTCAACGAGCAGACCCTGCCGGATCCGACGCTGACCTCGACCACGAATGACGGCGGCGTCCTGTACGTCAACGTACCGCCGGGGGTGTACCGGATCAGCGCCCACCACCCGGACCACCGCTTCGCCAAGATGACCGTGACCTGCGAGCCCGGGCGCTTCATCAACCCCAGCCCGTCGTGGGGCCTGTGGGAGAAGCGCTGAGCGGCGCGGGTCAGCGCCGGCCGCGCTGGCGAGCGATCTCGTAGAGCAGCACGGCGGCGGAGGCGGAGGCGTTGAGCGACGCCAACTGCCCGCTCATGGGGATGCGCACCTTGAGGTCGCAGTGCTTGAGGACGTTCTCGCGCACGCCCTTCCCCTCCGCCCCCACCACCAGCGCCAGGGGCCCGTCCAGGCGGGCCTCCCACGCCGGCTGGTCCGAAGTGGGGTCCGCCGCCGCCACCCACAGCCCCGCTTCCTTCAATTCCTCCAGGGCGCGGGAGAGGTTGGTGACGCGGGCAATGCGGGTGTGCTCGGTGGCGCCGGCGGCGGCCTTGGTGACGGCGCCGGTGACCTGGGCCGAGCGGTCCTTGGCGATCACCACCCCGTGCGCGCCCAGCGCGTTGGCCGACCGGACGATCGCCCCCAGGTTGTGCGGATCCTGGATGCCGTCCAGCACCACCACCAGCGCGGGCTCCTCGCGCCGGCGGGCGACCTCGAGGAGATCGTCCAGCGCCGCGTAGTCGAACTCGCGCAGGTCGGCGACCACCCCCTGGTGCACGCCGCCCTCCGCCATCCGCTGGAGGCGGTCGCGAGGGACCTTCTCCACCTGAACGCCCGCGTGGCGGGCCCGGGAGATCACCTCGCCCAGCCGCGCGCGGTCGTCCTCGGCGACGTAGAGACGCTCGACGTCGCCGGGGTGGGCGCTCAGCGCCTCCAGCACCGGGCGCAACCCGTAGACGTGGCGGGGCATCGGCGCGCTAGCAGCTCGACGCGGAGCCGCGGCAGACCTGGACCGGCAGCGAGACCTCCTTCTGCTGCCTGGAGCAGATCTGCTCCGTGCAGACGAAGAAGGTCATCTTCGCCTTCACCGCCGCCGAGACGGACTTCGACTTGGGGTCCGCCTTGGCGTCCGCGGGCACGTCCACCGCGAAGGGGACCTCGAACACCACCGGGTTGGCGTACTTCTGGTCGGCCGGCTTCTTCGAGACCTGGTCCGGGTACGCCAGCGTGGCCTTCTCCGGCACCGCCCCGTCTGTCCCGGTCAGCGCGATCTTGAGCGGTGCCTCGTCCGAGACGTGGGCCGCCGGGTCGAGCTTGATGGAGAGCACCAGCTTGCCCTTCTGCCCGGTGCCCAGCTTGGTCGTCGAGCCGTCGGTGGTCACCTGGTACAGCTTGGTGACGTCCGGCGCCTGGGCGGCCGCCGGGAGGGCGAACGCGAGCGAGAGTGCGGCGAGGCAGGTCTTCATGGCGTGCTCCGGGTACGGACTGCCGGGTTTTGACGGGCGCCGTGGGCCTTTCCTTCAACGCGGGGCCGGGGGCGCGGCGGGACCGGGCGGGACTCCTCCAGCAGCGCCTCCGCGCGGCGGACGATCAGGTCGGCCAGGTCCAGCGAGGTGGCGGCCTCCATCTCCGGCAGCGCGGGCGAGCTGTTCACCTCGTACACCTTGGGTCGCCCCTTCACGTCCAGCAGGTCGACCGCGCACACCTCCAGGCCCATCAGGCGGGCGCTCGCCACCGCGGCCTGCCGCTGCCGGTCGGTGAGCTGGATGCGCTCCAGGCGCGCCCCGCGGTTGAGCGTCTGGGACAGCCGGCCGGGGCGCGGGCGCCTGCGGACCGCCGCCACCGCCTCCCCGCCCACCACGAAGACGCGCAGGTCCATCCCGCTCGCCTTCACGTACTCCTGGACGATGATGTTGTGGCCCAGTCCGAGGATGGCCTCCAGCGCCGCCTCCAGGGACTGCAGGCTCTCGCAGATCATCACCCCGCGCCGCTCCTGCCCGGCGAGGAGCTTCACCAGCACCGGCACCCCGCCCACCAGGCTCACCATCGCCTTGAGATCTGCCGCCTCGCGGGCCATCACCGTGGACGGGATGTCGATGCCGCTGGCGGAGAGGAGCTGGAGCGCGCGCATCTTGTTGCGCGACGCCGCGATGGCGGTGGCGGCGTTCAGCGCCGGCACCCCGCGCATCTGGAACTGGTTGAGGACGGAGAGGCCGTAGGTGTTGATGGACTGGGCGATGCGCGGGATGACCACGTCCCCCGGCGCCACCTTGGTGCGCCGGTAGTAGAGGCTGACGCTCTTGCCGTCCAGGTGCATCTCCACCCGCGTGGGGTTGAGCACGCGCACGCGGTGGCCGCGCGCCCGCCCGGCTTCCACCAGCCGCCGGGTGGACGGGATGGAGGCGGAGCGCGAGAGGACGGTGATCTTCATGGCCAGGAAGAAAGGCGCGGAGTGTACGCCCGGGACCCCGGCTGCACTAGCATCCGCGGCCGATGGCCCGGACCTGGATGCTGGCGGCGGTAGCGGTGGCACTGGGCCTGTTGGTCCTGGCCGCGCCCCGGCCCGGCACCATCCTGCCCATCGAGGACGTCTCCCCGAGCGTGATCTTCCTCGACGAGTTCGAGGACGGCGGGTTGACGGCCGGCGACGTCCCTCCCGGGAGGTGGGACGGGCTGGACGCGGTGCCCGGCACCGGCGCCGGCGTCTCCTCCCTCGCCGCCCGCTCCGGCAACCGCGGCCTGAGGATCACGGACAACACGAACCTGCCCGGGACCGGGACCACCGTCGCGCCCTACGTCTCCCTCGGTCCGGGCGACGGCGATCGCTACCTGCGCGCCTGGGTCCGGGTCCCGAATTCGGCGGACTCGGGGGTCACCACCATCCTGCAGCTGCTCTACGGCCCGCGGGCCGTGGCCGACGTGACGCTCGCCTACCCGCCCGGCGGCATCCTGCTCGCCGCTGAGACGGCCGGCGGCGGATACCCGGTGGCGGCCACCGGGTACGTCATGGGGCCCGGCTGGCGCCTGCTGGAGGTGGGGGTGACCGACGCCGGGACCAACCGCAGCACCCACCGCCTCTGGGTCGATACCGCCCTGGCCGGGCAACAGATGGTCGACCAGTCCGGGTGGACCGTGGACGAGCTGGACATCGGCGAGCCGTGGGCCGACGACGGGACGTTCCAGGGGGTCATCGACTTCGACGGCGTGGCGGTGACCCTCGAGCCGCCGCCCTCACACGTGGTGGTCGACGCCGGGAACGTCCTGGTCGCCGGGCAGTGCCAGCCGGCCCTCGCCCAGCTGTACAGCTCCTCCGGCGCGCCGGCGGGCGCGCTCCGGTTCGACACGCTCACCCTGGTGTTCGACGGCGGCACGGCCCCGGCCGCGATGTTCACCGACCCGGGCTGTTCGACCGCCGGGTCGTCCCTGAACGTGGACGCGGGGACGGTCGAGGTGGGGTTCGGGATCATCGGGCTCTCGCCCGGCACGCTCGTCGTCTCCGCCGCCTCGTCCGACCTGTACGGCTACCCGGCCTTCCTCACCGTGCTCGGAACGGCGGACGGGGGAACCGACGGCGGGTTCTCTTTCGACGCGGGCTTCGATGGTGATGCCGGGAACACCGGGACGACGGATGCTGGCGGCGGTGGAACGACCGGCGACGGCGGCACGGCCGGCGGCGACGGCGGGTCGGGAAACCTGGTCACCGACGCCGGGAACGAAGGCGACGGCGGCCAGACGGGAGGCGAGCAGCTTCCTCCCAGCCAGGTGACCGTCTGCGGCTGCGGCGCGGCGGGCGGCCCCTGGAGCGGGCTCGGCGTCCTCGCGCTGCTGGCGCTTGGCCTCAGGCGGTCTTCTGCACCGGCGGCGCCGCGGCGGCGGCCTCTGCGCGGTACGTCCGGTAGAAGAAGTCGTACAGCTCGGTGTGGTGGGTGATCTTCGAGAAGTCGAAGCCCACGTTCGGCGGGGCGATCATGAAGGCGGTCTGCTCCTCCGGGTAGGGCCCGCCGTGGCCGCCGAATTCCTCCTGGAAGTTGACCGCGTAGTTGCGCGACTTGGCGCCGATGAGGATGGCGTCGCCCGCGTTGGATGACCAGGCGAAGCGGTGCAGCGCGCGCTGGATCCCCTCCGGGAACACGGCGTGCTGGAACGGGTCCTCGCCGATGACCCGGTACTCGCCCGAGGGGTCGATGAACGCCCACCCGTCCTTGGTGGCGATCTCCGCGATCGGCCTCCCCTCCTCCACCCAGCCGCGCCCCAGCACCGCCCAGATGGCCGGGTGGCCCACCAGGAGCTTCCACATCTCCGGCTGGAGCGTGCGCACCCGCCCCAGCGGGAGCGGGTCCGGGTGGGAGGTGAGGTACACGTGGCAGAGGTCGCTGGTGGGCAGCAGCGCGATCTCCGAATACTCCCGGTAGCTGCGCAGCTCCGGGTCCGGCGGCAGCTCCCGCTCGATGTAGTCGGCCAGGCGGCGCGGCAGGGCGGCCAGCCTGCGGGGGACGATCTGCGCCAGCTCGCGCTGGAGGCTGACCAGCGTGCGCAGCCGCCCCACCTCCGCGTCCGTCACCCCGCTGGGCAGGTCGCGCGCGCTCATCAGCTTCGCCGCCAGGGTGTCCTGCAGCGTGTGCCCGGTGAGGCGTTCGAAGGGGACGGTGGGCACCGACCCGTGGTCGGAGAACACGAACACGTCGTAGTCGCGCCCGCCGAACGCGCGCACCGCGCGGAAGATCTCCCGCACCCGGGCGTCCGTCCCCCGCAGCGCCAGCCGAGCGGAGAGCGACATCGGCCCCCGGTGGTGCGCCAGCTCGTCGTAGCCGGCGAAGTTGGCGTAGATGACCGGCATCCCGCGCGCCACGTCCACGATGACGTTCCGCGCGGTCAGCTCCCGGAAGACGATGTTGGTGAGCACGCGGACCAGGAGGAACGGCCACTCCCCGCGGACCATCCGGCCCTCGTATTCGGCCCGCATCCCCTCCGCCAGCTCCAACAGGATCTCGAACAGCCCGGCGAAGACCAGCCGCACCACCATCCACAGGTCGATGAAGAACAGCGCCAGCATGTCGCGCAGCGTTCGCCGGTCCGGGGGGCGGTCGGGGGTGCCCACCCGCGACAGCACCATGGTGGCGCGCTCGGCGCCGCCGGCGACGATGGAGCAGTGCGCGGACCCGCCCTCCAGCAGGCCCCTGGCCTGGCGCGCGGCCTCCGCCTCCGCCTCCGCGGCGTCCTCCGGCCGCTTCACGTTCATCACCCGCCCGGCCCGCTTGTCCAGCCAGCGGAAGCCGGCCACGTGGTCGTTCACCCCGTAGAACAGGCCGGTCTGGAAGGCGGGCGTGGTGGCGGGCAGCCCGGTCTGGAACGGCTGCAGCCGGTAGCCGCCGCGCCGCACCAGGCGCGAGAGGAACGGGAGGAAGCGCCGGTTCAGCGACGTCTGGAGCGCGAAGTAGGAGAGCGAGTCGATCTGCAGGAGCAGCAGGCCCTTGCGGCCTGGCTCCGCGGTGCAGGGCGGGAGCCCCAGCCGTCGATACAGGCTCTGTGCTCGGCGGCGCCTCATGGGGGAGGAGGGTTTTAGCGCACCCGGCGGCCTTCGCTACATCACCAGGCGGTCCGGGGGGATCTTCTTCCCTTCCTCCATCGACCGCGCCACCACGGCCTGGCCCAGCCGGTCCGTCACCGCCGCCTCCACCTTGACCCAGAGCAGGCGTTCGGCCGGCTCCAGCTTGCCGCCCACGTGGTCCAGCAGGGCGGTGGCCGCGCCCAGCAGGCGGGCGCACGGCACGAACGCCGCCTCCGCCAGCTTCAGGCACGCCATCCCGAACAGGGCGGCGGCGACGAACTGCTGGCTGCCCAGGTTGCGCAGGATCTGCATCCCGCCCAGGAAGCGGCTGCGCGCGTCGTCCAGGTCGTCGTTGTGCAGCGCCACGAAGCCCAGGTTGATCAACGTCACCGCCATCCCCTGGTGGTCGCCCAGCTTCTGGTAGACGCGGAAGTCCTCGTCGAACAGCTTGCGCGCGGTGTCGAAGTCGTCCTCGATGCGCGCCAGCTCCCCCAGGGCCATCAGGGACACCGCGATGCCCCAGGAATGGTTGAGCTGGCGGAATCCGTCCAGCGCCGTCTCCAGGACCTTCTTGGCCTCCACGTACTCGGCGCGCGCCTCCAGGCCCCAGCCCAGCAGGAGCTGGAGCAGCGCCGTGCGCATCGGGTCCGGGCGCTTCTCCGCCACCGGGAGGAACTCCACCGCCAGCTTCTCCGCGCGGGCGTCGTCGCCGGCGAAGTAGGCCATGAACGCGGCGCTCACCGCGGCGGGGAGGCGGGCCTCGGGCGGCGCACCGGCGGCGCCGGCGCGCTCGATCATCTCGTCCACCAGCGACCGCACCTCGGGGATGTGGCCGCACACCACCCAGTAGCGCCAGAGCAGCGCCCCCAGGGCCAGGCCGCGCGGCAGGTCGTGCACGAGCGCGAACTGCATGGACATCACCGTGTTCTGGTGCGCGACGTCCAGCTTCTCGAACCAGTCGCGCGCCTCCTTGCCGAAGAGGTTCGGCTCGGCGGAGCGGGCGAGCTGGAGCGCCTGGTCCAGCACCTTGCGCGCGGCCTGGATCCGCTTCTCGTCGAGCGCCGGTGGCGCAGGCGCTCCCGGCGGCTTGGAGCCGGGCGGTGACGGCGGAGGCGGTGCGGAGGCGCTCACCTCCGGCTGACGTAGCGCCGCGCGCGCCGCGCCGCAAGCGCGCTCGAAGGTCGCTCGCCCGAAGCCTCTCGCTAGAAGGTGCGGAGGAGCCGGATCTCGACCTTGACCGGGACGTCGGGCGTCGCCGCCTTGGCCTGGTCGCAGAGCGCGCCGACGAGCTTGACCTTGCCGTGGGCGCCGCCGCCGTCCCCGCCCGGTCCCACGTAGGTCCAGGTGCTCACGTCATCGCGCGCCACCACCGAACCGTTCACCAGCAAGGAGATGAAGGCTTCGTTCGACGGGGTCACGTCCAACAGGTAGTCGCAGGGCGTCTGGCTGATGTGCTTGGCGATGCTCTCCAGCACCCTGGCCAGGTCGGCCGCGTTCGTCGCCTGGTAGAACGCCGGCGTGCAGGTCTTGTTGGCGGCGTCGCAGGTGCCAGTCCCGCACTCGGCGTTGGTGCCGCTGGGGCAGGTGCGGGGGAACTGGCCGGCCACCGCCATCGCCTGGAGGGCCGCCGGGCCGTCGCCGGACTGCGTGTCCGCGCCGAACCCGACCACGATGGTGCGGATGCTGTGGTCCCGGAAGGCGGCCGTGATCGCGTTCACGGCGTTGCTCTGGTCCAGGCAGAGCTGCTGCGGCGACTGGTTGCAGGAGTCGGTGTTGGTGTCGGTGCAACGGCAGGCCGGGTCCGGGTACGACGGCGTGAACTGCCCGTTGCAGTTCGGCAGGCCGTCCGTCAGCAGCAGGATGAAGTTGTCGCGATCCGGGTCGGCGAGCCCCGGGTTGCCGGCGACGAAGGCGAGGCTGGCCGCGGTGGGCGTGCCGCCGCTGGGGTTGGTGGAGGTGATCTTGCTGAGGATGTTCGTCGACCAGGTCTGGAGCTCCGAGGCGACGTCATTGGAGCTGGAGACGTCCTGCGACATGGAGGAGGTCGGGTTGCACCCTCCCGGCGGGAAGAAAGCCAGCCCCATCCGGGCCACGGAGCCGCTGGTGGTCAAGAACTGCGTCATGGCCGACTTGAGCTCGGTCCAGCGCGTCGGGCAGCCGGCCGGACACTTCGGCTGGCCCGTCTGTGCGCAGCCGGTCGGGCAGGCCGCGTTGGTCGGGTCGAGGGGGAAGTCCATCGACCCGGACTTGTCGACCAGCAACGCCATGTTGGCCCTGAGGCTCCGGCCGACCGTGGAGTAGCTCGCGGTGGTCTGGGCGATGGCCAGCGGCTGTACGGGCTCGAAGTCGTAGGTCTGGCAACCGACCACGATGACCACGGCGGCCAGGGCGACCGAGCCGACGGCCACGAGCACTGGGGTTCTCATGAAATGACCTCCTGGCTGGACCTTATCCGGCCACTCCGGGCGTCGCCAGCCGGACGCCGCGCTGGTGTCGAGGAAACGGCGTCTGCTCATCAGAGGGTCTGGATCACGCCGATGCTGAGGTCCATCGGGTCCAGCGAGGTGGTGGCCTCGGCCCGAGCGCACAGGGAACCGACCAGGTTGACCGTCTGCGGCGGCACGTAGTGCCAGGTGTCGTCGCCTTCAGGCACCGACCTGCCGTCCACCACCACCGAGATGAACTTCGGGTCCGAAGGCTCCAGCGGGAGCTTGTGCTCGCACGGCTTGGGGTCGATGGTCTCCGCCAGGCGGGCCAGCGCCGCCGAGAGGGCCGCGCGGTCGCCGGCCTGGTAATAGGTGTTGGAGCAGGTCTGGTCCGCCAGGTTGCACGTCCCGCCCGCGCACTCGGCGTCCGTGCCGAGTGGGCACGTCAGCGTGTAACCGCCGGCCTGGCCCATGGCCGTCAGGACCTCGGGCCCGGCCCCCGTCGCCGTCTCCGCTCCGAAGCCCACCACCACCGTCTTCACGCCCTTCCCGCTCAAAGTGGTGAGCTGGCTGACCGTGCCGTCCTTGTCCAGGCAGGACTGGTTGCCCGAGGCGTCGCAGACCGCCGGGTCCGTAGCCGTGCACCGGCAGGCCGCGATGGCCGCCGGGTCGTTCATCCTGTAGGTGTTCGGGTTGTTCGGGTTGCAGTTGGGCAGCCCGTCGGTGAGCAGCAGCACGTAGTCGTCGCGCTCCGGGTTGTCGAGCGCCGCGTAGCTCGACAGGACCTGCAGCGTGGGCCCGGTGGGCGTGCCTTGCGCCGGCCGGATCCCGGCGATCACGGTGTTGATCTGCGACGCGGTGGACATCAGCTCGGCCGGCACGTCGTTGGAGTTGGACGTGTCCACCAGCACGTTGCCCGGCACGCAGGTGTTGCTCGGGAGCCCGGGCGGCGGCCCCGCGAACTGGGTGAGGCCCATCCGCGCCACGCCCCCGTATCGGGTCAGGAAGCCGTCCATGGCGGCCTGCAGCTCGGTCCAGCGCGTGGGACACCCCGCGGGGCACGGGCTGGCCGGACCGCACCCCGCCGGGCAGCGCGCGTCCGCCGGGTTGATGGGCAGGGTCATGGAACCCGACTTGTCCACCATCAGCATCAGGTCCGGGCGGGCCTTGAGGTGCGTGATGGCGGTGGTGACGTGGACGGTGCGCAATCCGAGCGGATTGACCGGCTCCAGGTCGTAGCTCTGGCAACTCGTGGCGGCGGCGAGCACCGCGGTCAGCGCGAACAGGCGAGTCATACAGCAGGCTCCTCTAGCTCAGGCACGACCGGGGATGTGCACTGAATCTTGCGCGTCCCCGGCCCCGGAGACAAGTGCCCTTCTCCCGGACGTCTAGAGCGCGATGGTGCGCGCGCCCTCGGTGAGGCGCCAGATCGACGCCAGACCCATGACCTGGTCCAGCTTGCCCTCGAAGTCCTCCGGCGCGAACCCGCAGATCTTCACCGTGGTGTCGCAGGCGATCAGCCGGGCCCCCAGCTCGCGCGCCTCCTGGAGCATCCGCATCGGCGCCGGCACGCCCAGGCCTTCCGCGCGGGCGCTCTC
This sequence comes from Myxococcaceae bacterium, assembly GCA_036559665.1. Taxonomy (GTDB): domain Bacteria; phylum Myxococcota; class Myxococcia; order Myxococcales; family Myxococcaceae; genus DASRBA01. The sequence goes on from DATBSS010000199.1 coordinate 13,771, forward strand.
CGCCATCTCCTTCTCCGTCCGGGGAAGGCCGAAGCTGTCCCGCGCCAGGTGACGGAGCGCGTCGAACGAGAGGACGAAGTACACCTCGTCCCCCATCGCGGCGGCGGTGATCCCCATGGACGCGGCGCTGTAGGCGGGTTCGTAGGTGGCGGAGTGGAGGAAGAAGATGACGCGGCCGGGCATCTGGGGTCCGGAGCGTAGTCTCGCCGGGCGGTCTCTGCCACGCCTCGGGTATGGTGCCGCCCGGATGGCGCTTGGCCGGACAGGGGTGGCGGTGATCGCGGCCGGCGCGATGGCCGCGCTGTCCCCCCGAGCCGCCCCCCGCGCGCACCACCCGCCCCCCGCCGCCGCCCCGGACGCGGGCGCTCCGGACGCCTCGGCCGCCCCGCCGGTCAGCGCCGAGGTGGAGGCGTTGCGGCGAATCGTGGCCGACGCCACGGCGCCGGACGAGGAGCGCTGCCAGGCGGCGTTCGCGCTGGCCCAGCAGCAGGGACCCGCGGCGGTGGCGGATCTGGAGCCGCTCCTGCAAGATCCGCGGGAATCGCTCCGCGCCGGCGCGGCCCGAGGGCTCGGCCAGGCCGGCGGCGACGACGCGAAGAAGGCGCTCGAGGACCGGCTCGAGCTGGAGGAGACGCCGGTGGTCCGCGAAGCGATCCAGAGAACCCTCACCCTGATGCAGCCATGAGCGGGAGCTCGCGCATGAGAACCATCCACGCAGGAACGCTGGCCGTGGGCCTTTTGCTGCTGGCGGCGCCGGCGGGACCGGCACGCGGCGCCACGGTGCTGCGGCTGTCCTTCGAGGAGCTGACCGGCCGATCGGACGCGGTGGTCCGCGGGCGGGTGGTGGGCTCCACGCCGAAGATGAACGCCGCCGCCGGGCGGATCTCGACCTTCACCGAGGTGGAGGTGACGGAGACCATCAAGGGCGCGCCGGGCAGGCGCATCACGGTGCGCCAGCCGGGCGGCGAGGTCGGCGGCATCGGCCAGAGCGTGGCAGGGGCGGCGCGGTTCGCGCCGGGTGAGGAGGTGGTGCTCTTCCTGATGCGCGCGCCCGACGACGCGGCCGTGTTCCAGGTGCTGAGCATGAGCGCCGGGAAGGTGCGGCTGGAGAAGAAGCGGGACGCCCTCCGCGCGGTGCGCGACCTGGATGGGATCCACTTCCCGGATCAACCGGCGCAGACCGCGCCTCAGATTCCGAAGCCCGGAGGCGTGAAGGTCGTCTCCAGCGAGGACGTCGGCGACGCGGACCGGTTCCTGGGCCGGCTCCGAGCGGCGTCCAGGGCGGTGGCTCCGGCGAAGAAGGGGGTGAAGCCGTGAGCCGCCGCGCATGGGCTGGGGCCGTCGCGCTGGCGGCGGCCGTGCTGGTGACGGGTGCGGGCGCCACCCCCTCCGGGCACAAGTGGTTCCTGGGCACCAACCCGTCGCCCCGGTACAAGGTCTTCGACCACGGCGGCGCCAACCGGCCGGTCAATGGCGTGAGCTGGGGCACCGCCCTGGCGACCGTCCAGAATTCGTACGCGCGCTGGGTGCAGGGCAACGTGAACTGCACGAGTTGGAGCAGCACGTACAACGGCTCGTTCACCAACCCCGCGGGGCAGGCGGCGGTCAACGGGAACGACGGCCAGAACCTGACCATCTTCCTCGGGGGGCAGCAGGCGGGATGGACCTGGCCGCACGACGGCGCCACCCTCGCGCTGACCACCACCACCTTCTACACGGGCACCGGCGAGATCTTCGACGGCGACATGGAGATCAACAACAACTTCAACTGGAAGGCCGGAGGCGAGGGAAACCAGGCCACCGCCTACGACCTGGAGTCGGTCGTCACGCACGAGGCCGGGCACTTCCTGGGGCTCGCGCACTCGCCCGGGTCCACCGCGGTGATGTTCGCCAGCTTCGCGCCGGGTGAGGTGCGCTCCAACCTGAACGCGGCGGACCTGGACGACGTGTGCGGGGTGTACCCGGGCACCGCACCGGTCGGGCAGATCGGCATCTTCTGCGCCGGGGACCAGAACTGCAGCGGCGGGTACCCGTTCTGCCGGGCGCCCGCGGCCGGCTCCTCGGGCACGAAGATCTGCACGCGCGAGTGCAACACCGAGGACTGCCCGGCGGGGTACTCGTGCCAGGCGTCGACCCCCGCCGGCACCACCGGGAGGGCGTGCCTGGGCAAGCCGGGCTCGGCGGACCTGTGCCAGTTCTGCACCAACGACCAGGAGTGCAGCACCGGGCTCTGCGCGTACGACGACCTCGGCCACCGCTGGTGCACCACCACCTGCCAGCAGGCGGCGGACTGCGGCCCGGGCTACCAGTGCGCCCCCACCGGGCAGCCCAACTTCAGCGTCTGCGAGCCCCTCAACGGCCACCGCGACAGCTGCAATGCCCTGGACATCCCCGGGTTCGGCGGACAGTGCACCACCAACGCCCAGTGCGCGCCCGGGTACGACTGCACCGCCGCAGGCGCCTGCGAGGCGCCCGGCACCGTCGGCAGCCGGTGCGAGCTGTCCGACTACTGCCAATGCGGGGTCTGCATCGGCACGCTCGACGAGGCGTACTGCCGCTCCTGCTGCGGAGGAAGCAACCAGGGAGGGCATTGCAACCCCTGCATCGACCAGCCGTGCGGGGCGGGCTTCGGGTGCTTCGTGGTCACCGGGACCACCGACGACGTGTGCGCTCCCACCTCGGCGGCCGTCTCCTGCGCGCCCTGCGATGGGTCGCACCCGTGCAATGACGGGATGGCGTGCGTGGCGGGGCGCTGCCACTCGTACTGCAACCCGGACCACCCGGGCCGCTGCCAGGGGTGCTTCCCCACCACGACGGCCGGCATCGGGGTGTGCGGGTGCTCGGACCAGATCGTCGGCACCGGGTCGGGGTGCGGGATTCAACCGAGCGGAGATTTCCTGGCGTGCTCGGCGGGGAGCTGGTGCGTGGGCGATCCGCCGACGTGCCTGGCGGTCTGCTCGCTGGGGGACAACACCACGTGCAACGCGGGCCAGACGTGCGCGCTGGTGGATGGGAAGGCGGTGTGCACGGGCAACTCCACCCCGTCCGGCGCGCGCTGCGGGGCCTCCGTGGGTGCGTGCAACGCCAACTCGTGCGCGGCGGGCCTGACCTGCTACCAGGGCCGCTGCTACGAGCCGTGCAACGTGAACGCGCCGGCGTGCAACCCCAACTACGGCTGCGTGCCGGTGGGGGGCGGCGGGGTCTGCGCGTGCTCGGACCAGCGATCGGCGGCCTACGGGCCGTGCGGGGTGGTGGGCACGAACGTGTTCGCCTGCTCCAACGGGCTGGTGTGCGTGTCGAACATGTGCCGGGTGCCGTGCGCCAACGGGGATACGTGCCCGGCGGGCGGATCCTGCGAGGTCGCGGGCGGCGAGTCGGTGTGCCCGTTGCCGCCGGGGGTGGACGCGGGGCAGTTCACGCCAGTCACGGGCGGCTGCGGCTGCGAGGCCGGCGGGTGGGCGGGCGTGTTCCCGGTGATGATGATCCTGGTGATGCTGGTGCGCGCCACCGGGCGGCGCAGCCGCAAGCGGCGCGGCGCGAGTTGAGATAGAGGGGCCGGGATGCGGCCCACCGTCCTGCTGTTCGACATCGATGGCACGCTGGTCACCACCGGCGGCGTGGGTCGCCGGGCGTTGGAGCGCGTCTTCGGAGAGCTGTATGGGCGGGAGGACGCACTGGAGCACATCCGGCTGGATGGGATGACGGACTGGGCGATCGTGCGGTCCGGGCTGGACCAGGTGGGCGCGCCGGCCGGGCCGGAGGAGATCGACCGCGTGCTCACCGCGTACGTGGAGATCCTCGAGGACGAGGTGAAGCGGGCGGATCCGGCGCGGTACTACCTGCACCGGGGGATGGAGCACGCGCTGGACCGGGCGGCGGCGCACCGGGAGGTGGCGCTGGGGCTGGGCACCGGGAACATCCAGGAGGGCGCGCGGGTGAAGCTCCAGCGCGTGGGCGTGTACGAACGGTTCCGGTTCGGCGGGTTCGGGTCGGACCACGAACAGCGCGTGGAGCTCATCCGGCGCGGGGCGGAGCGCGGCGCTGCGTTGCTGGGCGCGCCGCTGGCGGAGTGCCGGGTGGTGATCGTGGGGGACACGCCCAAGGACGTGGCGGCGGCCAAGGGGATCGGCGCGGAGTGCGTGGGCGTCGGGACGGGGTCGTTCTCGCCGGAGCAGTTGAAGGCGGCGGGCGCGGACGCGGCGTTCCAGGACCTTGGGGAGCCGGGGGCGATCCAGGCGGTGATCGGGCGGGAGTGAGGGGCCGCCTGCCTCAGGAGCGCGAGCCAGCGCCGGCGATCAGCACCATCGGCTCCAGCAGTTCGCCCAGGTCCGCCCGCGTCCAGCTCCTCCACAGCGCTTCTCCGCTGGAGGGCGGGGCCAGGCGGTACCAGCGCTCCAACACGACCGCTCCCGCGCGCGCGGCCTCCGGGAGATCGGCCAGCGCACGCTCATGCATCACCACGCAGCTCCCTTCCCGCAGCGCCTCGACCACCACGCCTGCCTCCCAGGCCCAGAGCACCGGCTGAGGGCTGGTGTCGTTCAGCAGGGCGGCGTGCACCTGGTACGAATAGAGGGGGCGGTTCCCAGCAACGGCCAGCTTCTCCGCGGGGTACGCCGGTGGAGCGGCGGACGGCAGCGCCACCCCGAACACCAGCGCCACACCCAGCGCCACCGCCCCGGCCGCACCCGCCAACCGGTCACGCACCAGGAGCAGGCCACCGAACGCGAGGAACACCGAGGCCGCCACCAGCGCGACCCGGGCCGTCGCGGGGAACGGCCAGCGCACCGCCAGCACCAGCACCGCCGCGCCCGCGGCGAGAGCAGCCGCCGTCGCTCCCCGCGCCCACTGAGGCAACGGCCGGCTCACCAGCATCAGCACCAACGCCGGCAGCGCCGCGACGATGTAGTGCGCGAACTTCACCGCCGGCAGGCTGAACACCAGCACCACGGAGCCCGCCCACAGCGCCAGCAGCAGATCGCGCTTGTCCATCCGGGGCCGCAGCCGGAGCGCGGCGGCGGCCAGCAGGAGCGTCCACGGCGCGGGCATGCCCAGGAGCCCAGCCAGGAGGTACGGGAACCCGCTCAGCCATCCGGCACCGGTCCTGAACTTGTTGACGTTCTCGCCGATGAAGAACCAGTCGAAGAACGCCTTCCCGTGCACCGCCAGCGACGCCGCGAACCACGGGATCGCCATGGCCGCGCCGATCCCGAACGCCGCCGCCGTCCACCGCGACCAGAGCATCGACCGCGCCCTGAGGTGCAGGTAGATGCCGGGGCCCAGCGCGATCAGCAGCGGCCCCACCGGGCCCTTGAGCATCGCGGACGCGCCCGCAGCGACCCCGACCCAGAGCAGCAGCGCCGGGCGGCCCTCGTCCTCCGCCCGGTACGCCGCCCACGCCGCGACCGAGAACGCCAGCGCCATGGGCACGTCCATCATCCCCA
>DATBSS010000200.1:0-7277 GCA_036559665.1 Myxococcaceae bacterium
CGCAGCTCGGACTGCGACGTCCGGCTCCGGCAGGGCCCGCACTCGGACCAGTGCTCGGTGGCGCGGCACCACGCCAGGCTCGAGCGGACGGACCAGGGAGCCGTCGTTCGCGACCTCGGATCGATGAACGGCGTCTACGTCCGAGGCCAACGCGTGCGCGAAGCGGCGCTGGTGCCGGGCGACGAGATCGCCATCTGCGGAACGCTCCGCCTTCGCCTCGACGGCGCGCCGTAGGCGGCTACGGCTTCCCCAGGAACTCCAGCGCCGCCGCCGCCAGCGCCACCACCCCGGTCTTGAGCGTCGGCTCGCGATCCGGCTCCCAGGAAGACGAGTGCAGCCCCGGCAGCGGCGTCCCCGAGGCCTTCGCCGCGTCCAGCGCCTTCGGCTCCACTCCACCGACCCAGATCATCGCGGACTTCACGCCCGCCCTTCCGTACTCGCTGAAGTCCTCGGCGGCCATCATCGGTTTCGCCTCCAGGACCTTGTCGGCGCCCAGCGCGCCCGAGAGCGCGGTCTTCAGGCGCGCCACGATCTCCGGCTCGTTGTAGGTCGCGTAGTTCCCCTCCACCCGCTCCACCGACGGCGGCTTCGGCGCGTTGGCGGCCATGGCCTCCGCTTTGGCGATGCGCTCGATGCCTTCCAGGATGTGCTGGCGGACCTCTTCGCGGTAGCTGCGCACGGTGAGCTGCAGCTTCACCTCGTCCGGGATGATGTTGTGCTTGGTCCCGCCGTGGATGGAGCCCACCGTCAGCACGGCGGGGTCGAACGGGCTGTTCTCGCGCGAGACCAGCGTCTGGAACGCCAGGATGGCCCGCGCGGAGATGACGATGGGGTCCACCGTCCGCTCCGGCGCCGACCCGTGCCCGCCGCGCCCGTAGAAGGTGACGTTGATCGAATCCACCGCCGCCAGCGCGTACCCCGGCACCAGCGCCACCGTCCCGGACGCCTGGTTCGACATGTCGTGGGCCATCAGCGCCACGTCCGGCTTGGGGAACTTCGTGAACAACCCGGCCTTGAGCATGTTCAACGCGCCGCCCGCCCCCTCCTCCGCGGGCTGGCCGACCATCATCAGGGTCCCCCGCCACTTGTCCTTCATCTTCGAGAGCACGGTCGCCGCGCCCACCCACGACGTCATGTGCACGTCGTGCCCGCACGCGTGCATCACCGGCACCATCACCCCCGCCGGGTCCTTGGCCATCTCCTTGCTGGCGCACTTGACCTCGGCGGCCTCCTTCACCGGGAGCGCGTCCATGTCCGTGCGCAGCATCACCGTCGGGCCGGCGCCGTTCTTCATCAGCCCCACCACCCCGTAGCCGCCCACGTTGGTGGTGACCTCGAACCCCAGCGCCTTCAGCTTCGCCGCCATCTTGGCGGACGTCTTCGCCTCCTGGAGCGAGAGCTCCGGGTGCTGGTGGAGGTCGCAGTAGAGCGCCTCCAACTGGGGGTAGAGCGCCTCGGCGGCCTGCTTCAGCGAGCCGGCTTCGGGGGCCGCGGCGAGAGAGAGGACGGCGAGGGCGGGCAGGAGCATGCCGCTACTTATGCCGACTCTTGTTCCCTCGGGACGACTTTTGCGCGGGGGCCGCCTGGTGCCCCTTCTGCGGCTTGGCGGCCGGCGCCTCGTCCGCCTCGCCGCCCTCCGTGAGGTACTCCACCTCCACCTCGTCCGGGTCCCGGTACAGGTCCACCGGGTGCTTCTCGTCGATGCCGCGGATGACCTCCACCTCCTCCGGCTCGGATGCGGCGGCGGCCTCCTCGCGCTCGCGGCGCTCCCTCTCCTCCTGGTCCCGCTTCGCCTTCTCCGCGTCCACCTGGGCGCGCTCCGCGGGCGACAGCCGCATCACGCGCGCGGCGAAGGCCTTGGGGTCGATGGAGCGCCGCTCGAGGACCGACCGCGTGGCCTCCTGCTGCTCGTGGATGATCTGCGCGCGCTCCTGGCTGGGCAGCTCCCGCGGCGGCTTGTTCCCGTGCGCCGCCTCCACCTTCTCCAGCGCGGCCCGCTCCTCGCGCTCCACGGCCGCGACCTCCTCGAGCGAGATCTCCTGCGCGCGCGCGGGCCCGGCGGCCACCAGGGCCGCAGCCACTCCGGCGGCCATCCACGGCGCGCGTCGCACGCGAAGGAGCCTACCGCGCGCGACACTGCGAGTAGAGGACGGCGGCGGCGACGACCGCGATCAGCCAGGCCAGGCGGCGGCCGCGTTCCCACAAGGTGGGGGGCGGCGGCGGCGGCTGGACGAGCGCGGGCTTCACCTCCGGGGCGGCGCGCATCGCCAGGCACAGCTCGAGGCGCCGCTCCAGCAGCGGGCCGCGCGCCGCCTCCTGCCCGCGGTCCAGCGCGTTCGCCAGCGCCCACGCGGCGGCACGCTCCTCCGCGTCCGGGAGGGGATCCGCGGGCGGCGGCACCCGCTCCGGCGCCACCAGCGCCGCGTCCAGCTCCGCGAGCGCCCGGAACAGCATCACGTCCGCCGCCTCCACCGGGATGCCCAGCCCGGCGGCGAAGGCCTCCCGGGACTGCCCCTCCAACACGCGCGCCACCAGCGCGGAGCGGGCGCGCCCGCCGATGGCCTCGAACGCGCGGAGCAGCTCCCGGCCGGAGGGCGGCGGCATCCCGGCGTCCCTACTCGATCTGGAGCACGAAGGGAGTGAACCGGGCCGACTCGTCCGCCTCGCCGCGGCTCAGACGGAGGTTGGTGGAGCTGGTGAGCCGGTGCGTGGCCATGGCCTCGCCGATGATGTCGTCCCAGGGGTAGTCGGTCTCGCCCATGCCTTGCCCCGAGATCGCCTGGTCTCCCGAGAACACGATGGTCCGGGACGTGTCCACGGCGGTGGGCAGCGTGGTGTTGACGACGAAGGATGCCGGCGCCATCGAGATGTTGGGGACCTGGATGGTGGCCAGTGGTCCGAAGTCGATGCGCTGGAAGGAGACGTCGATGTTGGAGTCGTAACACGCCACCCCGAAGTTGCCGTTCCCGCGCGTGAAGCGCAGCGAGGTGCCGGTGTCCACCTGCCCGCGGATGGCGAAGTTGCAGGTCCCGCCGGCGGGGGAGTTCGTCTGGTGCGAGTGGAGGACGACCGTGCCGGCGCTGGCGGCCGGCAAGCCGGTCACGGCGCCGACGTCGTCTCCCGGGGCGAGCTGGACCCGCCCGGTGGTCACCGAGATTCCCGGGATCTCCACGACCTGGAGCGAGAGGTCCCAGTCGCAGCCCGAGCCCACCGTGACGTCCACGTTGGTCTGCGACGTCAGCTCGATCGTCGCCATGTTGTCGTCGTCCTGGTCGAAACCGAACTCCTCGTGGCTGGCCAGCACGAACGTGTCCGCGGTGCTGGCGACCGTGGCGATCGGGACGCTCAGCACGGTTTGCGTGCCATCACACGAGGCGTCCACGTGCTGCACGGTGATCCCGGAGGGGAGCTCCACGGTCTGCCACGCGATGCTCACGTCGGCGAAGTTGAAGTCGTCCCGCGTGCAGCGGACATTGCTGGTGGAGCTGAGCTTGCAGCGGACGTTCGAGGTGGAGGGGTCGGCTTCGTCGCCGGGGACGGCCTGGAACATCATGAACGTCTTGGTGAGGTCGAATTGCGCGGGGCTGATCGCGCAGTTCACCGAGGTGTTGGCGGCGAACATGGTGCATGTCCCGCGGCGGACGGTGGGGAGGATCACCTCGGACTGGCTCACCGGCGCCAGGGCGCCCGGTGACGCGGTGACCGTGAACGTCCCCCCGGTACGGCCGCGGAAATAGAAGCTGGAAGCGCTGGTGCTGGCCGCGAACGGGGCCGAACCGATCGCGTTCGCGCAGGACGAGTCCGAGAAGAAGCTCGGTCCTCCGGCGGGGGTGGAGCTGAGCGGGACGAAGGTCGCCACCGACACGGGCGCCGCGTTCCCGAAGGCGTCCCGGAACGTCAACGTCACCACCGAGGAGCACGCCCTCGCCAGGATGGTCTGGGCCGCGGTGGAGATCTCCAGGCTGGCGGGCGGGCCCGGGTTGATCGTCTCCGACTGGGACGCGTTGCTGAACCCGGTGGCGGCCGCGGTGGCGGAGACGCCTCCGGCGGCGGTGCCCCGGAAGTAGAACGTGGCGGTGCTCGAGCCGCCCAGGATGGTGGTAGTGCCCGTCGCGGTGGTGCAGGCGGCGTTCGAGTGGAAGGCGAAGCCGGCCGAGGGCGCCGCAGTCAGGGTCACGGTGGTGTCCGCGCCCAGGTTCGTCGGGTTGGCAAACGCGTCGCGCGCCTGGACCGTGACCGCGGCCGAGCATCCGCCGGCCGTCACCGTCCGCGGCGCGGTGGTGAAGGCCAGGACGCTCGGGGCGCCGGGGTTGATGGTCTCCGTCTGGGTGGCGGAGGAGAGCCCGCCCGACGACCCGGTGATGGTGGGTGTGCCGGCTGCGGTGCCTCTGAAATAGAACGTCGCAGAGTTGGCACCCGAGGCGATGGACACGGTCGTCACCGCGGTGGTGCACAGGCTGTTGGAATAGAACGTGAACCCGGTTGCGGGGGAGGCGCTCAGCGAGACCGTCCTGGCCGGCGACACGTTGGCCGGGTTCCCGGCCGCGTCCTGGGACTGCACCGTCACCGCCGCCGAGCAGCCGCCCGCCGTCACCGTCCGCGCCGGAGTGGTGAAGACCAACGCGGCCGGTGGGCCGGCGGCGATCGTCTCCGTCTGGAAGGCGCTGGACAGCCCTCCGGCCGCCGCCGTCACCGTCGCCGCCAGGACCTGCGTCCCCCTGAAGAAGAAGGAGGCCGTGGTCGTCCCGGCGGGGATGGTGATCGAAGACACGGCCGAGGTGCACGAGGCATTGGAGTAGAAGAGGAAGCCGGTGGAGGGCGACGCGCTGAGCGCGACCGCGGTGTCGCCGGCGACGCTGGAGGGGTTGCCGGAGCCGTCCTGGGACTGGACCGACACCGTGCCCGAGCAGTTGCCAGCGGTCACCGTCTGCGCGGTGGTGGTGAAGGCCAGCGCGGCCGGGGCCCCCGCGCCGATCGACTCCACCTGGATGGCGGAGGTCAACGCTCCGGAGGAGGCAGTCACCGTCCTGGAGCCCACCGTCGATCCCATGAAGTAGAAGCTGGCGGAGCTGCCCCCGGCGGGGATGGTCACCGAGCTGATCGACGTGGTGCAGCCCGGGTCGGAGTAGAAGCCGAAGATCGAGATGGGCGATGCGGACAGCCCCACCGCGGTCGTCGCCCCCACCGTGGACGGATTGCCCAGGATGTCCTGGGTCTGGACCGTGGCGATCGAGGAGCAGGTGGCCACCGCGAGCGCCTGCGGCGGCGTGGAGAACGCGAGCGCCGCTGCCGGTCCGGCCGTGACGGTCTCACCCTGGGTGGCGGAGGTGTACCCGGTCGCCCCGGCCGAGAGGCTCACCGGTCCCACCACGCTGCCGGAGAAATAGAACGTCTGTGTGCTGGTGCCTGTGAGGATGGTCACCGCCGCGACCTGCGTGGTGCAGCTGGCGTCGGAGAAGATCTGGAAGCCGTTGGACGGCGAGGCGGCCAGGGTGACCGTCAGGTCGGCGGACGGGCTGGATGGGTTCCCGGTCCCGTCCCGCGACTGGACCGTGACCGCGCCCGAGCACGCCCCGGCGGCCACCGACTGCGCGGCCGTCACGAAGGCCAGCGAATTCCCCGCATTCGCCACCAGCCCTTCCACCTGGGTCGCGGAGCCGAACGTGGGCGCCGCCACGGTCACCGTCACCGGGCCGACCTGCGTCCCCATGAAGTAGAAACCGGTGGAGCTCTGGCCCAGGGGAATGACGGCGGAGGGCGCGGTCGCGGTGCAGCCCGGGTCGGAGAAGAAGGCGAACCCCGCGCTCGGCGAAGCGGTCAGGTCCACCGAAGTGTCCGCGGCGACCACCCACGGGTCGTTCCCGCCGCTGCGCGCCTCGACCGTCACGCGCTGCGAGCAGGTGCCCACCGGCACGACCTGGGCGGTGGTCGCGAAGTCGAGGTGGCCGGCGTCGGACCCGTCGCCGGGGCGGTGGCATTCGCCCTGGACGCAGGTGAAGCCGGGCGCGCACTCCTCATCGGTGACGCAGGGATACCTGCGCCGGTCGGCGCCGGTGGAGGCGCAGTCACACGCCGACAACGCCATGGCGCCACCCGTCACGAGCGCGAGTGCGAGGTGTATCTGTCTCATGGGATTGGGCTCTCCAGCGAGACACCACGAGGACTGACGCCGACCTCCACCGGGCGACCGAAGACGAGCAGGACGACCCCGCCGACGGCCGCGGCGCCGGCGACGCCGAAGAGGACGTTCGCCACCACGGCGTCCTGCCGGGCCCGGGCATCCAGCACGAACGCCTCCTTCTGGGTCAATCCGAGGGTGAGCCCGCTCGTCGGGTCGACCTGGGCGGTTCTGACCTGCTCGCGCGCCTCAAAGGAGCGCAACCCGAAGTACCCCCCGGCGCCGGCGGACGCCCCGCCCAGCGCGACCAACCCCCAGCCCAGCGTGGCCACCACCGGCGGCTGCTCTTGAGAGGAGCCCTTCGGCGGGGCCGGAATCCGGGGGCCGGGCAGCGCCGGGCGCTCCGCGAGGCCGGGGGGCGGCGGCGGCATCTGCAGCTTGATGACGCCCCAGAGCACGGGTTGGCGCTCGCTCCCGACCTGGGTCAGCACCGCCTGCGCTTCGCCCAGCAACTCCGCCCACCACTCCAGGCGGCGGGCCGACAGCGGGACGGACGCGCGACCCGCGGCGAGCGGCGCCAACTCCACGCGCCAGCGGCCGTCGTCGGCGCGCAGGTGGAGGCGGACCTCCCGGGCCAGCTTGAACGTGTCGTTGGTCACGCGCACCCCGACCGAGGAGATCGGGCCCGTCGGGGGAGTGGCCGGGTCGGCTTGCAACCCGAGCGTCCCGTGCCGGGAGATCCAGAGCTTCGCGTCGAAGTACGACTTCAGGACCTTGGACGCGTAGTTGCGGCTCAGCTTGTAGTCCGGGTCGATGGAGACCAGCGTCCGGAAGAACGCTCGCGTCCGATCGGCCTGCTCGAGGGTGCTGGCGACCACCGCCTGCATCTCGAGGATCTGCAGCAGCGTGGCGCGGTCGTTGCCGGGGCGCTTCCGGGCGTCCTCCAGCGCGCGCGCCGCCTCCGGGTACTTCAGCTCGTCCATCAATTCGATCGCTCGCCCGACGTCGGGGTTCGACGCAGCGAGCGCCAGCATGACGAGCCAGGGGTAGGGGGCCACGACGGCCCCCATTGTACCGGGGGTCGGTCAGGCGAGCGATGCCTTGGACGCACTGGCGACGAGGGGGGTAGGGAGGTCCACCTGGTAGAAGGCACGGCGCT
>DATBSS010000201.1:0-9576 GCA_036559665.1 Myxococcaceae bacterium
GCCGCGACCAGATCCTGGTTTCGTCGGTCAAGGAGAAGGGCAAGGAAGTCGCCCTGCCCAGGATGGGCGGAGGTGTCCCCGCCAAGGACCTGGCCATCTTCACCCGCCAGTTCTCCGTCATGATCGACGCCGGCCTGCCCCTGGTGCAGTGCCTGGACATCCTGGCCGGGCAGATGGACAACGCCGCCTTCCGGAAGGTGGTGTACGCCATCAAGACCAAGGTGGAGTCCGGCTCCACCTTCGCGGACGCGCTGAAGGACCACCCCAAGGTGTTCGACGAGCTGTACATCCAGCTCTGCGCTGCCGGCGAGGTGGGCGGCATCCTGGACACCATCTTGAACCGCCTGGCGGCCTACAAGGAGAAGAGCGAGAAGCTGAAGCGGAAGGTGCGCGGCGCGATGATCTACCCGGCCATCGTGCTCACGGTGGCGATAGCCGTGACCGCGGTGCTGCTGCTCAAGGTGACGCCGGTGTTCGCCAAGATGTTCGCCGACTTCGGCCAGGCGCTCCCCGCACCCACCCAGTTCGTGGTGGACCTGTCGAACTGGCTCCAGAGCTACATCCTGCTGCTGATGGCGGGCATCGCCGGCACCATCGTGGCGGTGGTGATGACCTACCGGAACCCGCGCGGGCGCCGGGAGATCGACCGGATCCTCCTCAAGCTGCCGCTGTTCGGGGGCGTCATCCGCAAGGTGGCGGTGGCGCGCTTCACCCGCACCCTGGGGACGATGATCAGCTCCGGCGTCCCCATCCTCGACGCGCTGGACGTCACCGCCAAGACGGCCGGCAACCGGATCATCGAAGAGGGCATCTACTACGTCCGCACCAAGATCTCCGAGGGCAAGAACATCGCCGGCCCGCTGCTGGAGACCAAGGTGTTCCCGCCCATGGTGGTGCAGATGATTGGCGTGGGCGAGGCGACCGGCGCCATGGACGCCATGCTCAACAAGATCGCCGACTTCTACGACGACGAGGTGGACACCGCGGTGGCCGGCCTCACGGCGTTGATCGAACCGATCATGATGGTCTTCCTGGGCGTGGTGGTCGGCGGCTTCCTGATCTCCATGTACCTGCCGATCTTCAACATCGCCGGCGCGGTGCAGGGCGGCTAGGCAGGCGAAAGCGAAGGCGGTGGCGGTGGCGGAGACCGCGAAGAGCCCGCGGACCGACCTGCAGCTGAAGCTGGTCTGGCTGACGGCCTTCCGGCTCGTCGCCACCACGCTGCTGCTGGGGACCACCGTCCTCCGGCTGCTCTCGCGGCCGGTCCCGGAGTCGCTCACCTTCGAGGACTCCGCGTCGTTCGCGCTGATCGGCTTCGTCTACGTGCTGACGCTGATCTCCGGCCTGGTGCTGCGCCGCGGCCGGGTGGGGATGGCCATCGCCTATCTCCAGGTCGTCGGGGACCTGGTGGTCGCCTCCGCCGTCGTCTACCTGACCGGCGGCGTGGAGTCGCCCTTCACCTTCACCTACTCGGTGGCGGTGATCGCCGGCGCCATCCTGCTCCCGCAGCGCGGCGCGCTCACGGTGGCGGTGCTGGGCGCGGCCTCCTTCGCCGCCCAGGCGGTGCTCATCCAGCGGGGCCTGCTGCGCCCGCCGTCCGACAGCGGCCTGGTGACGCCGGCGCGGCTGTGGTTCACCGTCGCCTCCAACGCCCTGGCGCCGCTGCTGATCGCCGCGCTGGTGGGGTACCTGAACCGGCAGCTCACCGCGGCCGGCGGGCGGCTCTCCCAGCGCGAGGCGGAGGTGAAGTCGCTGGCCGCGCTCCAGCGGCAGATCCTGGCCTGCATGCCGTCCGGGCTGGTCACCTGCACCGCGCAGGGCGAGGTCACCTTCGTCAACCGCGCGGCGGAGCAGATCCTGGAGCTGCCCGAGGGCGGCGAGCGGCCCGCGGTGGAGGCGCTGCTCCCCGGCGTGATGCGCGTCCCCACCGCCCGCGGCCGCTACGAGCTGTCGGTGGAGACCCGGAGCGGCAAGAAGACGCTGGGGCTCTCCGTCACCCCGCTGGAGGGGGCGCCGGGCGGGGCGCTGCTGATCGTCTTCCAGGACCTCACCGAGCTGAAGCGGATGGAGGACGGCCTGCGGCGCGCGGACCGGCTGGCGGCGCTGGGCTCGTTGGCGGCGCAGCTGGCGCACGAGATCCGCAACCCGCTGGCGTCGATGCGCGGCTCCGCGCAGCTGTTGATGCAGGACCTCAAGGAGAACGAGTCGGCGTCGCGGCTCTCCACCATCCTGGTGCGCGAGTCGGACCGGCTCTCCGCGCTGGTGGAGGACTTCCTCAAGTTCGCGCGCCCGCCCCCGCCGGCGCTGGCGGAGACGCGGCTGGACGCGCTGGTGGCGGAGACGGTGGAGATGCTCCGGGCGGACCCGCTGGCGCACGGGGTGGAGGTGGAGGTGGAGGCGGCCCCGGCGCAATGCGCGGCGGACGCCGGCCAGCTCCGGCAGGTGCTCTTGAACCTGGTGCGGAACGCGCTGGAGGCGGCCAAGCCGGGCGGCCAGGTGCGGGTGCGGGTGGAGTCCGTCCCCGGCGGCCCGCGCATCCACGTCTGGGACTCGGCCGGGGCCATCCCGCCCGCCAACCTGCGCCGCATCTTCGAGCCGTTCTTCACCACCCGGGACCGGGGCACGGGCCTGGGCCTGTCCACCGCGCATTCGATCGTCCAGGCGCACGGTGGCACCATCTCGGTCAGCTCCACGCCGCAGCGCGGGACGGAGTTCGTGGTGGAGCTGCCGGCCGCAGCACCGGAGGCGTACCTTGCACGTGCTGGTGGTGGATGACGAGCTGTCGATGCGGGAGTACCTGGAGGTGCTCCTGCAGCGACTCGGGCATCAGGTGACCACCTCCGCCACCGCCCCCGCCGCGGAGGAGGCGATCTCAGGCGGCGGCGTGGACCTGGTCATCTCCGACATGCGGCTGGGGACCGGCAGCGGGCTGGAGGTGCTGCGCGCGGCCCGCGCCCAGCCCTCGCCACCGGAGGTCATCCTGATCACCGCCTTCGGCACGCCGGCCTCGGCGGTGGAGGCGATGCGCGCCGGCGCCTACGACTACATCTGCAAGCCCTTCGACAACGAGGAGCTGAAGCTGCTGGTCTCCAAGGCGCTGGAGAAGCGCTCGCTGCTGGAGGAGAACCGCGAGCTGAAGCGGACGCTCTCCGGCACGGACACGCCGCTCTGGGTGGGGCGGAGCCAGGCGATGCAGCAGGTGGCGCAACTGGTGGAGAAGGTGGGCTCCTCCCGCTCCACGGTGCTGATCACCGGAGAGAGCGGGTCCGGCAAGGAGCTGGTGGCGCGCGCCATCCACTGGAAGAGCCCGCGCGCCTCGGCCCCCTTCCTGGCGGTCAACTGCGCGGCGCTGGCGGAGGGGGTGCTGGAGAGCGAGCTGTTCGGCCACGTGAAGGGCTCGTTCACCGGCGCCATCGCCAACCGGGTGGGCATCCTCGTCTCCGCGGAGGAGGGGACGGTGCTGCTGGACGAGGTGGGGGAGATCTCCCTGG
Organism: Myxococcaceae bacterium; assembly: GCA_036559665.1. GTDB lineage: Bacteria > Myxococcota > Myxococcia > Myxococcales > Myxococcaceae > DASRBA01. The sequence goes on from DATBSS010000201.1 coordinate 3,492, forward strand.
GGATGCAGGTGAAGCTGCTCCGCGTCCTCCAGGAGCGGAAGGTGAAGCCGGTGGGGAGCACGGCCGAGGTGCCGTTCTCCGCGCGCGTGCTGGCGGCCACCAACAAGAACCTGGAGGTCGAGGTGCGCGCCGGCCGCTTCCGCGAGGACCTCCTCTACCGGCTGAACGTCATCACCATCGACCTGCCGCCCCTGCGCGCCCGCGGCGGGGACATCGCGCTATTGGCCGAGCACGTCCTCACCCAGATGCGCCACGAGCTGGGGCGGCCGCGGCTGCGCTTCGCGCCCGAGCTGCTGGAGTTCCTGGAGCGCTACGCCTTCCCCGGCAACGTGCGCCAGCTGCAGAACCTGGTGGAGCGCGCGGCGACGCTGTCGGACTCGGACGTGCTGGGGCTGGAGGCGCTGCCGCCCGCGCTGCGCGGCCAGCCGGAGGCGCCGGAGGGCGCGCAGGAGCTGCCGGTGGGCGGAGGCTTCTCGCTGGAGAAGCACCTGGACCACCTGGAGCGGCAGTACCTCACCCACGCGCTCAAGAAGGCGGACGGGGTGAAGACGCGCGCCGCGGAGCTGCTCGGGCTGTCGTTCCGGAGCTTCCGCTACCGGTTGGCCAAGCACGGGTTGGCCTCGGCGGACGAGGGGCCGGTCGAGAAGGCGTAGTCGCTCCGCATTCCCGCGCATGCCGGGACGGGGCCTATCATCGGGCGCCCATGTGCCCGTCCGAGGACGAGATCGCCGGCGTGGTGGAGGGCCGGCTTCCGCAGGAGCAGGTGGAGCGCATCCACCGGCATGCCGCCGGCTGTTCGCCCTGCCGGTTGCTCCTGGCGCTGATGGCGCAGGACGCCACGCCGCCGACCGACGTCTCCGGCACCAGCCCCTTCGCGGACAGGGCCGATGACGCCCGCGCAGCGGTGGCGGCGCCGGAGGTCGCCCCGCTGGCCTGCATCGGGCGCTACCGCGTGCTCGAGCACCTGGGCTCCGGCGGGATGGGCACCGTGCTGGCCGCCTACGACCCGGAGCTGGACCGCCGGATCGCGCTGAAGGTGCTGCGCGCCCGGCCCGGCGACGCGCGCGGCCGCGAGGACCTCCAGCGGAGGCTGCAACGCGAGGCGCAGGCGATGGCGAAGCTGGCCCACCCCAACGTGGTGGCGGTGCACGACGTGGGCACCTACGCCGGGCGCGTCTTCGTGGCCATGGAGTACGTGGATGGCTCCAACCTCCGCCAGTGGCTCAAGGCCGCGCCGCGCGGCTGGACGGAGATCCGCGACGTCTTCGTGCAGGCGGCGCGCGGGCTGCAGGCGGCGCACGAGGTGGGGCTGGTGCACCGGGACTTCAAGCCGGACAACGTCCTCATCGGCAAGGACGGCCGGGTGCGCGTGGCCGACTTCGGGCTGGCCCGCGCCGGCGCCTCCGGCCCTCCCGAGCCCGCGGACGCGACCGACCCGGAACCACCAGGCGCCTCGCTCTCGCCGCTGTCGGCGCCCCTGACGCGCGCCGGCGTCGTGATGGGGACGCCGCGCTACATGGCGCCGGAGCAGATGGAGGGGGGCGCCTCGGACGCGCGCGCGGACGAGTTCGCCTTCGCGGTGGCGCTCTTCGAGGCGCTGTTCATGAAGCCGCCCTTCGCCTCCGACGACATCGACGGCCGCCTCCGCTCCATCCGCCAGGGCCCGCCGGAGCCCCCCGCCTCCGCGCCGCCCGTCCCGGACTGGCTGCAGCAGGTGCTGCGCCGCGCACTCCGCTTCGAGCCGGAGGAGCGGTTCCCCTCCATGCGGGAGCTGACGGACGCCCTCCAGGTGGACCTCCGCCGCCGCGGCGTCAGCGCGCGCCTGGCGGCCTCGGTGGCCGCGGCGGCGCTGCTCCTGGCCGGCGCCGTCGCGTTCGGGTTGGAGCGGTCGCTGCTCCGCTGCCGGGGCTCGGAGCAACGCCTGGCGGGAGTCTGGGACGGCGCCAGGCGCGCGCAGGTCGGGCAGGCGTTCCTCAAGGCCGCCCCGGCGGAGCTGGGACCTGAGGGCGCGCGGGCGCAGCTGGAGCGGACCAGCGCCGCGCTGGACGCCTACGCCCGCGACTGGGCGGCGATGCACCACGAGGCGTGCGCCGCGGCCCGCATCAGCGGCGAGCAGACGGAGGCGGTGCTCTCGCTGCGGATGGCGTGCCTGGACCGCCGCATGCGCGAGCTTGGCCAGCTCACCGCGCTCCTGGCCGCGGCGGACGCGCCACTGGTGGACAAGGGCGTGGAAGCGGCGCTCGGGCTGTCCAGCCTGAGGACGTGCGCGGACGTGGCCTCGCTCACCGGCCGCGCGCCGCCGCCGGAATCGCCCGCCGCCCGCGCCGAGGTGGACCGGCTGGAACTGGAGCTGTCGGAGGCGAACGCCGTCCGCCTCGCCGGGCGGTTCGCCCCCGCGCTCGAGCGGGCCGGTTCAGCGCTGGAGGCGGCGCGCGCGCTGGGCTACCGGCCGCTCCAGGCGGAGGCGCTGTACCTGTCCGGCGTGCTCCAGGAGAAGCTGGGCCGGACCGGGGAGGCGGAGCGGTCGCTGGTCGAGGCCACCTACGCCGCCGATGCCGGGCGGGACGACGCCACCAAGGCGCGCGCCGCCAGCCGCCTGGTGTACCTCTCCAGCCTGCGCTCCACCTTCGACCGCGGCCACCACTGGAAGGAAGTGGCGTCCGCGGCCCTGGAGCGTGCCGGGCCCGACCCGGAGCTGGAGGGCGAGCTGCTCAACAACGCCGGCTCGCTGGCGCTGGCGGAGGGCCGACCGGACGGCGCGCTCGCCGCCTACGAGCGCGCGGCGAAGCTGCTGGAGGCCGCGCTGGGGCGGGAGCACCCCAAGACGCTCAACGCGATCACCAACCTGGCCAGCGCGGATGTGGCGCTCGGCCGGCCGGGGGACGCGGTGCGCTCGCTCGAAGCCGCCATCCCCGCCATCGAGCGCCTCCGGGGGGCCGGCCACCCGGCGCTGATCTCGTCCCTGTGGACGCTGGCGCAAGCGCAGGTCCAGCTCCACCGGCTGGACGAGGCGGCGGAGGCGGCGGACCGGGCGCTCCGGATTGCCCGCGAGCGGCTGGGGCTCCGGCACGCCCGCGTGGCCGGGTCCCTGCAGCTGCAGGCGACGGTGCTGCAGGCCGGGGGGCAGTTCCAGCGCGCGCTGGAGACGTACCGGGAGGCGCAGGCCATCCTGGCCGGAGCCGTGCCGCCGTCCGACCCGGAGCTGTTCTTTTGCGAGGACGGCATCGGCGAGTCGCTGCTGGGCCTGGGCCGCGCGAAGGAGGCCGTTCCCCACCTGGAGGCGGCACTGAAGCTCCGGCTGTCGCCGTTCCCGGAACGCGCCGACGCGCAGCTGGCCCTCTCCCGCGCGCTGTGGGCGTCCGGAGGGGACCGGCGGAGGGCGCAGTCGCTGGCGCGCGAGGCGCGCGATGCGCACGCCGCCGCCCGCCGGGAGGAGAAGGCGCGCGAAGCGAACGACTGGCTGGAGGCCCACTTCGCGGTGGGCTCCGACGCCGTGCGATGATGCGGCCGTGGCTTCCGCCCAGCCGCTGGCGGGTGCGTTCCTGGCCGCGTGGCGCGGGGAGCGGACGCTCGCGGACCTCCCGGCGCTGGAGGAGGCGCTCGCCTTCGCGGTGGAGCTGGCGCGCCGGGAGCACCCGGACTCCATGGTGGCGCCGGAGCGGTTCGCCGCGTTCCTCGGCGCCCGCGCGGAGGCCGGCGGCGGCGCGGTGGCGGCGCTCGCCTCGCTCCATGGCCCGGACCTCTACCTGGCGTGCGCCGCGCTGGCCGGCGACCCTCACGCGCTCTCGCACCTGGACCGGCACGTGCTGGCCCGCGCGGCGGCGGCCGCGGCGCGCGTGGATCCGTCGCCGCCGTTCGTGGAGGACGTGCGGCAACGGCTGCGCGAGCGCCTGCTGATCGGCCCGGCCGGCTCCGGGCCCAAGCTGGCCGAGTACGGCGGCAAGGGAACGCTGCTGGCCTGGGCGAAGGTGATGGCCGGGCGGGTGGCGCTCAACGCCCTCCCGGCGCGCGAGCCGGAGCTCCCCCTGCGCGAGGAGCTGCTCCGGGCCAGCGGCGCCGGGCGGTCGCTGGAGTCGGAGGTCCTCAACCGGCTCCAGTCCGAGCAGTTGGAGGAGGCGATGAAGCAGGCCTTCTCCGCGCTGGACGACGCCCAGCGGGTGCTCTTGCGCTACCACTTCGCGGACGGCCTGGACTTCGAGCAGATCGCGGCGCTGTTCAACACGCACCGGTCCACCGTCTCCAGGCGCGTGGCGGCGGCGCGGGAGGCGCTGCTTTCTGGCACCCAGGCGGTGCTGCGGGAGCGCCATGGGCTGTCGCCGGACGAGATCTCCTCGCTGGTCCGCGCCGCCCAGTCGCAGGGGGAGATGAGCATCCACAGCCTCTTTCGCACCAGGTCGCGCTGAAGCCCGGCGAAGTGCGGCGCGCCCGCGGACCTCAGCGGCGAGATCGGTCGTCGCTGCCCTGGGTGCCCAGTGGGCCGCCGCCGCCAGGGTCGGCCCAGGCGGGGTTCTGCATCCACTTCGGCACGGTGAGGGTCGACCGGTTCGCCAGCCCGTCCAGGAACCTCGACAGGGGGTTGTCCTGCTCCCCCGTTCCGTCCGCGGGGGTCTGCTTCCACTGCGGAACGGTGAGATCCGACGGGAACACCAGCCCGTCCAGGTGGGCCAGGAACTCCGGCAGGGGGATGTTCTTCTCCCCCGTTCCGTCCTGAGCCGTCGCGGTCACCACCTTGTCGGAACCGGAGACGGACGTGGACCAGCAGACCTGGTACCAGTGACCGTTGTAGTTGGCGAACAACGGCTGCTGCCCGTTCCAGAATTGCGCGTCCATGATGGTGACCGCCATGTCCTGGGCTTCCTGGCGGCGCGCGGGGTCCTTCTCCTCGGTCTCGTCCGGCGTGTACATCGCGGTCCACGACCCGCCGTACACCTCCTTCAGGGCGTCCTTCACCTGCTCCCCTGTGACGCCCGTGCGCAGGTCCGACCGCAGGGGGGTCCTCATGCCCGCGTCGAAGAGCTGGTTGGTCATGCTCTTGGTGGACTTGGGGTCGAACCGGTCCCCCTCCCACTCGACTTTCTCGCCCCTGGGCAGCATGACCTTATTTCCATTGGCCAGGTCGATGATCATCCGCGCATACGAGGCGGGGTTCCGGCGCATCGAGGCGGCGATCGCCAGGGCGCTGCAGTCCTGTTCGCCCTTGACCTGGGAGATGCCGGACGAGGTGAAGAGGTCGGTGAGGATGTTGACCGCCAGCCCGGAGCGGTCGTAGCCCAGGTAGGTCTGGCCGCTGCGGTTCAGCGCCGACAGCTCCTGGAGCAGGCTCTTGCCGGTGTGGGGATCGGGCTTGGTCAGTGCCTGGCCATTGTGCAGCGCGTTCACCAGCGCCTGCTGTGCGTTCTGCCCGCCTGACTTCTGGTCGGACGCGGCCACCGTGCGGGCCAGGTTGGCGAGCGTCGCGCCCTGCCCGGAGAGGATGGCGGCCCGCATCCCCGTCAGGCCCTCGCTGACGCCCGGGATTCCGCTGCCCTTCCCGCTTTCCATCTGCCGCGCCCACGTCTGGGCGAAATCCCGGAGCGTCTGCTGGTCCGCCGGCGGAAGCTGGGCGAACGCCTGGCTCTGGTCGGAGGTCATGTGGCTGGTGAGCAGGTCAGCCGGCGCGGAGGGCGGCGGCTGAGGTGTGGTGATCGCGACGGGCACCGGGACCGGCCGCTGGAACTGATCGGCCGTGCTGAAGCCGGTCCGCGCGATGACGGTGGCGGGGGTGGGGGTCGCGGCGGGCCGCAGAGCGGGGATCGGCTCGGGAGCGGGAGCAGGGGCAGGGGCGATCTTCGGAAGGACGCTGACACCGGCCGACATGGGGGAGACCTCCGGCGGGGGAAACGGAGATTCGATCAGGTTCTCGCGTGTGCGAGGCCAGCACTCCTGGACAGTCGCACCCTAATTTCGCGTGCATTTCGGGGGGGCGAGCGGCGTTGCCCACATGAGTGGGCATACGTGTGCCTACTTTTCATCCGTACCACCCATGCTCACTCGTTGGAGAACAGCATCCCGCCCGCGCCGCGCGAGGAGAACTCCAGGAGCGGGT
>DATBSS010000202.1:0-3223 GCA_036559665.1 Myxococcaceae bacterium
CGCTTCTTCACCAGGTGGCCCCACACCGGTGTCCGCACCGTCGACAACCGCGTCGAATGGGCCGAGTGGGGCCACCGGCTGATCCCGACCTACGAGTACCTGGCTCACGTGCTGGACCTGGTGGGCTTCGTCCAGGTCTCGCGGCACCAGCGGCACTGGAGCGACATCCCCGCCTTCCCGGGTGACAAGCGCCCGCTCGAGGACCGTCACATCAAGCACCAGCTCTACGTCGAGGTCGCCAAGCCGATGCAGCGCCTGCGGGCTCCTAGCGGATCTGCCGGCCGAAGGGCGCGAGCGCCAGCACCGCGAGCTTGAGGTGCTGGAGGGCGAAGGGGATGCCGATCAGCGTCACCGCCAGCCCGAGGGCGAGCGCGAGGTGGCTGAGGAAGATCCAGAGGCCGGCCACCAGGAACCAGAGGACGTTGAAGAGGAAGCCCATGGCTTCGCCGCCGGCGCTGCGGCGGAGCTCCTGGATGTCCTTGCCGAACGGGAACAGGCCCAGGCCGGCGATCTTGAAGCACTGGAGGCCGAAGGGGATGCCCACCACGGTCAGGCAGAGGAGCAGGCCGGCCAGCACGTACTCGATGAAGATCACCAGCCCGCCGCCGAAGACCGCCCAGAGCAGGTTGAGGAGGAGCGTCATGCTGGGAGTACGCCGCAACGCGGCGGGGATTGCGAGAAACCCGCAACAGAACGGGGTGCCCTGAAGACCCTCCGAGGGGAGGCCGCTGCGCCGGGGCGAGGTGTTGCGGGTTTCTAGCGGGGCCGCGACGCCTGGCTGGAGGCCAGTGCCGCCGCGGCCTTCGCCGCGCCTCTTCCGCCCAGGGCGCGCGCGGTGTCGTAGGCAGCGGTCGCTTCGGCGCTCCTCCCAAGCGACCGGAGCGCCTGCCCTCGCGTCAGCCAGTACGCCTGGTCGCCAGGCAACTGGGCGGCGAAGCGGCGCGCATACTCGTCCAGCACCGCCAAGCCATCTGCGCCGCCCGCCCCAGCAGCCAGGGCCACCGCGGGCGCGAACGGGTGCGCCTTCGCCGCCTCCGCGAGCGCGTGCTCGCCCGCGGGGTCGCGTGCCGTCACCAGCACGTGCGCGCGCACGAGCGCCACCACGGGATCTCCCGGGCGCGCCGCTACCGCCTCCTCCGCGACGCGCTGGATCTCCTTCACGTCCGACCCCTCTCCAGGCTTCGGCGTCCGTCCCTGCTCCTGCTCCAAACGCTGCCTCGCCAGCTCGGCCGCCGCCGCCAGCGCGCGCCCCTTCAACCCGGGCGTCAGCGCGTCCCTCCCTTCCATCGCCGCCTTCACCGCGTTCTCCGCCAGCGTCCGCGCCTCGCCCGCAAACAGCTTCGCCAGCGCCAGCCCGGCCAGCGACCGCACGTGCCCGGACTCGCGCCCCAGCGCCGCCGTGAAGGCGCGCGCGGCGTCCTCGTCCCGGCCCAGCTCCAGGTACCCCTCCCCGCACGACGCCAGCAGCCCCGGATCCTTCCACCCCGCTTCCATCGCCCGCTGGTACGAACCCGCCGCGCCCCGGAAGTCACCCCGCGCCTGCAACGCCCGCCCCAGCGCGTAGCTCAACCAGGGTGCCTGCCCGCCGCGATGCTCCACGTCCCGGAGCAGCGTCTCCGCGTCACCCGGCTTCCCGTCCATCAGGAGCACCAGCGCCCGCGCCGCGTACCGCTCCTCGTTCGGAACGTCCGCCCGCTCCGCCAGCGCCAGTTGCTCGCGCGCAGGCCTCTCGTGCTCCGGGAGCCCATGCGTCCGCCACAGCTCCACGTGCAACCTCGCGGAGAGCGCGATCGCTTCCGGTATGCCCCTCCCCACCACGGGCTGGAGCTGCGTCACCGCCCCCTGGAGGTCTTTCGGGTCGTCGCTGGCGGCCAGCACCCGCAGGCCGTGGACCTGCTGCGCGTCCTCGTTGCGCTGGACGGCCCGGAGGTACCTCCACGTCACCAGCCCGGCCAGGATCACCGCCGCCACCGCGATCTGCGCCATCGCCGACCGGAACGTCTCCCGCTTCCGCCAGTCGTCAGGCTCGGGCGGCTCCGGTTCGACCTCCACTGGCCCGGTCGCCGGGTCCATGGGCTCCGGCCCAACGGTCTCTCCCTGGACCTGCCCGCCGGGCTCGTTCGCGCTCACGGGCCGTGGCATAACGTCGCGCTTCTCCGGCGGTCAAACCCAAGGGAGCGCTCGTGGCCCTGTACGCCGCATTGACGGACGAGGACTTCCGGGCGGTCTGCGCCGAATTCACCCTGGGCGACTTCACCTCCGCGACCGGCATCCCGCAGGGGTCGATCAACACCAACTACTTCCTCCACACCTCCACCGGCCGCTCCTTCCTCCGCTACACCACCGTGCGCAGCGACGCCGATCTCCGCTTCGAGGCCGCGCTGCTGCTCCTCCTCCACGAGAGCGGCTTCCCCGCCCCGCACCTCCACCTCACCCGCTCCGGCGAATCCTTCCTGCCCATGGCCGGCGGGCACGTCTCCGTCTTCGGCTACCTGCCCGGCGAGGAGCTCACCCGCGACCGCCTCACCACCGACCACTGCGAGCGCCTGGGCGCGGAGCTGGCCAAGCTCCACCGGGTCGGCCAGGCGCTGGTGGGCGACCGCGCCAACCCCTACGGCCCGCCGCTGGTGCGGCGCTGGCTGGAGGAGCTGGCCCGGCACCCGGACGAGGAGCTCCGCGGCATCGCGCGCGAGTGCGGGGACCACCTGGACCTGGTGGAGCGCACCAGCGGGCTCACCCCCCGGGGCGTCATCCACGCCGACCTCTTCATGGACAACGTGAAGTGGCTGGGCGACCGGGTCTCGGCCTTCTTCGACTTCGAGATGGCGTGCCGCGACGAGCTGGTCCTGGACATCGCCATCACCCTCAACGCCTGGTGCTTCGACCGCGAGTACAAGCCGGACCTCTGCCGCGCGCTGCTCCGCGGCTACCAAGACGTGCGCAAGCTCTCCGCCGGCGAACGCGCGCGGCTGTACCAGCAGGCACTCTTCGGCGCCGTCCGCTACACCGCCTCCCGCATCCGGGACTTCCACCTCTCGCCGCTGCCGCCCGAACGCCTCTTCCGCAAGGACTTCCGCACCTACCTGGCGCGGGTGCGCGCGCTGGACGCGATGAGGCCCGCCGGCTTCGAGGACCTGCTCTTCACAAGCCGCGGATGATCTTCCACTGCTGCCCGACGCGCTTGAACGACATCTGCATCAGATCCGACTCGCTCTCCGGCCTC
>DATBSS010000203.1:0-2780 GCA_036559665.1 Myxococcaceae bacterium
GGTCGGAGGCAGGCATCCTCCCGACTGAGAAGGACTTCGCCGCGATGGGGAAGTACAACGCGGAGCTGATAAAGGCCGGCGTCATGCTCGACGGTGCCGGCCTGCATCCAAGCTCCAAGGGAGCCATGGTCCATTTTTCCAAAGGCAAGCCAACCGTTGTCGACGGCCCGTTCAGTGAATCAAAAGAGCTGATCGCCGGCTTCTGGATCATTCAAGTGAAATCAAAGGAAGAGGCGATCGAGTGGGCCAAGCGCGTTCCATTCAACGCGGACATGAGCGGCGCCGGCGAGGGTGCCATCGAGTTGCGGCCGCTGTTCGAGGCCGAAGACTTCGGGCCGGCCGTCGAGGCGCACGACAGCCTAACGCGGGAAGCGTTGAAGGGCACGAGAGCTCCGTGAGATCTTGACGACAACTGAAACACACCGCGCGATCGAGGCGGTCTGGCGCATCGAATCGGCCAAGGTCATCGCCAGCCTTGCTCGCATGGTGCGCGACGTGGGAATCGCGGAAGACCTCGCGCAGGACGCGCTCGTCGCCGCGCTGGAGCAGTGGCCGCGGTCGGGCACCCCGGACAACCCCGGCGCCTGGCTGATGGCCACCGCCAAGCACCGGGCGGTCGACGTCCTGCGTCGCGGTTCCCTGGCGGAGCGCAAGCACCAGGAGGTCGGCCAGATGGAGGCCATGCGGGAGTCCGTCGTGCCCGATCTCGAGAAGATGATCGACGAAGACGTGGGCGACGACCTGCTCCGCCTCATCCTCGTCGCCTGCCACCCCATCCTCGCCACCGAGGCGCGGGTGGCGCTCACGCTGCGGCTTCTGGGCGGGCTCACCACCTCGGAGATCGCCCGCGCGTTCCTGGTGCCGGAGCCCACCATCGCGCAGCGGATCGTCCGGGCGAAGCGGACGCTCGCCGAGGAGCGCGTGCCCTTCGAGGTGCCCCGCGGCGCATCGCTGGGTCCCAGGCTCGCCTCGGTGCTGGAGGTCATCTACCTCGTCTTCAACGAGGGGTACTCCGCCACCGCAGGCGACGACTGGATGCGGCCGGAGCTGTGCCAGGACGCGCTCCGGCTGGGCCGCATCCTGGCGGGGTTGGTGCCGAAGGAGCCGGAGGTCCACGGGCTGGTGGCGCTGATGGAGATCCAGGCGTCGCGGCTGGGCGCGCGGACCGGGCCGAACGGCGAGCCGGTGCTGTTGCTGGACCAGAACCGGGCGCGGTGGGACTACCTGCTCATCACCAGGGGGCTGGCGGCCCTCGAGCTGGCGCAGTCGCTGGGGGGCGCGCCCGGGCCCTACGTGCTCCAGGCCGCCATCGCCGCCTGCCACGCGCGCGCCCGCACCGCGGCGGCGACGGACTGGGCGCACATCGCCGAGCTGTACGGCCAGCTCGCCCGGCGCGCGCCCTCTCCGGTGGTGGAGCTGAACCGCGCGGTCGCGCTCGGGATGGCGTACGGCCCGGCGGCCGGGCTGGCGCTGGTGGACGAGCTGGTGGAGGAGCCCGCGCTCCAGGGGTACCACCTGCTGCCCAGCGTGCGCGGAGATCTCCTGTTCAAGCTGGGGCGCCTGCGCGAGGCGCGGGCGGAATTCGAGCGCGCGGCGTCACTCACCCGCAACGAGCGCGAGCGGAAGCTCCTCCGCGAGCGCGCCGCCGCGTGCGACCCGGTCATGCCAAGTTGAGCTGCCAGGAGACGCCGAAGCGGTCGGCGCACCAGGCGAACTGGCGGCTGAAGCCGTAGTTGCCGAGCGGCATGAAGGTTTGCCCGTTCTCGGAGAGCTTCTGGGCAAGGACCTTGAGCTGCTCCTCCGACTCGCATTCGACGAAGAGGGAAACCGAGGGCGTGAAGGTGAAGTCGTGCTTCACGAAGCTGTCGGAGCAGATCACCACCTGGCCGGCGACCCGGAAGGTCGCCCGCATCACCGTGCCCTCCGGGCCCGGCTGGCCCGGGCCGTAGCGGGAGATCTCCAGGATCTCCCCGTCCGGGAACAGCGAGACGTAGAAGCGCATCGCCTCCTCCGCCACCTTGCCCTGGAACATGAGGAACGGTTTCGCGGTCGCGCCCATCGGCCTGGTCTCCCTTTCGCGGGGGACCGCTACTTCAGGACGGGCGCGGTCGCAAGGACGCCCTGGCCCCGCTCAGCGCGGCTCGGGCTCGGGCCGGTCCCGGAAGCGGTAGCCCACGCCGGGCTCCGTCGCGAGCAACCTGGGCCTCGCCGGGTCCTGCTCGATCTTCCGCCGGAGCTGCGCCATGTAGACCCGGAGGTAGTGCGTCTGGTCGGCGTGGCCCGGGCCCCAGACCTCGTTGAGGATCTGCCGGTGGGTCAGCACCTTGCCGGCGTGCGAGGCGAGCAGCGTCAGCAGCCGGTACTCGATGGGCGTGAGGTGGAGCTCCCGCCCATCCAGCGTCACCTCGCGGCGTCCGAAGTCCACCCGGAGCGCGCCGATCTCCACCACCGTCTCCGCCGCGCCCCGCGCCTGCCGAGCGTGCCGGAGCGCGACCCGGATCCGCGCCAGCAGCTCGTTCACCCCGAACGGCTTGGTGAGGTAGTCGTCGGCCCCGGCGTCGAGCGCCTCCACCTTGTCGGCCTCCCGCCCCCGCGCCGAGATGACGATGATCGGCATCCGCGCCCACCCGCGGAGCTCCCGGGTCAGCGCCATCCCGTCCGCGTCGGGGAGCCCCAGGTCCAGCAGGATGATCTCCGGGTTGTGGCTGGTCGCCATGGCGATGCCCTCTTTCCCCGCGGATGCCTCGACGACCTGGAACCCGTGCGAGGTGAGCGAGGCG
>DATBSS010000204.1:0-3269 GCA_036559665.1 Myxococcaceae bacterium
CTCCGGAGGACCTGGCGGACATGTTCTGCCGGGTGGAGGGCATTCCCTACGGCGTGGTGCGGGAGTTGCTGGAGCGCTCGAAGACCTGGGACTCCCTGCCGGCCTACCTGGACCACCTGGAGCAGCAGCCGCTGGGGCCGCACCTGTCGTCGCTGGCCGGTCACTCGGCCATCCGGGCCCACGTGATGGGCATGGCGCGCAGCCTGGAGCGGTCCGTGGTCCCCGCCTCCGGCGAATTGGAGCGGATGGAGCGAATCCTGGAGGAAGCATTGGACGCCGGGTACTTCGGCGTCTCCATCCAGACGCTGCCCTGGGACAAGATGGGCGGCTCCCGCCCGTTCCGGAGCCGCCCCCTCCCGTCCGCGTTCGCGCGCTGGTCGGAGTACCGGCGGCTGACGAGGATCGTCCGGCGGCGGGACCGGATCTTCCAGGGCGTCCCCAACATCACGACCAAGGTCAACGTGGTCAACTTCCTGCTCGAGAGCGCGGGGATCGGACGCAAGCCACTCAAGACCACCATCATCTCGATGATGGACGTGCGGGCGAACCGGGGCCTGTACAAGCTCTCGCAGTTCCTCTCCCGCGTGGTGAACCGCCTGTTCAACGGCGACTTCCGCTGGCAGGCGCTGCCGGAGATCTTCGACCTCTGGGCAGACGGCATCGACCTGGTGGTGTTCGAGGAGTTCGGCGCGGGTGTGGCGGCGCTGCACCTGCAAGAGGCGGCAGCGCGCCAGGAGCTGTTCGCCGACCCCGCGTACCGGCGGTGGTTCCGGCGGCAGTGGCGGAGCAAGCTCCTCCCCAAGGTCTTCCACCGCGACTTCAACCAGTCACGGATCCTCCGTTGCCCGGACGGCGAGCTGGTCGGGAAGTCCTTCGCGCAGGTGGCGCTGGAGGCGGGGCGCGACGTGGTGGATGTGTTCCTGGACCTGGTGGCGCGCTTCGGCACCGCGCTGCGCTGGTACACGGTGATGGCCAACGACCGGCGCGAGGTGCTGGAGGACATCGTCCGTCACCCGGACGTGCTGATCGGCTTCTCGGACGCCGGCGCCCACCTGCGCAACATGGCGCACTACAACTTCCCGCTGAGGATGCTGCGCCTGGTGCGCGAGGCGGAGCGGCGCGGCGCCCCGCTGATGACCCCCGAGCGGGCCGTGCACCGGCTCACCGGGGAGATCGCGGGTTGGTTCGGGATGGACGCCGGGACCCTCGCCGTCGGGAAGCGGGCGGACCTCGTGGTGCTGGACGTGGACCGCCTGGCGGCGGACCTCGACCACCCCGAGGAGAAGCCGATGGAGCGCTTCGGCGACTTCGTCCGGCTGGTGTCGCCGGGTTCCGGGGCGGTCCAGACGGTGCTGATCAGCGGGAAACCGGCGGTGTGGGAGGGAGCGATCTCCCCGGCCCTCGGGCGCGAGCGGGGGTTCGGGACCGTCCTGCGCGCGCGCTGACGCCGCCGGATCCGGAATCACTGCTTCCGCCGCACGACGCCCCGGACCCAGCGCGCGGCGCGCGGGCCCCACCGGAATCGAGCCGCATGCAGGGCCCGCCCCTTGAAGGTGGGCCGCAACACGAACAACCAGCAGTGGGCGCGGAGGCGCTGCGTCCAGTCCAGCTTCCAGGTCATCCGCGGACCGAGGAAGTCGAATTCGCGCGCGCCTCGCTGGAAGAGGTCCCTCAGCACCTCGTCGACCAGCAATTGCCCGGGCGAGCACTCGCCAAGCGATTCGTCGTACCCCGGCTTGAGCAGGAAATACCGGCCGCCCACCTGCAGGCCGAAATGGAAGGCGACCGTTCGCGCTCCCGCTCTCAGGAAGTACAGGGACAGCCAATCCCGCTCCGCCGCCTCCTTCGCCAGGGCGGTATAGAAGCGCCGGGTCTGCGGCGCGCAGGCAATGGCGGTGCCTCGCTCGCCCTTCCACCCGCTCGCCTCGAGCCGGAATCCCTCGTCGAGCGCCTCGTCCAGCCCCCGAGCGGAGTCGGCGCGCTGGAGGACGATCTGCCCGTGGGTGGCGAGCTTGCGCTTTCGCCGCCTCAGGTTCGCGCGGAACTTTGCGTCCATCGACCGCTCGAGCTCCTCGGGCGGGACGACCGGGAGCCAGGGGGACTCCAGGCTCGACCACCGGGCCACCAGGAAGCCGTCGCGTTCCGCCGCGGCGCCGATCACGCGGTCGATCGTCCCGTCCCGGACGATGTCCTTGAGGAGCAACGCCTCCCAACCCCGGTCGCGGAGGTGGCCCCAGAGCGCGCCCACGGCCTCCTCCTCGTCACCCGGCGCGAGCGCCCAATCGGTCCGCTGCGAGTGCTCGTTCGACGCGGATTGCCACAGGTTCAGAGGCCACCCCAGCAGCCGCCACCGCCTCTCCAGGAGCGGCGCGAAGGCGACCGCGCGCCCTCCGCGCCGGGCACAGAGCAGCCGGAGCCGGGCGCCGGGCGCGAAGCTCTCGTACCAGGCCCGCGTCCATCCACTGAAGGTGAACGGCGCCGCCGACGCCGAGGCGCTCGCCAGCGCGTCCCACTCCGTGGCCTGGGCGGTGAGCGCCTCCGCGCCCAGTTCCTCGACGGCGAGGCCCTCCAGCGCTGCGCTCACCCTCTCGTCTACCGCCATACCCACCCCCCTCGGCCTCGCGGCTCGCCCACCTCCAAAGATGGCGGGCGCGCAAGGGGGGCCGCCCTTCCCAAGCTGGCGAAGGCGCTTCCTGTCTCTCGATAGGCCCCCGGGCGCCGGGGAATGTCGAGGTCGCGACGATTGCTCTGCCTCCTTCACGCTTCACCGACGGGAGACGAGCATGCATCATTCAACGAAACAGAAATGGTTGGCCCTCATGGCCGCGGCTGCCTTCGCGGGGCCCGCCGCCGCGAGCGTGCTGTGGAGAGGGGACTTCGAGACCGGGGACCGTTCGCAGTGGGACCGTTCGGAGATGATCGGCCCGGACCGCCTCCAGGTGGTGGACGCCCCCATGCGCCCGGGGAGACATGCCCTGCGGGCACAGGTCATCAAGGGCGACAACCCCAACCACGCCAGCGGCAACCGCAACGAGCTGATCAAGCACGACGGAGCATCGGAAGGCAGAGATCTCTATTACGGCTGGAGCACGTTGTGGCCGGAGGACTACCCGCTCACCCCGACCTGGCAGGTGTTCATGCAGTGGCACCACCCGGGGAACAACGGCGCGCCGCCGGTGCGCTTCGTCATGGGCTGCAGCGCGAACGACTGCGGGAGGCCGCTGGCGGACACCCTCTTCTTCATCGTCGACGGCAAGAACCTGTGGGAG
>DATBSS010000205.1:0-15090 GCA_036559665.1 Myxococcaceae bacterium
CGGCCGCTCCGACGCGAATGATTGGTCGGCCTACGTCCCCAGCAACATGCGCGACTAC
Source organism: Myxococcaceae bacterium (assembly GCA_036559665.1). Classification (GTDB taxonomy): domain Bacteria; phylum Myxococcota; class Myxococcia; order Myxococcales; family Myxococcaceae; genus DASRBA01. The sequence goes on from DATBSS010000205.1 coordinate 59, forward strand.
GCCCTCGCCGCCACCGAGGCCACCAAGGACGCCTGGACGGCCTTCATCCGCAGCATGGCCAGGCCGCGGGCGTCGCGCGAAACCTACGCGCGCGACGAGGCGCAGAAGCTGGTGAGCAGGTGGCTGAGCTTCGACGAGGCGGAGCTGCGCGGCTGGTACTCGAAGCCGGAGAACCGGAAGGCGACCTACGTCAAGGCGACCCCCCAGAACCAGAGCGAGGACAGCGGCAAGGGCACGACGGTCGACCAGTGCATGGCCCGTGACTGGAAGGGCACCAGCCAGGCCGCCAAGATCCTCGAGCACGCCCAGAACCGCCGCACCTGCCTGTACAACATGCTGCCCGCGGGCGACGACGGCAACGTGGACGCGTCCCTCCACCTTGCCTACGACTGGAAATGGCGAAACAAGTCGCAGCTCGAGACGCCGACGAAGGACTGGCAGATCGACAAGCCTCGCCTGAAGACCGCGCAGGTGAAGCTGGCCAACCGCGTCAACCAGACGTACATGCGACAGGAAAGCGGTTACATCTACAACGACCCCGTGAGCAACCCGACGAACGTCACGTTCGACGTCACGTACAACCCCGCGATCCCGCTGGTCCAGAATTCCATCACCTTCGCCATCAACGGAGAGTCGGGCAAGTACCTGAGCCGCGCGGGGGATTCCTGGGGCCGCGTTGACATCTACAGCGGCGACAACAAGGGGCACTTCAGCCTCGAGCGCCGCGCCGACGGGTATTACGCGATCAAGAACATCGACGACAACGTGTATATGTACATGCACACGAACAACAAGACGTACGTCAACAAAGACGGCGACCCCGAGAAGCCCAGCGGCCAGTGGCGCGTCGACGGCCTGCCCGAGCCGTATCTCGTGAGCGGCACGTACAAGGCGGTGTTCAAGGACTCCACCAGGACGATCTCCGCGAACAGCGGCGCGTTGCTCGTGGGTGCCGGCGGCGCTGGCTCATCCTGGTACTTCGAGCGCCAGTCGGATGGCTCGTACAAGGTCCGCCTGCCGCAGAGCCTCGTGCGCAGCGGCGCCTACGCCCGCGAGCAGGCGGACCACAGCCTCGTCGCGGTTCCGGACGCCGCCTCGGCCAACAGCTTCTACCTCGAGGAGGGGCAACTTCTGGGCGAGTTCACGCTCCGCACCGCCGACGGCCGCTACTGGTTCTCCGCCACTCCAAAGGTCGCCGGCACGCCCATCACCACCGTCGAAACCAACGCCTGCATGTGGGATCCGTGCCAGCCGGCGATCGCCTTCCAGGGGGCCGGCGGGGGCGCGGGGGGACGGAACGCGAGGGCGGCGCTGCCTCCTGGATGCACCGGTGTGCCGAAGGACTGCCCCATGCCGCAGATCTTCACCATCTCCCGCGACTGGGCGGCCGACGATCGATGAACGGGCCGGCGCCGGGAGGGGTGGTATGCCGCCGCGCATGACCCGCCGCCTCCGCACCCTCGCCGCCACGGCCGGAGAGGTCGACTTCCACGGGTGGCGAGCCACATGAAGCCCATGCGCCCCCACCAGCGCCCGGCGCGCAAGGCCGCTTCCCGCCGCCCGGCCGAGCACCGGGTCCGCCCGGTGCGTGAGGATCTCGCCATGCAGGCCGCGCTGGAGGCGTACAGCCTCTTCCGCCGCGAGCGCTGGCTGGCGGACCGCGCCCTGGAGCACACCCTCCGCCCGAAACGGAACCTCTACGCCAACGAGCGCCGCGCCGTCTCCGAGCGCGTCTACGCCACCGTGCGCCGGCAGCGGACCATCGACCACCTCCTGGACGAGCTGAGGCCCGGCTTCCACGCGCTCCCTTCCAGCCGCCAGGACCTGCTCCGCCTCCACGCCGCGCGCGTGCTGGAGGGCGAGTCGCCGGCCACGGTGGGCCGCGCCGCCGCGCTGGACGATGCGGACGCGCGCGCGCTGGAGCAGATCCCGAAGGCCGCCGCCGCCCTGGAGCGCCTCCCCGCGGACCGGAAGCTGGCCCTGCTGGGCTCGCTCCCGGACTTCCTCGCCAAGCGGTTCCGCGAGGAGCTGGGGCCGGACGCGGAGGCGGCGGTGGCGGCCATGAACACCCGCGCTCCCCTGTGCGCCCGGACCAACACGCTCAAGGGAACGCGCGAGGCGCTGATGCAAAGGCTCCGGGAGGAGGGCGTGGACTGCCGCCCCGCCCCGCTTTCGCCCCTGGGCATCTTCCTCGACACGCGCCTGAACGCCTTCTCCCTGAAGTCCTTCAAGGAGGGCTTCTTCGAGCTCCAGGACGAGGGCAGCCAGCTCCTGGGCCAACTGGTGGACCCGCCCCCCACCCGGGTGGTGGACGCCTGCGCGGGCGCCGGCGGGAAGTCGCTGCAGCTTTCGGCGGAGATGAAGAACCGGGGCGAGCTGTTCGCGCTGGACGTGGACGGCCGGAGGCTGGAGGAGCTGAAGCGGCGTGCCCGGCGCGACGGCGTGCACAACGTCCGCATCCGCGAGGTTCCGGCGGAACGCGAGGCCGCCCTGGCGGCGCTGGAGGACCTGCGCGGGAAGGCGGACCGGGTGCTGGTGGACGCCCCGTGCAGCGGCACCGGCACCTTCCGGCGCAAACCGGACGCGCGCTACCGCCTCTCGCCCGAGGAGCTGGCCATGCACCTGGAGCGGCAGCGCGCGCTCCTGGAGCAGTTTTCCACGCTGGTGAAGCCGGGTGGCCGGCTGATCTACGGCACCTGCTCCATCCTCCGGGCGGAGAACGAGGACGTGGTGGAGGGGTTCCTTTCGCGCCATCCCGAGTTCTCGCTGGTCCCGGCCGAGACCCGGCTCCCCGCCCCCGGGAAGGGCCCTCCCCTCACCCGCGGCGGCTACCTCCGCCTGTACACGCACCTCCATGGCACGGACGGCTTCTTCGGAGCCATCCTCGGGAGAGCCAAAACCTGATAGGCACGAAGGCCCTATGACCGAAGCGGTTCGCTACCGCGTCTCCATGCCCCAGCCGCACAGCCACCTGTTCCAGGTGGAGGCGCGCTTCCCGGCGACGGACGGCGCGCTCACCGCCGTGCTCCCGGTGTGGACGCCCGGCAGCTACCTGGTGCGCGAGTACGCGCGCCACCTCCAGGACGTCACCGCTACCACCGAGGGCGGCGAGGCGCTCCCCTTGCAGCGCCTGGACAAGCGCGGCTTCCGCGTGGACGGCCGCGGGAAGCCGGTGGTGCTCCGCTACCGCGTCTACGCCAACGAGCTGACCGTCCGCACCTCGCACCTGGACGGGACGCACGGGTACTTCAACGGCGCCACGCTGTTCCTCTACGCGGAGGCGATGCGAAGGCACGAGCACCGGGTGCGGATCGACGCCCCGGCCGGCTGGCAGACCTTCGTGGCGCTCGAGCAGCGCGGCGAGGAGTACGTGGCGCCGGACTACGACGAGCTGGTGGACAGCCCGTTCGAGGTGGGCCCGCACGCGCCGATGCAGTTCACGGCGGCCGGCGTCCCGCACCAGGTGGTGGTGTGGGGCGACCCGGCGCCGGACAAGGACCGGCTGCTGGGGGACCTCCAGAAGGTCTGCGAGACGGAGGCGAAGCTCTTCGGCGGGCTGCCGCTGAAGCGCTACCTGTTCCTGGTCTACCTCACCGACAAGGGGCGGGGCGGGCTGGAGCACAAGGCCTCCACCGCGCTGCTCTTCCCGCGCCAGGGCTTCGCCACCGGCAAGGGGTGGGAGGACTTCCTCACCCTCGCCACGCACGAGTACTTCCACCTCTGGAACGTCAAGCGCATCAAGCCGCGCGCGCTGGTGCCGTTCGACTACTCGCAGGAGGTCTACACCTCGCTGCTCTGGGCCTTCGAGGGGACGACCTCCTACTACGACAACCTCCTGGTCCGGCGCGCCGGGCTGATGTCCGCGCCGCGCTACCTCACCCGCGTGGGCGAGACGCTCACCTCGCTGCACGGGACGCCGGGGCGCAGGGTGCAGTCGCTCTCCGACGCGTCGTTCAACGCCTGGATCAAGCACTACCGGCCGGACGAGAACTCGGCCAACAGCGCCATCTCCTACTACCTGAAGGGCGAGGTGGTGGCGATGCTGCTGGATCTGGAGATCCGCCGGGCCACCGCCGACGCGCGCGGCCTGGACGACGTGATGCGGCTGCTCTGGACGCGCCACGGCGACGAGAGCGGCGTCCCGGAGGACGGCGTGGAGGCGGCGGCGAAGGAGGTCGCCGGGCGCGACCTGTCCGGGTTCTTCGACCGGGCGCTCCGGTCCACCGAGGAGCTGGACTTTTCGGTCTTCGCGCACGTGGGGTTGGAGGCGCGCTTCCGGGTGCGCGAGTCGGCGGGCGACAAGGGCGGCACGCCGCCGCGGTGGAAGGGGAACGAGCTGCGCCCGCGCGGGTGGCTGGGCGTGACCACCAAGGGCCAGAGCGGGGTCGCCTCCGTGCTGGACGGCTCCCCGGCGATGCAGGCCGGCGTCTACGCCGACGACGAGGTGCTGGCGCTGGACGGGTACCGGGTGGACGGGTCGTCGCTGATCCAGCGCACCGAGGAGAAGAAGCCCGGCGAGGCGGTCACCCTCACCCTCTTCCGGCGCGACAAGCTGCTCACCGTGCCGGTCACGCTGGGGAGCAAGCCCGCCGACGCCGTGTACCTGGCCCGGGTGGAGAAGCCTACCGACGCCCAGAAGGCCGCCTACCAGGGCTGGCTGGGCGCCGCCTGGGACGAGGCGGAGGCGAAGGACAAGCCGGCGGAGAAAGCCTGAGCCCGGAGGAAGCGGCCGCAGGCCGCCGCATCAGCGTCCCCTGGTTCGGGGACTGAGCCCTCAGCCCAGCGCCAGCGGCAGCGCCTGGAGCCCGCGGAGGGACGTCGACCTCCGCCAGCGGACCTGCTCCCTGGGCACCGCCAACCGCGCGTCCGGGAAGCGCTGCACGAACGCCAGGAAGGCGGCCTTCGCCTCCAGGCGGGCGAGCGGCGCGCCCAGGCAGTAGTGCGCCCCGAAGCCGAAGGCGGCGTGCTTGTCGGGGGCCCGGCCCAGGTCCAGCTTCTCCGGGTCCTGGAAGTGCGTCTCGTCCCGGCTGGCCGAGCCGAGGGAGGGAACCACCGGCGCGCCGCGCGGGACCGCCACCCCGGCGATCTCCACCGCCTCCGCCGCGTACCGCGGCGCCGTCACCTGCACCGGGTTGGTGAAGCGGAGGAGCTCCTCCACCGCCGAGTCGATCAGCGACGGGTCCTTCCGCAGGCGCTCGAACTGTTCCGGGTGGCTCAGCAGCGCCAGCACCCCGTTGCCGATCAGGTTCACCGTGGTCTCGTGCCCGGCGAACAGCAGCAGGAAGGTGGAGGCCACCAGCTCCCGGTGGTCCAACCGTTCGCCGCCCTCCTCCGCGTCGAGCATCGCGCTCAGCAAGTCGTCCCCCCGGACCGAGCGCCGGCGCTCGACCAGCTCCTCCAGGTAGCGAAACAGCTGGCGGGTCCGGAACACCGTGACCGACAGCCCCCAGAGCCCCCGCCCCTCCAGGTCGATCAGCCCGTCCACCAGCTTCCGGAACCGGACCCGGTCCTCCTCGGGCACCCCCATCAGGTCGCAGATGACGGTGATGGGCAGCGGGAGGGCCAGGTCCGCGAGCAGCTCGGTGCTCCCGCGGGCCTGCATCCGGTCCAGCAGGAGCACCACCAGCGCGTCCATCCGCGCCTTCAGCGCCTCCACCCGCGCGGGCGTGAACGCCCGGTGCACCAGGTTCCGCAGCCGCCGGTGATCGTCCCCGTCGCGCAGGATCATCGTGTCGCGCAGGCCCAGGCTGAACGTCTTCGAGACCCAGGACTCCTTCAGCCCCGCGTGGCGGCGCTCGTGCACGAAGCGCGCCTCGTCCTTCAGCACCGCCACCACGTCGTCGTAGCGGGCCACCAGGTACGCTTCCTCCTGGAACTGCCGCGGCATCCGCACCACCGGGTAGTCCCGGCGGAGCTTCGCGTAGATGGGGTACGGGTCCTGGAGGTACTCCGCACGCTGAAAGGGGAACGCGGGGGCGGGGGCGGGCACGCGCTGACGCTACCTCAGCTCACCCGGAGCGGCAGCGCCTGCAATCCACGCAGCGTGATGGAGTTGCGCCAGCGGACCTGCTCCCTGGGTACCGCCAGCCTCGCCCGCGGGAACCGCTCCAGCAGCGCCAGGAAGGCCGCGCGCGCCTCCATCCGGGCCAGCGGCGCGCCCACGCAGTAGTGCGAGCCGAAGCCGAACGCCACGTGCTTGTTGGGGGTCCGGGACAGGAGCAGCCGGTCCGGGTCCGGGAACTGCCGCTCGTCGCGGTTGGCCGCGGCCAAAGACAGCAACAGGGTGGCGCCGCGCGGGATGGCCACCCCGGACAGCTCCACGTCCTGCTTGGGGTATCGCTGCGCCGGCACGTGCACCGGGTTGCTGAAGCGGAGGAGCTCCTCGATCGCCGTGTCGATCAGCGACGGGTCCTTCCGCAGGCGCTCCAGCTCCTCCGGGTGGTCCAGCAGCGCCAGCGTCCCGTTGCCGATCAGGTTTACCGTGGTCTCGTGGCCCGCGAACAGCAGCAGGAAGGTGGAGGCCACCAGCTCCTCCGGGCTCAGCTTCTCGCCCCCCTCCTCCGCCGCGATCAGCGCGCTCAAGAGATCTTCCCCTCCGTCGCCGCGGCGCCGCTTGATCAGCCCGCGCAGGTAGCGGAACAGCCGGAAGATCCGCGGCACCGTGAACAGGGCCCCCCAGGGGCCTTTCCCCTCCACGTCCGTCAACCCATCCACCATCCGGCGGAAGGTCACCCGGTCCGGCTCCGGGATGCCCATCAGGTCGCCGATGACGGTGATGGGCAGCGGGAGCGCCAGGTCGGCGATCAGGTCCGTGCTCCCCCTGGCCTGCATCCCGTCCAGCAGCCGGCCCACCAGCTCCTCCACCCGCTTCCTCAGCGCCTCCACCCGCGCGGGCGTGAAGGCCTTGTGCACCAGCCCCCGCATCCGCCGGTGGGCCGGGTCGTCCTTCACCAGCATCGTCTCGCGCAGGCCCACCATGAGCTTGGTCTGGATCCAGGTGTCCTTCGTGCCCGCGTTGCGCCGCTCGTGCGCGAAGCGCTCGTCGTCGCGCAGCACCGCCATCACGTCCTCGTAGCGGGTGATGAAGTACCCGTCCCCCAGGAGCGGGCGCGGGACGAAGGTCACCGGGTAGTCGCGCCGCAACCGGGCGTAGGTGGGGTACGGGTCTGCCAGGAACTCCGAGTACTTGACGGGGAACCGGGGGGCAGTGGTGGCCACCGCCCCGACGCTACCCCCGGCCAGGGGGCCTGGCGAGGAAGCGAGGGACGGGCCCCCCGCGCGCGCAAGCGTCGAGGGAAATACCGATGCCCGCGCTCGCGCACTACACTCGCGCCCGGCCGATGGAGCCGGTCCTGTTGGGCAAATACCGGCTGAGCTCCCGCCTGGCGACGGGCGGCATGGCCGAGGTGTACCTCGCGCGCGCCCTCGACCCGGACGGCGCCACCACCGGCCGGTCGGTGGCGGTGAAGCGGCTCCTCCCGCACCTCGCCACCGAGTCGCAGATCGTCCGGATGTTCCTGAACGAGGCGCGCATCACCGCCCAGATCGACCACCGCAACGTGGTGCGCATCCTGGACCTGGGGAGCGACGAGGAGCACTCGCCGTTCATCGTGATGGAGCTCCTGGACGGGCACTCCTTCGCGGAGATCCGCCACCAGGCCGCCCTGGTCCCCCAGCGCGTGCCGCTGGGCATCACCCTCCGGGTGCTCACCGAGGCCTGCCGCGGCCTGGACGCCGCTCACAACGCGGTGGACGAGAACGGCCGCGCCCTCTGCATCGTCCACCGCGACTTCACCCCGGAGAACATCCACGTCGGCTTCGATGGGCAGGTGAAGGTGATCGACTTCGGCATCGCCCGCGCCGAGAACGCCACCTCCTCCACCGAACCCGGCACGCTCAAGGGCAAGTTCTTCTACATGTCCCCGGAGATGATCGTCGGCCGGCCGGTGGACCACCGCGCCGACATCTATGCCGCCGGGGTGATGCTCTACGAGCAGCTCTGCAACCGCCGCCCGTTCACCGGCCAGACCGCCGAGGAGGTGGTGGACCGCATCGCCTCCGCCCGGCTCAAGCGCCCCTCCGAGCTGGACCCGTCCGTGCCGCGCCCGCTGGAGGAGATCTGCCTGATGGCGCTGGCGCGCGACCCCGACCAGCGCTTCGCCAGCCTGGACGTGTTCATCAGCTCCATCGAGGCGGTGGGCGGGCTGGCCCGCATCGCCACCGAAGAGCAGCTGTCGATGTACGTCACCCAGCTGTTCCCAGTGGAGAAGGACGCCAAGCGGCAGGCGCTGATGAAGGCCCGCGCGGCCGACCCGTCCGTGGTGAGGGTCTCCGGCGAACCGGAACCCGCGCCCGGCGTCCCGGCCCCCCGGAAGCAGCCCAGCGGCGCCCGCTCCCGCTCCCGCTCGAGCCCGGCCGCCGCCGGCGCGCCGCCGCCAGAAGAGCACCAGCCCGCCACGCAAGCGGCGGACCCGCAACCGCTCCCCGAGGAGCCGGCGACGGCGTCCTCACCCCCGCCCTCGCACGAGGAGGCCGCCCCCAGGCGCCCGCGCCGGATCGCCCTCTGGGCGGGCGTGGCGCTGGTCCCCATCGCCGCGGCGGCGGCCTTCGTGCTGGTGCCGCGCACCCGGCAGTCGGTGGCGGACCGGATCCAGGCCGCCCAGGCCACCGACGACCGCGCGGTCCGGATCGCCAGGCTGGCGCCGCTCGCCGCGTCGGAGGACGCCACCGCGGACCAGCTGGGGCGGGCGGTGGAGCTGCTGCTGGACTCGGGCGCGATGGAGGAGGCGCTGGACGTGGCGGAGGGCTTCTCCCGCCGCTTCCCCAAGGAACCGGGCGCGCCGCTGCTGGAGGCGCACGTCGCCATGGCGCTCCGCCGCGGGAAGAAGGCCGAGGCCGCGCTGGACCGGGCCTCCGCGCTCTCCCCCACCTCGCCGGAGCCGGACCTGGTCCGCGCCGAGCTCAAGCAGATCCAGGGGGACTCCTCCGGTGCCCAGGAGGCGCTGGCGGCGGCGGAGAAGAAGAAGCCGGGGGACCCGGACCTGCTCGGGCGCACCGGCGTCATCCTCTCCCGTTTGGGCGTGCTGGCCGAGGCCGGCGCCGCGCTCACCACCGCGCTCACGCGGAAGTTCGACCCGCTGTGGGCGGCCGAGCTGGGCTACGTCCGGCTCCGGCAGGAGCAGATGCCCGAAGCCGCGCAGCTCCTCCGCCGCGCGCTCCGCAAGGAGCCCGCGCTCTTCGAGGGCCACTACTACCTGGGCGCCCTGCTGGTGAAGCAGCAGGACGTGAAGGGGGCGGAGAAGTCCTACCGGGAGGCCGCCCGCCTGCGCCCCACCGACCCCCGGCCGCTGGTCTCCCTGTGCGCGTTGCTGATCGACAGCGGGCAGACCGAGAGCGCGCTGGAGGTACAGCGTACGCTCCAGGAGCAATATTCGAAGGAAGCGGCGCAGGCCTGCCGTCCACCCAAGGGGTAGAGCCCGGTGGATTCCGGGCTAGACTCCCGCCCACCCTTCCTCGATGAGCTATTCAGGTCCCATCACCGCCGCCACCGTGGTCCGCGAGCGCACCCGGTCGGAGCGTCTGGCGGTCCAGGAGTTCCGCCTGGTCCTGGCCAACACCGAGTCGGCGGGGACGGCCTACCCGCTCAACCAGCCCGAGGTGAAGATCGGCAAGTCGCCGGAGAACGACGTGGTCATCGACCACCCGACGGTGAGCCGCATGCACCTGGTGGTGGTCCGCCAGGGCGACCGCTTCCTGGCGCGCGACCTGGACTCCACCAACGGCACCTTCATCGACGGCGCGCAGATCAAGGAGGGCTACCTCCGGCCCGGCGTGCTGCTGGAGGTGGGCGACGTCCAGCTCCGCTTCCAGCCCACGGTGGCGCCTATCGAGATCGAGGCCGCGCAGGAGGGGCGGCTGGGCGACCTGGTGGGCAAGAGCCTGGCGATGCGCCAGATCTTCGCGCTGTTGGAGCGCATCGCCCCCACCGACTCCACCCTGCTCCTGGTGGGCGAGACCGGGACCGGCAAGGGCGCCGCCGCCAAGCTGATCCACAAGCTGTCGCCAAGGTCGCGCGGGCCGCTGGTGGTGTTCGACTGCGCGGCGGTGTCGGACTCGCTGATCGAGAGCGAGCTGTTCGGCCACGAGAAGGGCGCCTTCACCGGCGCGGTGGCCCAGCGCATCGGCTGCCTGGAGCGCGCCCACGGCGGCACGCTGTTCCTCGACGAGATCGACGACCTGGGGATGGACCTGCAGCCCAAGCTGCTCCGCGCCATCGAGGACCGGGAGTTCCGGCGGCTGGGCGCCTCCTCGGCGCCGGTCAGCTTCGACGCGCGGATCATCGCCGCCTCCAAGAAGAACCTCTGGGCGGAGACCCAGGCCGGCCGCTTCCGCGAGGACCTCTACTTCCGCCTCTCGGTGTTCACGGTGGGCCTGCCGCCCTTGCGCGACCGCAAGGAGGACATCCCGGCCCTGGTGGACGCCTTCGCCACCGAAGGCCTGTGGGAGCGGCTGCCGCCCACGGTGCGGGACCAGTTCATGGCCCACACCTGGCCGGGCAACGTCCGCGAGCTGCGCAACGCCCTGGAGCGCGCGCGCCACATGGCGGACATCCCCGAGCTGTCGGCGGACTCGCTGCTCAAGGAGTTCTCCTCCAACACCGGCGCCGCCGCGCCCCAGGGCGACTACGTGGCGGTGGACTACTCAGGCCCCTTCAAGGACCGGAAGGACGAGTTGATCCGCGGCTTCGAGCGCGAATACCTCACCCGCCTCCTCTCCCGCGCCAAGGGCAACGTGGCCAAGGCCGCCCGCGAGGCGGAGCTGGACCGCAAGCACCTCTACTCGCTGCTGCACAAGTACGGCCTGGCGCAGAGCGACGGGAACTGAGTCTGGAGGAAACGCCCGCTACGGCCCGCCGCCGCCGGGCTAGAAGCCGGCGTCCAGGCACGTCCCGGTGAAGTTGCCGTAGATGGTGCGCCCGGCGCCGTAGTCGCTGCCCTGGACGAAGCCGGCGGAGAAGTTCCCCACCGTCAGCTCGCCCGGGTTGCCGCCCTGGCTGAGGATCAAGTCGCCCTGCTTGATGTCCGGCATCACCCGCTGCGCCTCGTCCGCCGCCGCGTGGACCACGATCGCCCGCGGGTGCCCGGCGTCGTACTCGCCGGAGAGGTCGATCTTCTGGTTGGGCAGAAGCTCGATCCCGTTGAGCGCCACCGTGAACTGCGCCACCAGATCGATGTCGTGCTCGCGGTTGTTGTAGTAGCCGACCTGGAAGGCCTCCGGGTTGCGGCGGACCTGCACGAACGAGACCTGGAGCGGGAAGAGCGCGTCCACGCTCCCGCCCAGCGCGTTCTCTCCGCCGCAAGCCAGCACCGCCAGCGACCCGGCCAACAACAGCACGCAGGCGATGCGGGCCTTCATCGCTACTGCTCCACCGAGATCCGCACCGTGCCGGACCGCGGGTCCTTGTAGACGATGACCCGCTTGCCGGTGGACAGGTAGAACAGCTGGGGCTGCAGGCCTCCCCCGGTGTCCACCGTGGTGTGGTACCAGTAGCCGCCGGTGCGCTGGGAGACCTGGAGCTCGTCTTCAGCCGAGGGGCAGGAGGAGATCTGGCCCACCCCGGGCCGCACCGAGCACAGGTGGGAGGCGATCACCGGTTCGTTGTTGACGGGGTCGTACGCGATGGACGGATACCAGCCGGCCGACCCGAGCTGGAGGATGACGTCCTTGATCGGGAACGACACGTTGCCGTTGGCCGCGGTCACCGACTCGGCGAAGTAGAGCGCCTGGCCGCCCACGGCGTTGCGGTCGGCGAACGCCACCCCGTACTTCGCGCTGCTGGGGTCGTAGGCCAGCGACGGGCCGGACGAGGTGTCGCCCGCGGCGGAGACGATGGTCGCCGGGCTCCACGAGGGCGCGCCGCCCGCGCCGGCGTCTCGCTTCAGGAAGTACACGTCCGTGCCGGGGCCGGAGGGGACGCCGATCACCCGGTCCTGCACCAGCGCGGGCTGGTCCCCCACCATGATCATCCTGGAATGCCCGCCCCAGGCGCGCTTGTCGTTGCCGCCCGCCACCAGCTTGGTGTGCGTCCAGGCGGTGGGCCCGCCCTCGGCGAGCTCCAGGTCCGACGCGTTGTAGTCGCCGGTGCCGATGGACTGGCCGTTGTGGCAGTCGCGGTAGGTCAGGTACGCCTTGTTGGTGCTGTCGAACCCCAGCGCCGGGTAGATGCCCACCAGGTAGCCGTTGTCGCTGACCGGGTTGCCGCCCGCCGCCTCGGTGCTGTCCATCACCGCGATGTGCTCGGTCCACGCGTTGGGGCCGGTGCGGTAGGCGGTGGTGGCGTCGTTGTTCCACCACGAGGTGGACACCATGAGGTCCCGCGGGCCGCCCAGGTACGCCACCGCGGGCTGCCCGTTGGCCTGGAACGCCACCGAGATGCCGTAGGCGTTGTGGACGATCTGCACCACCTCCGGCTGGACGGTGACGGACCCGTTCTGCCACTCCATGTACTGCACGCCGTACGAGACGTCCCCGCCGCCGCCGTCCGGGAGGGTGCCCGAGTCCTGCTTGTAGTAGACGATGCCGATCCGGTCGCTGGGCCCCAGCGCGGCGGCGATCTGCGGCGTGTAGTCCGCGATCAGCGCCATGGGAGACGGGTCCAGGGTGGAGTTGCAGAACCCGTTCAGGCACCCGGCGTCCGCCCCGCCGTCGTCCCCGCCGTCATCGCCCCCATCCTGGTCCGGGCCAGGCCCCGGACAACCAGGGCATGCAGCCAGCGACAGACACAGCGCCCCCAACAACCAGATCCCGGTTCTCACGAGCGGAAACCTCCCTGCGCGGCCACTCGCATCATGCCAGAGGAAAGCCCCTCCGGGGGGTGATTTCCCTCTGCAAATGTCCCATGCTCCGAGGGGAAATGGCCCCGCCGGATGACGACGACCTCCTGACACGCCGAGCGCTGATCCAGCACCTCACCTTCCTGGGCGGCGGGGTGGTGCTCCTGGCCGGGACCTCCTGCAAGAGGGAGGAGCCGGCGAAGGGGAAGAAGCTGGCGCAGGCGCCGGGCACGCTCACCACCCGCCACCGCACCTTCACCAACGCCGAGTACGACACCATGTCGGCGGCGTGCGAGCGCATCCTCCCGCGCGACCAGGACCCGGGCGCGCTGGACGCCAACGTCCCCGAGTACATCGACCGCATGCTCCAGTCTCCGGAGCTCACCCAGCAGCGCGACCTGTTCATCAACGGGCTGGAGGCGCTGGACCGCCGCGCCAGGAGCGCCAACTCGGGCCTGGCGTTCTGGCAGATCCCGGTGGAGGCCCAGGACGAGCTGCTCAAGAGCTACAAGGAGTCCAGGCCGCAGACCGGCGAGGCGCACTTCTACGAGCTTCTGGTGGTGCTCACGCTGGAGGGCTTCCTGGGCGACCCGTCCTACGGCGGCAACAAGGACCGGGTGGGCTGGGCGCTGGTCGGCTTCGGCACCTCGGAGCCGCCCGAGGGCTACGACGGGGCGAAGCACCTCCACTCGCACACCGGGCACCCGCGGTGAGCCTCGACCCCGCGGACGTGGTGATCGTCGGCAGCGGCGCCGGCGGCGCGCCGATGGCGCTGGAGCTGGGCCGCGCCGGCTTCAAGGTGGTGGTGCTGGAGAAGGGCGCCTTCTACCGGAAGGAGGACTTCGTCCACGACGAGATCCTCAACAGCCGCCGGAACTTCTTCATGCCGCTGCCCTGGGACGAACCGCACCTGCTCCGCAAGGGCGCGCAAGGCAAGTACGAGCGCTCCAACGCGGCCTGGACCGCCAACTGCGTGGGCGGCGGCACGGTGCACATGAGCGGGTACTTCTACCGGCTCAAGCCGGTGGACTTCCGGCTCCGGAGCGAGCTGGGCGAGGTCAAGGGCGCCAACGTCGCCGACTGGCCGATCCGCTACGAGGACCTGGAGCCGTACTACCAGAAGGCCGAGGAGGAGATGGGCGTCTCCGGCCTGGCCGTCCCCCACCCCTTCGCCGAGCCCCGGAAGAAGCCGTACCCGCTGGGGCCGCTGGACTCGCACCCCATCGCCGCCGAGCTGGACGCGGCCTGCCACAAGCTGGGCTACCACTCCCTCCCCACCGCGCGCGGCATCATCAGCGACAAGTACCGGGGGCGGAACGGCTGCGCCTACTGCGCGCTCTGCGGCAGCTACGGTTGCGAGCACGACGCCAAGTCCGGCACCAACGCCTCGCTCATCCCCGCGGCCATGGCCACCGGCAAGGTGGAGGTGCGCCCGAAGTGCATGGCCACCGAGGTGACGGTGGACGAGCAGGGCCGCGCCAAAAGCGTGGTCTACCTGGACCCGAAGGGGGAGCGGCAGGAGCAGCCGGCGAAGGTGGTGGTGATCTCCTGCACCGCGGTGGAGAGCGCGCGGCTCCTGCTCAACTCCACCTCCTCGCGCTTCCCGCGCGGCCTGGCCAACGGCAGCGGCCTGGTGGGCAGGAACCTCATGTTCAGCTCCTTCGGCGAGTCGCGCGCCTCCTTCCGCATCCAGGCCCGGAAGCAGAAGTGGCCATGGCTGTCGGACTCGGCGCCGTTCGTGAACCGGAGCGTGCAGGACTTCTACCTGCTGCAGGAGGGCGCGGTCCCCGGGGTCCGCAAGGCGGGGACGCTGGGCTTCATGTTCCAGCACCCCAACCCCATCTACGCCGCGGTCAAGCTGGCCGGCGAGGGCCCCTCCGGCGTCTTCGGCAAGGAGCTCAAGGAGCGGCTGCGCGAGTACCGCGACTCGAAGGTCCTCCAGTTCGAGGTCTACGCCGAGTTCCTCCCCACCGACGGCACCTTCGTCTCAGTGGAGCCGACGGTGAAGGACCGCTACGGCCTGCCGGTGGCGGCGATCACCGTGGAGCGCCACCCCAACGACCTGGCCGCCACCCGCTACCTGGTGGAGCGCGGCGAGGACATCCTCAGGGCCATGGAGCCGGAGAAGATGGAGCGGCTGGGGATGGCGGGGGAGACCACCATCCTCCAGCACGGGACCTGCCGCTTCGGGAAGGACCC
>DATBSS010000206.1:0-2608 GCA_036559665.1 Myxococcaceae bacterium
GCAGCACCCGCACCACCGATAGCACCAGGTTCGCCGCAGGACCCATCAGCCACAGCCTCAGCTGCTGCCCCCGGTCCACCGGCCCCGAGTAGTTGATCGCCAGCGTCTGCCATTGCCACCTCGGCAGCCCGGGGCCCGTCTGTACCATCGCGTTCTTGTCGTAGTCGCGGACGTTGAAGCTGCGCTGCTTCTTGAAGCCCTGGGCGGGTATGCGGCTGGCGTCCACGGTGCCCGGCGGCGGTGGCGGCGGCGGGATCATCTGCGCCTGCGCCACGTCCGCCGCCTCCTCCTTGCCGTCGAGGTCCTGGTCGGCGCCGCCCTTCGGCATGGGCTTGGCGGGCTCGTTGGACGAGGTGTAGCTGGAGAGCGAATCGGTGACGTTGTTCGAGCGTTGGTACTGGACCGCGTTCTCGTTGGAGTACTCGCTCCAGCTCTCCACGCCGCCCAGCGACCGCTGCTGCGCGAGCGCCGGGTACATCCCCTCGCGGATGTGCTGCACCATGAACGTCAGCGAGAAGGTAATGAGCGCCAGGCAGGCGCCCAGCCGGTACACCTTCACCACGCCGCGGAAACGCGACTCGGGGAGCACGCGGAGGAGCGCCTCGCCCGCCAGCACTGCCAGCCAGGCGTACTGCGGGACGAGGTCACCCTCCTGCCAGGTGAGGGCCAGCGTCACCAGCGCGAGCGCGCCCCACGGCGCTCCGAAGAGCCGGCCGAACGCCAGGCCGATGATGAGCACCAGGAAGATGTCCAGCAGCGACCAGCGCTGCACCCAGGTGTCGGGGACGCTGTCGGCGCCAGAGGCGTGCAGGAGCGTCCAGCCAGGCGGGATCTGCAGCGTCGAACGAACGGAAGAGAAGTCCGCGTTCCACGACACCGCGGAGACGGTGCCCACGTCACCGGCGATGCGGCTGTCCGCCTCCAGCGCCAGCCCGCCCTGCCGCAGCTCCACGCCCGCCTGCCCGTCCGGACCCAGCCGGGTGATGGACTGGTCCGCGCCCGCGGCGACCACGCGGCCCAGGTCGGTGCCCGGCTGCATGTCCATCCGCCACGACCGGTGGAGCTGACCGGTGATGCGGTCCGAGACGGTGTAGCCCCTACCGTCGAAGTCCAGCCAGAGCGTGCGCGTGAGGTGGAGCACGTCAGGCGCAGGGTCGGAGTCGCCGCGGCGGCGCTCGGAGAGGACCATGGTGTCGGAGGGGCCCATGTCGTAGGCGGGGAAGCGCTTCCACTTGGAGGGCAGCGTGGTCTGCTGCGGGTCCACGGCGGTGACGCCCTCCACCAGCACCTGGCGCAACGAGGGGCGAGCGTCGAACACCCAGATCTCGTCCTGCTCCGCCCAGGGGCCGTCCGCCTTCGGGCGCGCCAGCTTCTGCACCGGGCCCTCGCTGCGGGCCACCAGCTCCAGCGA
This sequence comes from Myxococcaceae bacterium, assembly GCA_036559665.1. GTDB lineage: Bacteria > Myxococcota > Myxococcia > Myxococcales > Myxococcaceae > DASRBA01. Next base: position 1,412 of record DATBSS010000206.1, read on the forward strand.
CCAGTTCCCGGGCCGGACCTGGAGACGGAGGCGGCCGTCGGGCTCGATGCGGACGGGGAGGCGGCTCTCCAGCGACATGGGGACGAAGCCGTCCGGGAGCGCGCGGCCGAGGAGCAGCTCGCGGCTGGCGCCGGAGACGTTGAGGGTGAGGCGGGTGGAGAGGGTGAGCGGGATCTCGTCGGTGACCAGGCGGTGGGCGGTGATCTCCACCCGTTCCGCCTCCTGTTCGGCGCGCTCCTTCTGGAGGTAGACGCGGCCTTCGGCGTCGCGGTTGGGGAGCGGGATGGCGGCGCCCTTCACGGCAAGGGAGAGGAGGCCGGTGCCTTCAGGGATGACCAGCGCCTCGGGGAGGGCGTCCCAGGCGTATTCGCCGGAGATGGTGTGCTCGCCGGGGGAGAGCTTCACCACCGGCTTGCCGGCGGCGCCCGATTGGCCAGGCACCACCACCGCGGGCCGTCCGTCCGCCTGGACGTTCTGCGGCCAGTGCTTGGCGTCGCCGGGAAGCTCCAGCCAGGACTCGCGGTAGACGCGGAAGGACTGGGTGAAGCGGCCGCCCTTGCTGTCGAGGGAGAGGGAGAGGCGGCCGGGCCAGGCACAGACCTTGATCGACTGGGACTGGAGGAAGGGGCAGCCGGCTTCCTTCTCGCCGTGGAGGACCCACTCCGTCCAGTCGCGGAGCGCGGGCGGGAGCTCGTCTCGCTTCGGAGGACCGGCGGATGCGGCGGCCGGGATGGTGAGGAGCAGCGCGAGGAGCCAGCGTCTCATGTCGCCTCCGGAGGAGTCGGGAGCGGACTACACTCGCGCGCCCGAATGCCAGCGTTCTCGTCCTTCGACACCCGCGGCTACCCCACCGTTTCGGCGCGCGAGGGGTATGCGCTCTGGTCACCCTCCTACGAGGCGACGGTCAAGGAGGACATGGACACCTGGCTCCTGGAGCAGGTGCGGACCGTCGCCTGGAGCGGCGTGCGGAGGGCGGCGGACCTGGGGTGCGGGACGGGGCGGACCGGGTCGTGGCTGAAGGAGCACGGGGTGCAGCGGATCGACGGCATCGACCTGACGCCGGAGATGCTGGAGAAGGCGCGGGCGCGCGGCGTGTTCGCGAGCCTGTCGGTGGCGGACGTGGGGAGCTCCGGGCTGGAAGGCGAGGCGTACGACCTCATCACCACGTCGCTGGTGGACGAGCACCTGAAGGACCTG
>DATBSS010000207.1:0-10254 GCA_036559665.1 Myxococcaceae bacterium
AGCGTGTGTGGTTCTGAGTCTTATGGAGTTGCATGGCCCCGTTACGGAGAGAGAGCTTGACCAACTCTTGCTGGGCCATGACCCAAATATGGTGGAGCGTATAGAGTGTCGACGCCAGCAACCAGAATCCGGGCAGAAAGGTGTCGACCGAACGCTGGCCTTCCCGGGCGACCGCAAGGTCCAGACCGCCCTCCTGCTCGATCAGGACAAACAGGAGTGTCGCCACGCGCGCAGACGTCATCCGGTCGAGCTTGTTGTCGGACTCTCCCGGACGAAACTGAGCGGACTCCTGGGCGCCTTTCATCAAGATTCGAAGCAATCCATGCTGCGCTCCGGCTCGGTCCTGTCGGACCAATCGAACCGCGCCGTCCAGAAGGCGTTCGCACGCCGCTTTCAGCACCCCGCTCATGGTTGCGGGTTGGTCACAATCCGGCGTGAGCTCCACCGCCAACCGCTCGCCGATGCATTCCTCGAGGCCCGCGCGCAGCGGCACCGTGAAGTCCTTCTCCGCGATGGTGACGTAGCCGCAGGCGCACCGCGCGATGACCTCAACGGCGTCTAGGGAGCCCTCCACGGGCGCCGGTTCACCGCAGACACGGCAGACGAGGAGAGAGCGCACCTCACTCATCCCTCCAGTGTACAGGGTCGCTTCCGGTTATTGCTCCCGGTACAGCTTCTTCCGCTGCTTCACGCTGAGAACCTGGAACTTCCGGGTGATGTCGCGCGCCTCGTCGGGCGTGAGGTCGCCGGCGGGGCCGCGGCGCTCGAGGCGCCAGCTCACGGCGTGGGTGATGGCCGCCGCCGCGGCGACGGAGATGTTGAGGCTCTGGGTGAAGCCCCGCATCGGAATCCAGAACACGCCGTCTGCTTGTGATTGGATTTCGGGCGACACGCCGTGGCGCTCGTTGCCGAACACCAGCGCCAGCTTCCCGTCGAAGCTCATCTCGAACAGCGAAGTGGCCCCTTCGCGGATCGCCGACACCCAGATGGAGAATCCCGCCGCCTTCAGCGCCGCTCGGCAGTCGCCGAACGTCTCGTGCCGGTGGATGTCCAGCCACTTGTCGCAACCCTGCGTCACCGTGCTGTTCGGCTGAAACGGCACCTCCGGGTTCCGCACCACGTGCACGTCCTGCACGCCCATCGCCTCGCACGTGCGCAAGACCGCCGCCATGTTGAACGCGTCCTCGAGCTGATCCAGCACTACCGCCAGCGTCCGCGTCCGTTTCGACACCACCTCGTCGATCCGCCGCAGCCGGTCCTCCACCACCAGCTCGCCTGGCTCCGGCGGTGCGGTCCGCTCCAGCGGCTCGTACTTGGGTCCGCCGCCCGCCATCACTTCGCCCGCTTCTTCTTCTTCGCCGCCGACTTCCGGGATTTCGGTGCGGCCTTACGCTTCACCACCGGCTTCCGCTTCGGCTTCGTGGGCTTCACCGGCCTCGGCTTTGGCGCCACCTCCGCCGCCGCCTCCGGCCCGCCGTAGAGCACCCGCGCCACCCGGTCGAGCAGCTCCTGCACGCCCTCCCCCGTCGCCGACGAGACGGGCAGCACCGGCACCCCGCGCGCCTTCATCGCCGCCTCGAACGCCGGCAGTCGCTCCCGCGCGTGGGTGAGGTCCAGCTTGCTCGCCACCACCAGCTGCGGCTTCTCCCACAGCTCCGCGCTGTACCGCTGCAGCTCCCGGTTGATGATCTCCCAGTCCGCCAGCGGCTCCCGCCCCTCCCCCTCCGCGCCCAGGTCCACCAGGTGCACCAGTACCCGGCACCGCTCCACGTGGCGGAGGAACTGGTGCCCCAGCCCCACGCCTTCACTCGCCCCCTCGATCAGCCCGGGGATGTCCGCCATTACGAACGACAGCCCGTCCTTGTACGGGACCACGCCCAGGTTCGGCACCAGCGTGGTGAACGGGTAGTCGGCGATCTTCGGCCGCGCCCGCGACACGCGCGAGATGAGCGTGCTCTTCCCCGCGTTCGGAAAGCCGATCAACCCCACGTCCGCCAGGAGCTTCAGCTCCAGCACCAGCGACCGCTCCTCGCCCTTCGTCCCCTCCTGCGCGAAGCGCGGCGTCTGCCGCGTGGACGTGGCGAAGTTCATGTTCCCCAGCCCGCCCTTCCCACCCTGCGCCGCCACGAACCGCTGCCCCGGCGAGGACAGGTCGCTCAGCACCTCGCCGCCCGCCTCGTCGCGCAGCAGCGTGCCCACCGGCACCCGCAGCACCAGGTCCTCGGACGAGCGACCGTTGCAGTCGCTGCCCTTCCCGTGCTCGCCGTTCCTCGCGTGGTGCTGCTGCTGGTACCGGTAGTCGAGCAGCGTGGTCAGCTGCGGATCCGCCTCGAACACCACCGAGCCGCCGTTCCCCCCGTCGCCACCCGAGGGACCGCCCCGCTCGACGTACTTCTCCCGCCGGAAGGCGACCGCGCCATCCCCGCCGTCGCCCGCCTTGACGTGGATCCGGACTTCGTCGACGAATTTCATGGACGCACCGCCCCCGTTTTAGACGGGAGCGGGCACTACGCCGGCGCCGGGGTCGCCGGCGGGTAGACGCTGACCTTCTTCCGGTCGCGCCCCTGGCGCTCGTACTTCACCACCCCGTCGGCGGTGGCGTAGAGCGTGAAGTCGCGCCCCAGCTTCACGTTGCGGCCGGCGTGGATGACGGTCCCCAACTGCCGCACCAGGATGCTGCCGGCCTGGACGGCCTGGCCGCCGTAGACCTTCACGCCCCGCCGTTGCCCGGAGGAGTCGCGCCCGTTGCGAGAAGAACCCTGTCCCTTTTTATGAGCCATGACCTGAACCCGAATCCGTGATGGGCCGCGCCGAGCGCTAGCCGCTGATGGAGGTGACCTTCACCTCGGTGAAGGGCTGCCGGTGCCCGCGCCGCCGGGTCCAGCCTTCCTTTTCCTTCCGGAAGTGCAACACCTTGCGGTGCTTGTCCTGGGCCAGGACCTTCGCCACCACCTTCGCCCCGTCGAGGAGCGGCCGGCCGATCTTCGGCGCGTCCGTCCCGCCCAGCAGCAGCACCTCGTTGAAGGTGACCTCGGAGCCGACGTCCCCGGAGATCTTCTCGATCCGGAGCACGTCGCCCTCGGCGACCCGGTACTGCTTGCCCCCTGTGCGAATGACTGCGTACATCAGACCGACCTCGATGTTCAGGGCGTAGAAACGCGAAAGGGCAGCGGATCTACGGAAGATCGCCCGTCGCGTCAAGCATCTGCCCGACCGCGGACACCGCCGTCCCCACTTACCAAGGGATGAGATGGCCGCTGTCCAGTGCCTTGACACGGGTTTCCTCGATCATTTCGACCGACACGCCAATCGCCCGGAATTCATAGGCCGCCACCTGGTGTGGGTGTAGGGCCGATAATCGCGGCATGGCCGTCACCCCAGCGACCACCCCGAAGCCGCAGTCGCCGTCCCCCGCCGTCACCTCCCCCGAGGTGAGCAAGCCCGCGCCCGCGCCCGCGCCCGCCGCCGCGCCCGCCGAGAAGGCGAAGCCCGCAGCGCCGGCTCCCGCGCCCGCTCAGGCGCAGGCCAAGGACGGTTTCAGCCAGACGCAGGCCACGACCCCGAAGAACGACTGGTCCGAGGCGGCCCCGACCGCGCTTCCGCTCGACGCGCGCGACGCCACCCAGCGCGAACAGGCCGGCGGCTCGATGGAGTGGTTCTCCACCAGCGCCTCTCGCGCGACCGGGACGGCGGCGCCGCTCCCGCAGCCGCTCGCCTTGGGCAACGTGGCGGAGAACCCGAAGGTCCAGGCGGCGCTCCAGAAGATGGGCATCGACCCGGCGCACCTGGAGGAGCTGGGGGCCGCCAAGCCGCACCTGATCGACGCCGCCAAGTCGCTCGCCGGCGGGCAGCCGAAGGAGGCCCTGGGCCACCTGGCGGACGCGGTGCGCGCCGCGCCCGAGCTCTCCACCGATCTCGCCACCACCGCCCTGAACAAGGTGGCCGCCGAGCTCCCGGACGACGGCGCCGGCAGCGTGGCGAAGACGCTGCTGACCAACCGCGACCTGGTCAAGCGCGTCATCACCGACACCGACACGCTGGGCGCGGTGAAGCAGCTCGCCGATGGAGATCTCCACGGCGGCCTCACCACGCTGACCCAGGACGGCTCCATCGCGCAGACGGCGATCGACGCGCTGGGCGGGAACACCGCCTTCACCGGCCAGCTCGCCAAGCTGGGCCTGAACGTCGGCGACGTGAAGCAGGCCGTCCAGGCGCTCCCGGACGTGGTGAGTGCGGTCCAGTCCGCAGCGCAGGGCGACTTCACCGGCGCCATCTCGCACCTGGCGGACGCGGTCGGCCAGGCGCCGGACCTGGTCACCAAGGGCGTGAACGCGGCGGCGGCCAAGCTCCCCGACGGCGGCGCCTCCGGCATCGCCAAGTCGCTCCTGGGCGACAAGGACTTCGTGCGCGCGCTTGCGGCGGACCCGGCCTCGCGGCAGGCGCTCCCGCTGCTCGCGCAGGGCAAGGTGGGCGACGCGCTGCGCGGCCTCTCCCAGAACCAGGCCGCGGCGAACGCGGCGGTGGACGCGCTCTCGAGAAACCCGTCCTTCAAGGCCGCGCTGGACAAGATGGGGATCACCCCGGACGCGCTCAAGGCCGGCACGGACGCGCTGCCGGACCTGGTGGAGGCGGGCATCTCCGTCGCGGGCGGTGACTTCGGCGGCGCGGTGGGGCACCTCGGCGACGCGGCCCAGAAGGCCCCGGAGCTCGTGGCGCAGGCGGCGGCGAAGCTGGCGGACGGGCTGCCCACCACGGGCCCCGGCCGCTTCGCCCGCGCGCTGCTCAAGGACCCCGCCTTCATGCAGGCAGTGGCCGGCGACCCGAGCACCTACCAGGCGATCGGCAAGCTCGCGCAGGGCCAGGTCGGCGAGGGCCTCAAGCTGCTCGCCCAGAACCAGGCGGCCACCGGGCGCGCGGTGGACGTCATCGCCGCGGATCCGCAGGTCAAGGCCGGCCTTGAGAAGCTCGGCCTCACCCCGGAGGCGCTGAAGGAGGCGACCGCGGCGCTGCCGGACCTCGTCGACGCGGGCATCTCGGCGGCGGGCGGTGATTTCGCGGGCGCGCTCGGGCACCTGGGCGACGCCGCGCAAAAGTCGCCCCAGCTCGTCGCGCAGGCGGCGGCGAAGCTGGCGGACGGGCTGCCCACCACCGGCCCGGCGCGGTTCGCTCGCGCGCTGCTCAAGGACCCCGCCTTCATGCAGGCGGTGGCCGGCGACCCGGGCACCTACCAGGCCATCGGCCAGCTCGCACAGGGGAAGATCGGCGAGGGCCTCAAGACCCTCTCGCAGAACCAGGCCGCCGCGCAGGCCGCGGTGGACGTCATCGCCGCGGACCCGCAGGTCAAGGCCGGCCTCGACAAGCTGGGCATCACCCCGGACGCGCTGAAGCAGGCCACGGACGCGCTTCCGGACCTCGTCGACGCGGGCATCTCGGTGGCGGGCGGTGATTTCGCCGGCGCGCTCGGGCACCTGGGCGACGCCGCGCAGAAGTCCCCCGAGTTGGTGGCGCAGGCCGCGGCGAAGCTGGCGGACGGGCTGCCCTCCACCGGCCCGGCGCGCTTCGCCCGCGCGTTCCTCAAGGACCCGGCCTTCATGCAGGCGGTGGCCGGCGACCCGGGCACCTACCAGGCCATCGCCCAGATCGCCCAGGGCAAGGTGGGCGAGGGACTCAAGACGCTCTCGCAGAACCAGGCCGCGGCGCGCGCCGCGGTGGACGTGCTGGCGGCGGACCCGCAGTTCAAGTCCGGGATGGACAAGCTGGGCCTCACCGCGGACGCGCTGAAGAACGGCGTGGCCGCGCTGCCGGACCTGGTGGACGCGGCGACCGCGGCGGCGAGCGGGAACCTGCGCGGCGCGCTGGGCTCGCTCTACACGGCGGCCACCAAGGCGCCCGAGGCGCTCTCGCAGCCGCTGATGAAGGCGGCCTCCAAGCTGTCCCCGACCGGCCCGGAGGGGCTGCTCCGCTCCATCCTCACCGACCCGGCGGCGGCGCAGGCGCTCATCTCGGACACCGCCGCGCATCAGGACGTGGTGCGGCTGTTCAGCGGCGACCTCAACGCGCTGGCGGACCTGGCCCAGACCAAGGCGGCCTCCGCGGTCACCGACGCGCTGCTCAAGAACGCGGACGTGCAGCGGGCGATGGGCGCGCTCAAGCTCAGCCCCGAGGACATGAAGCAGATGGGCGCGGCGCTGCCGGACCTGATCCGCGCCGGCGTGGCGTTCTCCGACAACGACGCCCAGCACGGCTTCCAGTACCTGAACGCGGCGGCCAAGAAGCTGGCGCCGGTGGTGGGGACCCGGCTCTTGATGGAGGCCGCGGACCGGCTCCCGTCGAACGGCCCCGCCGGGCTGGTGAAGGCGCTCCTCTCCGACCGCGCCTTCCTCGGCCAGCTGTTCACCAACCCGAACGTCTCCGGCGCCTTCGACAAGATCGTCTCCGGCGAGTTCGAGGCCGGCTTCAAGCAGGCGATGGGCGACTCCGCCTTCCGCGACGCGGCCGGGAACGCGCTGGCGAAGGACCAGCAGCTGATGACCCTGCTCCAGCCGTTCGGCATCCAGAACGGCAAGGACCTCTCGGACATCGGCGGCAGCCTGGTGGACCTGATGGAGGCGGGCGAGGCGCTCCGCCACGGCGACATCCAGGGCACCCTGAGGGCGGTGGGCAACGGCGTGAAGCAGCTCTCGCCGCAGCTCCGCGCGCGGATGCTGGGCGCCTTCGCGGACAACCTGGGGCTGCCGCCCTGGGCCAAGGACGTGATGACGTCCGTGGGCGAGCTTCTGGGCAACCAGAACGTCTACAAGGCCCTCGGCGGTTCGCTGGAGGCGCTGCGCCGCAACGACTACGAGGGCTTCATCAAGGGCATCGCCGAGACCGGGCGCCAGCTCAACGCCACCGCGCCGGACGCGGCGAAGGCGTTCCTCAACGCGCTGGGGTCGATCCCCGGCAACCTCGCCAAGTTCTTCCAGGACCGCCAGTTCAACTCGGACATGGTGGACTCCGGGGCGCAGACCAAGCTGATGGACGTGTTCGAGCACGCCGCCCTCGGCCAGCTCGGCGACGCGATGAATTCGCTGGCCGACACGGGGATGGCGCTGCTCACCCAGGGCGGGAATCTGGAGATCGGCGGGCACAAGCTGCCGTTCTCGGCCAAGGGCCTGGAGAACATGGGCCGGCTGGCGATGCGGTTCTTCGAGGTGCTGCCCACGCAGCTCAAGTCGGAGATCGCGGAGCTGGCGGCCAAGGAGTCCGCGCGGATGGGCCTCAAGTCCATCCCGGCGATCGGCAACATCATCTCCGGCGCGAGCGCGATCTTCTCCGGCAAGGACATGATCCAGACGTTCATGGATCCGAACAAGGACACGCTGGACAAGATCCTCGCCACCGCGCAGTTCGGGCTGGACGTGGCGGGCGTGTTCCCGGCGGTGAACACCTTCACCGGACCGGCGGGCCTCGTGCTGCAGATGGCCCGGATGTTCAAGTCCGGCCACGACATCATCCGGGACTTCCACAAGTACCAGACGTCGATGGCGGATATCACGGTGCCGGGCCAGCCGAACGCGCAGATCCCGATCATCGCCAAGGACGCGCCGCGGCCCGCCGCGCGCTCCACCGAGGGCTGGTACGACTTCCCCGTCCAGGGCGCGGCGCCCGTCGTCGCGCCCTCCCGCCTCGCTGCGCCGACCATGGCGCCCCGCGCGGCCGATGCTGGTTGGTTCGCGCAGCCGGCGCGGTAGGGACGCCGTACCCGTAACAGCACCCGATTCCTTGGCCGCGGCAGGAATCGGGTATTTGCGGGTATAGATACGGGTATGGCTAGTGGACTCGCTCAAGGCATTGAAATTACGCGGGATAATGCTGCGGCTGGTCCCGGTTCGACGCTCGCCCACGAGTTTGAGCGGGACGCATCGTGGCGGTGCTTTCGCCACTCGATGGATAGCTGGTCCAGCTCGTTCGGTGAGCGCGGCTGGGTGACGTTGGCGACAACCGAGAAGCTGGCGCACGCGAGCGCAACACGCTGAAGGTCCACCTCCGGCATCTCGTAGGTGCGGGGCAACTCCGGCTCCTCGGCCGCGGGCGGGCGTCCTGGTACGAGCTCGGCTGAGCTCAGGTTTGGCTCTGCCCCAAGACCTTGGACGCCAGTCCATGGCCACCGGGCTCGCCTGTCCCAGATCGGGAATCCCGGAAATGGGTCCGGGCTTCGCGGGGCGAGGCCCGTGATCTAGCCAAGTCCTCGTATTTGCCGAGGAAACGTAGCTTCACATCCCCGGCAGAAATCCAACCTTCCGGCACCCGCGTAAGGGCGGCACACCAAGCCCCCGGCCCCCAAATCTGCACCTTTCCCAGGCCGGGAAAAGGAGCATCCATGCACCGACGTATCCTCGTCGCGGCGTCCGCCGCGGCGGTGTTGGCGGGCTGTCCGCCGTCGCATGACTTCAAGTCCCTGGCCCCGGCCGCCACGGCAGCGAGCACGTCGTTCAGCTCGCCGCTGGACGCGACCCTCAGCCCGGACGGACGGACTGCCTACTTCATCGCCGTACTGCCGGAGGTCTCGTCCGAGACCTCCGAAACCCCCATGCCCGAGCGCTCCGGCGTCTTCATGATGCCGGTCGGTTCGACCGAAGCCCCGACGCTCATGGCTTCGACCGATCCGCTGGCCTCGCCGCTCAACCTGGACATCTCGTCCGACGGCAAGACCCTCTACATCGCCGACTCGACGGCCGGCGTGGACCTCGCCGACAACGGGAGCCTGCTCAAGCTGGATACCGCCGCCGGCGGAACGCTCGCCATGGTGGATCCCACCCTGGGCTACCGCTCGCGCGGGATCATCGTGGTGAACCAGGACTGGCGCGACCAGGTCTACTTCACCGGCAATGACCCGGCGGACGGCCTGCCCGGCGTGTTCAAGCTGGACACCAAGTCCAACGAGGTCACCGTGGTCAGCAAGAGCGAGCTGTTCGTCGACCCGAGCGGCATCGTGGTCGCGGACAACGGCGACATCTTCGTGGCCGACACCCAGACCGGCGGCCTCCTGGCCAACGTCATCCACATCCCGAAGGGCAAGGACGCGGTGGAGCTGATCCCCAACCTGATGCTGGGCTACCCGGCGGGCATCTCCATCTCCAAGGACCAGCAGATCCTGCTCGTCTCCGCGCTGGATCCGGAGACCTCCAAGGACACGGTCATCCGCTACGACCTGAAGGCCAACACCATGGAGATGTTCAACGAAGGCATCTCCGGGTTCGAGGAGTCCGCGGGCCTGCACCGGGCCAAGGACGTGGAGAGCTACGTGTGGGCGGATTCGCAGGCCAACGGCGGCGGCACCGTCTACGTCATCAACGGCGTCAAGTAACCCAACACCAACCCTTTCAACCAATCATGTCTTACGGAGGTTTTCACACCATGAAGCAGATTCGTTCCATCGCCACCGCCGCACTGTGCGCCGTGGCCTTGATCTCCGGCGCGGCCTTCGCATCCAGCCATCGCGAGGCGCCCGCCATCTCGGAAGACCCGTCGGCGGACAACACCGACCTCTGGGCCTGGGTGAAGCCCGGCACGCACGACCGGCTCTACATCGTGGCGGCCTACAACCCGCTCGAGGAGCCCTCCGGCGGCCCGAACTTCCACAAGTTCTCCGACGAGGTGCTGTACGAGATCCACATCTCCCGCGGTGACGACCTGAAGGACCTGGTGACCTACCAGTTCCGGTTCAAGACCCCGGACCCGGCGACCATCGCCCCGGACAACCTCGCCATCGGCGTGGGCGGCGGCAAGGAGTTCTTCGCCCAGCTCTCCGCGCAGGGCGGCGGCGGGTTCCCGTACCAGACGGTGGACGTCACCAAGATCCAGGGCGGCAAGGCCAAGCAGATCGCCAAGAACGTCCGGGTGATGCCGCCGAACATCGGCCCCCGTACCTTCGCGAACGTCACCAAGGTCCAGTACGCGACCTCCCAGACCTCCTACAACGACGCCTTCACCCAGGAGTTCGTGACCAACATGGGCACCAGCGGCGCCGAGGGCACCGTGTGGGCCGGGCCTCGCGATGACGGCTTCTACGTGGACCTGGGCGGCGTGTTCGACCTGGCCACCCTGCCCGGCGCCCTGGGCCGGACCAACCCGGTGGACGGCGTGGCCGGCTTCAACTGCCACGCGATCGCCCTGGACCTGCCGACCACCCTGTTCACCGCCAACGGCGGCGCGCCGGGCAACACTCCGGGCAACGCCACCACCCTGGGCATCTGGGCGTCCGCCAGCCGC
>DATBSS010000208.1:0-10392 GCA_036559665.1 Myxococcaceae bacterium
CGCCAGCATCTTCCAGTCCCTGGGCCAGCTGGACGAAGCCCTCCGCCTCTACCGCGAGTTGGTACTCCCCGTCTTCGAGCGCCTAGGAGCCATCCACTCGCGCGCGTAGACGCTGTTCAGGAAGGCCGACATCCTCCAGGCTCGCGGCCAGCTGGACGAAGCCCTTCACCTCTGCCGAGAGGAGGTGCTCCCCGTCTTCGAGCGCCTGGGCGACGTCCGCGAGCGCGCGTCGACCCTGATCAAGGTAGCCGACATCCTTCGGGCTCGCGGCCAGCTGGACGAAGCCCTCCGCATCTACCGTGAGGAGGTGCTCCCCGTCTTCGAACGCCTGGGCGACGTACGTGAACGTGCGCTGGCGCTGGGCAGGGTGGCCCACATCCTCCACGCCCGCGGCCATCTGGACGAAGCCCACCGCATCTACCGCGAGGAAGTGCTCCCCGTCTTCGAGCGCCTGGGCGACGTCCGCGAGCGTGCGTCGACCCTGGGCAAGGTGGCCGACATCCTCCATGCCCAAGGCCAGCTGGACGAAGCCCTCCGCATCTACCGTGAGGAGGAGCTCCCCGTTTACGAACGCCTGGGCGACGTCCGCGCGCGCGCGCTGACGCTGGGGAGAGTAGCCGACATCCTCCACGCCCAAGGCCAGCTGGACGAAGCCCTCCGCATCCGCCGAGAGGAGGAGCTCCCCGTTTACAAACGCCTGGGCGACGTCCGCGAGTGTGCGGTGGCGCTGGTCAAGATTGCCGACATCCTCCGCGAACGCGGCCAGCTGGACGAAGCCCTCCCCATCTACCGCGAGGAGGTGCTCCCTCTCTTCGAGCGCCTGGGGGACAGTCACGCCGTCCTCGTCACCCAAGCAAACCTGGCACTTGGCCTCTTGAGTCGAGGCACACCGTCAGACCGGGAAGAGGCTGCCCGTCTCCTGGACCAGGCGTGGGCAGCGGCCGATCGCATGCGCCTCCCCGAGGCTTGGTGGATTCGAGCAATCCAGCTGGCCGAAGGACTCACTCCGGGCGCGCCTTGATTCGCTCGCATCCCCGGTTTGAAACTTCACTACCAAGCGGAGCCCCGCCAAGCGCTCGGCATCAGCCTCAACTGATGCACCAAGAAGTCCGGGCTCTGAGCCGAGCCTCCAACTCTCTCAGCGTGCTCGAGCCGTTTTCGTGCTTCATGCAGCAAGGAGGCAGTCGCTCTTCGAGCAGTCGCGCCCAGGCCCGACCTTCGACCCTTCGACTGGAGGCGAATCGCCGCGTGAACGCTTCGACGAGATCACTCTCAAGCAGTCCGGTATCTGGCAGCGGACGTTCGCGTAGTGGCTCTTGCATTCGACCCACGACGGCAGTGACCAGCGCCAGACGGCTCGGCCAGCGCTGATAAGTCCTAGTCAGAACTCGATCACCAGCCCGACGCGATCCGGCAGCGCCTGATCCTCAGCCGCGGTGAGGCGGTAGGGCGGCGAGGAGAGCGCGGCGAGGAGGCACTCGCGCTGGTCGCGCCTGAGCTCGTTGCCCGGGCCGGCGGGCTCGATGGCGTGGTCCGACACCGCGCCGCTCTTCGGATTCACGGACGCGATCCACCGCAGCGCGCCCGGGCGGGCCTCCCCCTCGAAGCACTTCGCCAGCCGCACGCTGCGGGCCGCCACCTGCAGGCGGTACTCATCCATCCACGGCGGCGCTTCACGCAGGTCGGTGGCGAAGCGCGCGCGGGAGAGGCGCTGTCCGTCGGCATCGACGGGACCCGGCTTGCCCGGCTTGTGCGCCGGCGGCCTGGACGCCTCCCGGGTCTCCTGCTCCGGCTCCGCAACTTCGGCCACTCCCGCCGGCGCCGGCTGGCACGCGCACCGGGCGAACAGCGCCACCAGCGCGAGGGCGGCGAGGGCGAGGGCGCGGCGGACGCGCTTTCGGGTCCGCGCCTTCTGGACGGCGGGAAGCCGGCTCACGCGCGCGCGTGCGGCGCGGCGCAGCTCCGGGAGGAGCCGGCGGAGCGCGCGGCGCCGCGCCTTCAGCTCGCGCTCGAGCTGGGCGCGGGTCAGCGGCCGACCTCCCGCCTGGGAGGGGCCGGCGCTCATTCCGTCAGCCTCCACCCGAACACCAGCGCTCCGTCCGGCGCGCGCCACTCCACCGGGATCAACCGGAGCGGCGTGAACGGCGACGGCGCGGCGGGCTCCGGGACCTTGAACGGCCAGGGCAGCGGATCCCCGGGCGCCAGCCGCACGTTCCCCGCGAACGCCTCGTGCCTGGGTCCCATCGCCCGCGCCTTCGCCGCGGTGCTGGCGTCCAGGGCGCGCAGCCCTTCCAGCACCGCCTGCACCCTCCCGCTCAGCTCCTCCGCGGTCCTGGACTGCGAGCCCGAGCCCTTCGCCGCCGCGCCCACGTCCTCCAGGATCTTCAACAACTGCTTCAGCAGCGGCGCGTTGGCGTTGCGGACGTCGAGCTCCTCGGCCTCGATCCGCTCCAGGAGCTGCCGGGAGAACCGGAGCGTCGCGTGCGGTGACTCCGCCGCGCCGTCGCGGAGCATGGTGGCCAGCTCTCCGGGCTTCGCCCGCGCCAGCGGCCGCAGCCGGTCGAGGGTCGCGTCCAGCGCGCTGCCGTGGCGCATGGAGGCCGCCACCCGTTCGAAGGAGGAGAGGTCGCCGCGGAGCGCCGCGCTCCAGACCAGCTCCACCACCACCGAGTTGTAGTCCGCCGGCGGGACGACGGCCCTGAGCGTGGCGATCACCTCGTCGGTGGCGCGGTACCGCGCGAGCACGAACCCCAGCCACCGCCGCGCCAGCGCCAGGGTCGGCGCCGGTTCGTGCGACTCCTCGGCGGTCGCCATCGCGAACCCCAGCGAGCGCAGCGCCTCCTGCGTCTCCCCCGCTTCCAGGTACGCCACCCCGCGGTGGAGCGCGATCACCGCTCGCTCGCGGAACCCGGCCGGCGCGTCGAGCGCCAGCAGCCGCTGCCCCCGGTCGCCGGACGCCAGCGCCGCGCGCCTGGCCCCGTCCGACGACGCCTCCAGGAACCCGATCCACGACTGCAACTCCTCGCCCTCCTTGCGCTCGATCAGCGCGTCGATCACCGAGAGCGCCAGCCGCTGCGCCCGGGCGGGGTCCTCGGCGAACCGGCGCGCCTGGGCGAACACGAACAGCCGGCGGTCCTTGCTGAGCGAGAGCCAGTCGCTCAGCGTCCACCCGCTCAGCGCGCGGCGGAGGAACCGGGCCTGCGGCGAGTCCGCCGGCCAGGCCGCTGCCGCGTCGCGCACCTCCAGCGCCGCCTCCGCGGACAGGCCCGCCTCCAGCGCCCGCCGCCGCGCCTGGGCGCCCGCCTGCCGCGAGCGCCGCGCCTGCAGCTGCGCCAGCGCGAGGTCAAGGTCGAAGATCCGCGCCTCCACCGCCGCCACGTTGCGGACCTTCCCGGGCGAGAGCGTGCTCAGGGAGCGCACCAGCAGCGCGCGGAGCACCGTGGCGGAGGAGAACCGGTCCTGGAGGTCGACGAACGGCCAGTGGGTCAGCTCCAGCGCGGCCTGGTACGGCATCAGGCAAAAGGAGGGGAAGAACCTCACCGAGCGCAGCTCGCCCTGGTCGAGCACGTCCTTGAGGGAGATGAACCGCTGTTGCCGGCCCACCTCGAACGCCTCGAACGGCGGCGGCTCCTCCGACGGATCGCCCCTGGCGGCGGCGCGGATCACCCAGTTGTGCACGCCCAGCGGCCACAGCCCGGCGCCGCGGTCGTCGCGGAGGAGCCCGTCCTGGCACAGCCCCAGCGACCCGGTGGAGGCCCACACCACCGAGCGGAAGTCGTCGTCCTGGTCGGGGGGATCTCCCTGCTCCTCGAGGCCGTTGCGGACCAGCCAGAGCTTGAGCGCCTGCTCCGGCTTGCCGCCCCGCAGCGCCAGCCGCGCGTTGTAGAAGACCAGCGTCTGGTCCGACGGCGCCGCCGCCGACATCGCCAGCGCGGCGGCCAGGGCGAGCATCAGAACATCCACCCGGCCGAGAAGGTCAGCTCCCACCACCAGCCCAGCCCCGAGCCCAGCGAGAGCAGCGGCGGGGCGATCATCACCCGCGGCGTGATGAAGGCGCCCGGCGGGAAGTAGACGTCCAGCGTCAGCCCCCCCAGCGCCCCGTACCGCGCGCGGTCGATCTCCATCGCCGGCAGCCGCGCGGCCTCCAGGTTGTCGACCTCCGCCTGCCCCAGGAGCGGAGCCACCAGCGCCAGCGCGCCCTCGCGCAGGGAGAGCCCGTGCAGGCTGCCCGGGTAGTAGAGGTACCGGAGCCCCGCCACTGCGGAGAAGACCAGCTCCGTGGCCGGTAGGAACCCCGGCCTCGACGTCGCCACGCCCTCCGCCAGCGGGTAGGCGAGGTTCGCGTCCAGCTGGAAGCGGCTCGGCCGCGCCACCTGCCGGTACGGAGTCAGGGCGAGCAGCTCCGTGCTCCGGCTGCCCCAGGTCCCCACCCAGCTCAGGCCGGCCTCGACCATGAAGCCACCCAGCGGCACGCGCGCGGAGACGCCCAGCTTCACGCTGGAGAAGTTGTTCAGCTCCACCAGGTCGCTGGCGACGGCGGCCACCCCGACCTTCTTCTTCCGCCAATCGAAGCGCACCGCGCGAGAGGCCGAGCCCACCATCCGCTCGGCGATCGCCTCCACCGGGATCCGGAACGGCTCCAGCGCCTGCTCGTCCACCGGCGGCGGAGGAGGCTGGGTCTCCTTCGCTCCCGCCTCCCCGGATTCGCCTTGGGCGGCCGGGTCCGGGGCCGCCGCGGCGAGGAGGATGGCCAGCAGGGCCCCGCTAGGGATCACGCGGGAACCCTCCGCCTGCGTCTCCGGGCTCCGGGAAGGACGGGCGGTAGCACTGGTCCTGGTACGCCGGCCGGAAGAGCGCGGTGACGTTGTAGACGCCGGAGGAGTCGAAGGTGGGCGCGTCGCAGAACCGCGTGCACTGGAGCAGCGTGTGGCTCAGCGCGATGTCCGGCGCCTCCCACAGCCTGTTGCCGTAATACGCCTCGGTGTCGATGCCGACCCCGAACGGGACGGTGAGCGAGAAGGCGGTGGCCGACCCGGCGATCACCACCTCGTACGTCGCGCGGGTCAGGAAGGGGAAGTCCCAGATCAGCCCCAGCGGGTATTGCGGCTGCGGGAACGCCGAGTGGACCTGCGGCAGCGCCTGGAGCGGCAGGGGTTGCGGGAGAGGGGGGATGCGGAAGACCACCGCGAACGCCAGCGGGTCGCCGCCCGCGCAGTACGAGAACGCGTCCGCCGGCTGGGCCGTCACCAGCTCGTTGTTGAAGAACGTCGCCACGCCGAACGGCTCCACCTCGACGTTCTGGGAGAGCGGCGTGCGCTCGGGCGCGAGGAACACCAGCGCCTTCATCCTCCCCGCCTGCGCCTCCGAGTACCTGTCGATGAAGGAGAGGTACTGCTTGCGCGTCGGCAGGATGGGCAGGTTTCCGAAGTGGAACGGGCCCAGCTGGAGGTCCGGGAGGTCCGGGAGCAGCGGGCACTGGCGCGACGACGTGTCGGGGATCAGGTCGAGGTCGTCCCCCAGGTCGGCCGGGCACCAGAGCGCCAGCCGCGAGACCGCCGGCCGCGCGGTGGCGTACTGGAAGCTGTCGAACACGAACGCGCCGCTCACCCGCGGCGAGCTCTTGCCGGCCTCCGGGGCCAGGGCGGTCTCCAGCACTTGCTCCAGCACCTGGCCGAGCGCCCCGCCTTGCACGTCGTGGTGGACGGCGAGGGTCAGCACCATGTCCGCGCCCTGCGCGCGGACCGCGTCGGCGCGGGCGCGGATGATGGCCGCCGCCCCGTCCGCGAAGCCCGGGTCGCGCCACCCGTCCAGGCAGATCTCCATCGCGCCGTCGAGGAGCATCCGCTGCTCCTGCATCCCGAGGTGCGGGTCGGAGATGGTCCGGTTGCACGGGTGGAGCAGGAAGCCCACCGCGGTGTTCTCCCGGATGGGGCTATGGAGCGACGGGAACGCCGGGTGCGTCTCGGGGTTCTTCTGCGCCACCGCCGGGGCGGTGAAGGTGCCCTTCGCGTCGGTGACCGTGGCGGGCGCGCACACCGCGGGCGAGGTGGCGGCGGTGAGGGGGAGCACCCCGGAGTCGAAGATCGCGCGGTCGGTCGTCTCCACCGCCGCCCAGCCCAGCGGCGTCAGGGTCGCCGGGCAGCCCGGTGCGAACGCGTAGCCGTAGGGGTCGCCCTCGGGCGGCGGCCCCACGTCGCCGTGGGCGGCGCCCGCGACCGAGAAGAACCGCCGCAGTCCCAGCTCCTGTACCTCCTCATTGCGCAGCGCCGGGAACTGGTGGCGCGCGCGCCACTGGACCCGGGTGTTGGTGGCGTCCATCACGCCATAGACCAGGAGGCTGCGGTTGGTGTGCGCCGGCCCGGAGCCGACCAGGTTGAGCGCCAGCGGCGCGTCCAGTGCCAGCGAACCCTCCGGGTGGTAACGGAGCCGCAGCCTCACCTGCCGCGGCGGGAGGGGGACGCGCACGCTCCAGCTCCCGCACCGCCCGCGCGGGGTGCAGTCCACTGGCAGGTGGGTGTGGACGGCGGGGAGGTCCTGGAGCCGCGTCCACGGTACCTCCTGGGCGTCGGTGACCCAGGAGATCTCGATCGCGCTCTGGTCGCCGAGGCCTTGCTCGGCGTGGGCCCGGTAGAAGACGAACAGCGTCTCCTCGTCCTCGAACCACGACGCGTCCGCGACCGTGAAGGAGGCGTTGATGTCGTGGAGCGGCACCTTGTCGCATGACAAGCAGGCCGCCGCGGCGGCCACCAGGAGCGCCCCGAGGCTCCGCCCGAGCATCAGGCCACCAGCTCCGGGAACGAGATCTTCCCGCGCGCCACCAGCCGCTTCATCGCCGCCACCAGCTCCGCGTGTCCGCGCCGCGCCAGCGCCAGTTGGTCCGACCGCGACTGGAAGGCCATGTTGGCCCGGACCGCCGCCTGCATCGACGGCACCAGCCCGGCGAGGAAGTGCTGCCGCCACTGCGGCTCCTGTACCGAGGACCAGCCCGCCAGCCCCTTGAGGTCCACCTCCAGCAGCAGGTCCGCCCGCAGCTCCTCGGGGACCTTGAGCAGCATGTCCGGGTGGAGGATGTCCTCGTACCAGCGGGGGAGGGCGCCCGAGGCGCGCTGCAGCGCGGTCGACATCAGCGAGTGACGCTCCTCGGCGCTCACGTGGGAGAACAGCACCGACAGCGCGCCCGCGGCGTCGAACTCCGGCCCGCGGTCATGGATGCTGTGCGCCGTCTCCTTGGGCGGCTCGGGGAGGGCCTTGCCGGCGCGCGCCGCGTCCACCGCCTCGAACAGCGACTTCCGCTCCTCGGGCGAGAGGCGGTTCGACGCCAGGAGCTGGCCAATCACCTGCAGCCGCGTCTCCGCCGGGAGCACCCGCGCCACCTCGTGCTGGAAGTCCGCCGGCACCATGGCGAAGAGGATGGCCCCGGCCCGCCCCGGCAACCTTTCGATCAGGTCCGCCACTCCCGAGCTCCCGAAGTCCTCGCGGATGCTGCGGTAGGCGTCCGCGTCCGGTTGCGCCAGGAGCGCGGAGGCGAGCGCGTGGTGGTTGAGGGTCCGCAGGAAGTCCGCGTCGGAGGGCAGCTTCGACTCGTCCACCGAGCGCAGGTACTCCGCCAGCTCCACCTTGCGCGGCCCCAGGTCGCCGTCCGAGGAGAACGCCAGCGAGAGGCGGTCCCCGAAGACGAAGATCGCCTTCGCCAGCAGCGCCAGCTCTCCAGCCTTCAGCCATTGCCGGAGCAGCTCCACCACCATGCCGCCCTCGTCCTTGCCCAGCTCCGCCTGGGCGATCCGGTCGCCCCACAGGCGCTTCTGCTCCTCGACGCGCGCCAGCTCCTGTGCGACGTGCAGGCCCGCGGCGCCGTTGCCGCCCTGCGCGGCCCCGGCCTCCTCCGCCGCCTCCTCCTCTTTCGCCGCGTCCTCCTTCGGCGCGCCGAGTGCCCCCGCGGCGATCTGCGCCGCCAGCGCCTTCTCCTCCGCCGTCTCGCGGCCCACGCGGCGGGCCGCCCAGATCAGCACCAGCGCCGCGGTGGTCCCCATGACCAGCGCGATCATCCAGGCGAAGTGCGGCAGCAGCGCCACCCACAGCTCGCGCGCCGCCACCTCCGCCTCCCACTTCTGCGGTGGCGGAGGAGGCTCCGCCGGCCTCGGGAGCTGGAGTTGTGGCGGCAGCGGCTCCGGCCTGGGCGGCGGCGACTCGGCGAGCGACGGCGAGATCGGCTCCAGGATCTGCCGGCCCACCGCCACTTGCAGCCAGCTCTTCGACAGCCGCTGCTCCAGCCGCCGGACCAGGTTCTGCACCTCGCGCCCGGGCAGCGCCTTCTCGTGCGCGAAGTCGCAGTGGGCCTGGGTGAGGTATTCCTGAGGTGGCACGCTGCCCGGCCCTGCCTGCTGGCCCAGGCCGGGGAGCGAGGTGGAGTTGGGCAGGTCCACCACCGCGTGGTCGACGTAGGCGCAGCCCTTGGAGGCGCACTTCTCCGGCGCGCAGTCGCGCGCCAGCGCGAGATCGAACTGGCTCTCCAGCGCCCGCAGCTCCATCAGCACCGAGGGCGGGATGTGCTTCTGCGGGATGGGGGTGACGCCCGCTTGCGCGAAGGCGAGGAGCGGCGCCGCGGCGGCCAGCCAGGCAAGGGAGGCGTTCATCAGTAGATCCTCACGACGACGCGGCGGTGGCGGGCCAGGCGTTGCTCGGGGTTGAGGCCCACCAGGTGCTCTTCCGGCAGCGGCTTGGTGTCCGCGTACCCCTCCACGCGGATCCGCTCGCGGTTGATACCGGCGACCTCCAGCCGCTGGCGGACCACGATGGCCCGCGCGCTGGAGAGCTCCCAGTTGGTGGGGAAGGCCCCGCCGGGCATGATGGGCGTCAGGTCGGTGTGCCCCTCGACGGCGAAGGCGTACTTGTTGGAGTACGGGGCCAGGAGCTTCAGCATGGAGGCCACCGTGGCCTCCAGCTCCGGGCGGATGCTGGCCTTGCCGGAGTCGAACACCAGGCCGGAGTTGAGCGAGACCTCCAGGCCGTCGTTGGTGACGGTGGTGCGGACCATGTCCTGCAGTCGCTGCCGGGCGATCTCCGCGTCGATCTCCCGCCGGATGGACTCCAGACTGGCCGGGCTCTCCGAGCCGGAGATGCTCTTGACGATCTGCTGCATCCTCCCCTTGTTGAGGTTGGCGGCGGTGAGCAGGACCACGAAGAACAGCAGCAGGTTGGTGATCAGGTCCGCGTAGCTGAGCAGCCAGCTCTCCTCGTGGCCCTTGGCACGACGCTGCATGGCCTACATCCCTCCGCGGGCGACCAACTCGTTGGCGCTCTTCTCGCACCGCTCCAGGAAGCCCAGCCGTTCGTCGAGCAGGCCGTTGAGGTAGTGGCCCACCGGCCCCGCCACCCCGGCGCCGAACGCCACGCCATAGAGGGTGGCCAGCAGCGCCAGCGACATCGCCGCGCCGATGTTCAGGTTGTCGGAGCTCATGTTCCGGAAGAGCTGGATCATGCCGGTGATGGTCCCCACCATCCCGAACGCCGGTCCGAGCTTGGAGAGCATCTCCCAGTTGTTGATCGCCGGCTGCCACCGGCTGATCTCCTGGTGCCTCAGCTCCAGGAAGACCTTGGCCGAGGCGACCTCCGGCGCGCGGTGGAGCACCAGGTCCAGAAGCTCCTTCACCGCCGGGAAGCGGCTCTTGTCCGCGGTCTGGAGCGCCTGGGCGCGCTTGCCCTCTCGCCACAGCGCGATCACCTGGTCGCGCTCTTGCTCCATCTCCTGTGTGGTACGCCCGAAGAAGCGTAGGCCGGGGATGAGCTCCTTGAGGCAGAGGAAGGTGCGGTAGGCGGTGGTGTGGTTGGAGCTGACCAGCACCGCGGCGGTGCAGCCCACCAGCACCATCACCAGCGCGTGGGGATCGAAGGCGGAGATGACCGTGTTGTCCCCCCGGTTGCTGAACCCGAACCACACGACGAAAGCCAGCAGGACGAATCCGATGATCTGCACGGTGCGGTCTCCCTACTTCTGCTGCTTCTGCAGCTCCTCGAGCTTCTTGCGCACTCCGGGATCGCTCTCGACTCCTTCGGCTTTCTCGTAGATCTCGATCGCCTTGTCGCGCTCGCCCATCATCAAAAGCAGCGACGCCTTGGCGCGGAGGAACTCCGGGTGGGACGGGTAGCGCTGCAGCACCGTCTCGCACCACTCCAGCGCCAGCTGATAGTTGCCGTTCTTGATCGCGTCCTGCATCAGCGAGCGGGTCCGGACGATGCTGACCTCCGGCGCGTCCTCGGAGACGCGGAGCCCGCGGGCGCGGTACGCCTCGATCAGCGAGTTGTCCGCCCGGGTGGGCGGTGCCGGAACGACGCGCGAGGCGGGGATGGTCTTCACGTCGCTGGAGCCGGCGGCGTGCTCGACCACGATCCGCT
>DATBSS010000209.1:0-7485 GCA_036559665.1 Myxococcaceae bacterium
GGCGGGTGCCGTCCATCACCGCCTTCAGGCGCGGCAGGAGGAGGCGCAGGTTCTCCTCCTCCAGGTACGACGGCAGGACGACGCTCACCTCCACCGGTTCGGGCCCCGGCTCACCCATGGGAGCGGACCCAGTCGATCATCCGGCGGATGCCGTCTTTCTTCCGCAGCTCGGGCGCCCAGCCGAACGCCTTCGTCGCCTTCGCGTTGCAGGCGATGAACACCTTCTGATCGCTCTTCCGCCACGGGAGCGAGCGGTACTGGAGCTTCACGTCCAGCTCCGCCTCGAGGAACCGGAACAGCTCCAGCAGGCTCAGGCTGTTCTCCGGCCCGCCGCCGATGTTGAACGCCTGGCCGCGCGCGCGGTCCACCTGCGCGACGGCGCTGAAGTAGCAGCGCACCAGGTCGGAGGCGAACAGGACGTCGCGCACCTGCTTGCCGTCCCCGGAGATGGTGAACGGTTCGCGATCCGGTGCCCGCCGCGTCTCCAGCGCCTGCTGCACGAACCAGCCGACCCACCCCTGGTCGAAGGTGCTGAACTGGCGGCCCCCGAAGATGGACGAGTGCCGGAAGACCACCGTGCGCAGCCCGAAGGACCGGGCGTAGTCCAGCATGTACTGGTCCACCGCGCCCTTGGAGCACCCGTAGGGGCTGCGGAAGTCGAGTGGGAGCTCTTCCGTGAAGCCCTGCTCGTGGCCCTCCGCCACGTAGCGCGTCTCCGTCTCGCGGAAGCGGATCTGGTCCAGGTCGCCGTACACCTTGTTGGTGGACGAGAAGAGGACGATCGCCTCGGGCGCGCAGCGGCGGATTGCCTCCAGGACGTTGTGGCCGCCCATCACGTTCGTCTCGAAGTCGAGGCGCGGGTTCTCCAGCGAGGTGGTCATCGCCACCTGGCCCGCGAGGTGGAAGACCACGTCCGGACGGACCTCGCGCACCACCTGCTCCACCGCGTCGTACGAGGAGCTCCCGGCCTGGAAGAAGCCGAACCGGCCTTGCTCCTGGAGCCAGCGGAGGTTGGCGTCACTGCCGGTCCGGGAGAGGTTGTCCAGCACCGAGAGCGCCTCGCCCCGGCGCAGGACCTCGGCCGCGAGGTTCGAACCGAGGAACCCGGCTCCGCCGGTGATGAGGTACTTCATGGACTCGGGCGGCTCCTTTCTGCCTCGATCGTCCTGCGCAACCCTTCCTCGATGGGAATGGCGGGGCGCCACCCGAGCGCGAGCAGCGGGGCGATGTCGGCGCTCGACTTCATCACCTCGCCCGTCCGGTACGGAAGCGCTCCAAATGCCAGGCGCGTGGCCTGGTTCCCGGTGAGGTCGCGGATCCGCTCCACCAGGCCCCGGATGGAGATCGTCCGCCCGCTCCCCACCTCGAACCGGTGAAGGCCTGCCGGGGCCGTGGCCGACCAGTCGAGCAGCCTCGCCAGCGCCTCCACCACGTCGTCCACGTAGATGAAGTCCCGCTCCTGCGCCCCGGCGGTGAGCTCCAGCTGCGGCGCCCCGGCCAGCAGGCGGCCGATGACGTGGGAGACGAACCGGGAGGGGTCGTCGTGCGGGCCGTAGAAGTGCTCGATGGCGGCGTTCACGCGGACCGGCGGGGCGGTGTCGCGCTCCAGCCACTGCCGGAACTGCGCCTTGGAGAGCGCGTAGTCGCTCGTCGCGGTGGGCAGCGCGGTGTCGGCGTTCAGGAACGCCTTCACCCCGTGCGTCCCGGCCCACTCCAGCAGGCGCAGCGGGAAGAGCACGTTGGCCTTCACCATCGCCTCGCGCCCCTGGCCGCTTCGCCCGTAGTCGGTCGCGCAGTGCAGGACGGCGTCGGCCCGCACGTCGTCCAGGCTGGCTTCGACGTCGCGGAGCTCGATCCGGGGCTGCCCGAGGAGGCGGGTCAGCCGCGCCAGGGACGACGCCGGGCGCTTGAGGATGATCACCCGGTGCCCGGCGCCGAGGAGCGCCTCGGCCATCTTGCTGCCCAGGTAACCGGTCCCGCCGGCGAGGAGGATGGTCAGCATCAGGAGACCGCCGCGCGCACTTCGCCGGCGACGAAGGCGCGCTGCTCCTCGGTGAGGCCGGGGTAGACGCCGATCCAGAACGACCGGTGCATCACCTGGTCGGTGCGGGTGAGCGGCCCTACCACGCGGTAGGGCGCCGGGGCCCCTCGCCGGCGGTGGTCCTCGACGAGGTTGGTCATCGCCGGCTGCCGCACCAGGTTCCCGGCGAAGAGCATGCGCGTCTGGATCTTCTTCGACTCGAGGTGGCGGACGACGGCGTCGCGGCTGAACGGCGCCCCGTCCCGCACCGTCAGCATGAACCCGAACCAGCTCGGGTCCGACCCGCGCGTGGGCTCCGGGAGGATGAGCCGGTCCTCCAGGTCGGCGAGGGCCTTCCGGAAGAAGGCCCAGTTGGCGCGCCGCGCGGCGCCGAACCCGTCGAGCTTCGCGAGCTGCGCGAGGCCGATGGCGGCCTGCAGGTCGGTCACCTTCAGGTTGTAGCCGAGGTGACTGTACGTGTACTTGTGGTCGTAGCCTTCGGGGAGCTCGCCCTGCTGCCAGCCGAAGCGCTTGCCGCAGGTGTTGTCGACCGCCGGCGGGCACCAGCAGTCGCGCCCCCAGTCGCGCAGGCTCTCCATCACCTTCTGCAAGCGGTCCTCCTTGCAGAGCACCGCGCCCCCTTCGCCCATGGTCATGTGGTGCGGCGGGTAGAAGCTCAGCGTGCAGAGGTCGCCGAAGGTGCCGGTCTTCCGGCCCCGGTAGAGGGACCCGGAGGCATCGCAGTTGTCCTCCACGAGCAGCAGCCCGTGCTTCTGGCAGAAGGCCACCACCGCATCGAGGTCGAACGGGTTGCCCAGGGTGTGGGCCAGCATCACCGCCCTGGTGCGCGGCGAGCGGGCCTCCTCCAGGCGCGAGACGTCCACGTTGTAGGTCGGGCTGTCGATGTCCAGGAACACCGGCACCAGGCCGTGCTGGAGGAGCGGGGCCACCGTGGTGGGGAAGCCCGCGGCCACGGTGATGACCTCGTCCCCGGGCGAGAGGCGGCGCGCGGGGTCGGGGTGGTTCGCCAGGGTCGCCACCGCGAGGAGGTTGGCGCTGCTGCCGCTGTTCACCAGGCGGGCGTGGGGCAGGGCGTACCAGCGCGCCAGCTCTGCTTCCAGGCGGCGGGCGTACCGGCCGGCGGTGAGCATGAACTCCAGCGCGCTCTCCACCAGGTTGGTCATCTCCTCCTCGCCGTAGACCCGGCCCCCGTAGCGCACCGGCGTCTTGCCGGGGACGAAGGCGGGCTCGGCGCTCCGGCGCAGCGACGCGAGCTGGCGCACGCGCTCCAGGATCTCCTCGGCCAGCTTCTTCTCCTGGGCCCTCGCTTCTTCCGGCGTCATGGCGTCAGTGGGGCATGTACTCCCGGATCTGGTCCATGCACAGCGCGCGCAGGGCGGCGGCCGAGGCGCCTTGCGCCTGGGCGCGGTACCAGGCCACCGTCCGCTGGATGCCACGGGTGAAATCCCAGCGCGGCAGCCAGCCCAGCCGCGCGTGCGCCTTGTCGATGCAGAGACGCAGCAGCTTGGCCTCGTGCGGCTCGCCGGCGTCGCGGCGCGCCTCCCACCGGCCGCCGCCCCAGGTCTCCACCAGCCCGGCGACCAGCTCCCTGACCGGCCTGACCGCCTCCAGGTTCGGGCCGAAGTTCCAGGCCTCGCAGAAGTCCGCCGGCCGGTCCGCGCCGGCGTTGCACAGCCGCACGCCGAGCGTGAGGTAGCCGCCCAGCGGCTCCAGCACGTGCTGCCACGGCCTCACCGCGTCCGGGTAGCGGACGGGGATGGGGACGCCGCGCAGCAGCGCGCCGATGGCGTCGGGCACGATGCGATCGGCGCTCCAGTCGCCGCCGCCGATGACGTTCCCCGCGCGTGCGGAAGCGATCGCCACTCCGTGCTCGTCCAGCTTCGCGGGTGGGAAGAAGCTGCGCCGGAACGAGGAGACCACCAGCTCCGCGGCGCCCTTGCTCATCGAGTAGACGTCGTGCCCGCCCATGGGCTCGTCTTCCCGGTACCCGTAGGCCCACTCCCGGTTCTCGTAACACTTGTCGCTGGTGACGACGACCACGGCGCAACGCAGCTTTTCGGCGCGGATGGCCTCCAGCAGCCGGGCGGTGCCCATCACGTTCGTCTCCAGCGTCTCCAGTGGCTCCAGGTAGCTGCGCCGCACCAGCGGCTGCGCGGCGAGGTGGAAGACGATCGCCGGGCGGGCGGCGGCCAGCGCTTGCCGGAGCGCGGCGAGGTCGCGGATGTCGCCGGTGATGTGATTGCAGTCGGCCTCGACCCCGGCGGCGGTGAACAGGCCCCGCTTGTCGTCCGGGGGGAGCGCGTACCCGGTCACCCGCGCGCCCAGCCGCGTCAGCCAGAGCGTGAGCCAACTCCCCTTGAACCCGGTGTGGCCGGTGACGAACACCGGCTTACCGCCGTACGCAGACTTCAGCTGGGCGTATTCCATGTTTTCCAGGGCGCCTTGCCTCTCGCCCACAAGTCGTTGAGAAGCCCGTACTCGCGCGGGGTGTCCATCGGCTGCCAGAAGCCGGTGTGGCGGTACGCGTGCAACTCGCCCGCCGCCGCCAGCTTCTGCAGGGGCTCGCGCTCGAACACCGTCTGGCGGTTCTGCCCCACGTACTCCCAGATGCGGCGGCTGTCGCAGACGAAGAAGCCGCCGTTAATGAAGCCTTCGCTGGCCTGCGGCTTCTCGTTGAACTCCTTCACCTGGCTCTCGTCGAGCCGCATCTCGCCGAAGCGGCCCGGCGGCCGCACCGCGGAGACGGTCGCCACCTTGCCGTGCTTCCGGTGGAACGCCAGCAGCTCGGGGATGGAGACGTCCGAGACGCCGTCGCCGTAGGTGAGCAGGAACAGCCCGTCGCCCTCCACGTAGCGGCGGATGGCGGCCACCCGGCCGCCGGTCATGGTCTCGTCACCGGTCTCGGCGAGGGTGACCACCCAGTCCTCCTCCTCGGATTGGCCCTGGAACTGGACGGAGCCGTTCCGTCCGAGCGAGACGGTCACGTCCGCCGTCATGGCCCGGTAGTTGAGGAAGAACTCCTTGATGAGCCAGCCCTTGTAGCCGAGGCAGAGGACGAATTCCTTCACCCCGTGGGAGGCGAATCCCTTCATGATGTGCCAGAGGATGGGCTTGCCACCTATGGGCAACATCGGCTTCGGCAAAAGCTCGCTCGCCTCGCGGATGCGAGTGCCCTGGCCTCCGCACAGGATGACGGCCTTCATCCCCATGGCGGGCGGACGATAGCCCAGATGGCCGCGACCGACTCCCGAGAGGGTGACCTCTGGCTATCCGCGGTCGCGCTGGCGGTGGCGGCGGGCGCGCTGAGCTATGCGCTCCAGGACAACAACGGGAACCTCTCGCCCACGGCGCTGGGCCTGCTCACGCTCACCATCGCCTGCGTCACGCTCGTGGTGGTCCACCCGCGCATCCCGGCGCTCGAGCGCTGGGCCGATCAGCCCGCGATGCTCATCCTCGGCGCCGCCATCGCGGGGGAGATCGGGCTGTCGCTGATCACCCCGGCGGGGATGTACCTCCGCGTCGGGCCGACGACGTACCTCGTCCACCACCTGCTGGTGGCGGCGGCGGCGGTGCTGGCGGGGACGCAGCTTTCGGAGAAGCCGTGGCTGGGGCGGGCCGGGATGGTCCTGCTGCTCGGCGTCCACTTCGCGCTGGGGCTGTGGGTGGTGAACGCATCGCCCGCGCCATCCATCGACGTCTACGTCTGGCACCGGGCCGCGTTCCAGGCGGTCTCCCAGGGCACCAGCCCGTGGGGCATCTCCATCCCCAACATCTACGGGCACGTCGCCTTCTACTCGCCGGAGGTGGCCACGCCGGCGCGGGTGAACATCGGCTACCCGTACCCGCCGCTGAGCCTGATCTTCACCGGGCTGGGGAACCTCCTCGGCGATTTCCGGTACGCGAACGCGGCGGCGCTCACCGCCACCGGCGCGCTCCTGGCCTGGATGCGTCCGGGCCGGCTGTCGCGGGCGGCGGCCATTCTCTTCCTGTTCACGCCCCGCGAGCTGTTCGTGCTGGAGCAGGGCTGGACGGAGGCGCACGTGGTGCTGGTGTTCGCCGCGGTGGTCTTCGCGGCGGCGCGTTCGCCTCGGTTCCTCCGTTGGGCGTACGCCGCGCTGCTGATGGTGAAGCAGTACGGCGTCTTCACCGCGCCGCTGCTGGCGCTGCTGGTGCGGCCGTGGAAGGAGTGGCGGAAGGAGGTGCTCTGGGCGGCGGGCCTGGCGGCGGCAGTGACGGTACCCTTCGCGCTCTGGGACCTGGAGGGCTTCTTCCGGTCGGTGGTGATGTTCCAGGTGAAGCAGCCCTTCCGGGGAGAGGCGCTCAGCTACATGGCCTGGACCGCGCAGAACGGCGCGCCGGTGCTCCCGCAGTGGCTCACCTTCGCCATCCTGCCGATCCCGGTGGCGCTGGCGCTGTGGCGAGCGCCGCGGACGCCGGCCGGCTTCGCCGCCTCCAGCGCGCTGCTGTTCGTCCTCTTCTTCGCCTTCGCCAAGCAGGCGTTCTGCAACTACTACTTCTTCGTGCTGGGGATGATCTGCACCGCGCTGTCGGCGATCGCGCAGGGCAGTCCCGGGGAGAAGGCTTAGCGAAGCGACGCATCGCCGGAGTATCGGCCCGCGGGACACTCCCTCCGTTGCCGTCTGAACGCCTGAATCGAGGGTCCTTGGTCCGACTGCCGAACCAAAAGAAGCTCCGGCCATGCCATCGAACCGGCGAATCCTACGGGTCATCCTCGCCGCAGCGCTGGCCGGCGTGGGGGTCGCCTGCAAACACCTTCCTGGGGATGGCTCGCCGCCCACTCCCGCTGTCCAGCCGGTGCTCGGTGCCGTGCTCCGAAGCGGCACGCCGTTGGTCTTTGCCCGCCGGACCCAGGCGGGGGCCGGTTTCGAGGTCCTTCCGAGCAGGGCCGCGATCCTCCGGCTCACCAATCCCTATCCCGGGTCCTCGGATCGAATCCGGGTCACCCTCACTCCCGCAGGCGGCACCGCCCGCCAGCTGGACTGGGTCGGACAGGACGACATCCCCGGGAAACAGGCACGCGATCAAACCGGCTACTACGAGATCGTGATCGACAACACCGGTTACAGCCTGATCATGACCGCGGCGCCGGCGGAGCGATCCGGTCCCGGATATTCCCTCGAGATCGTGAACCTGGCGGCCGACCCTTCGCTCCCGGCATCACCCCCGCTCAAGGTCGGGATCGAACCCCGCTCGACGGTGGCCGCGCCCAGCTCGGTCTTCTTCGACTGCGGCAACGACCACGACTCCGCGGACGGGCGATGGCACTACAACTGCAAACCCGGCGCTTCGATCGTGACCCGGCAGATCACCCTTCAGGGCTGGCTGGTCGGGCCCGGCCACAACTGCCTGGGCGAGCTCTGCGTCGAGGATTTCCACTACGACTTCTTCCCCGATCCCGATTTCGTGGCCGAGTATTACGGGCG
>DATBSS010000210.1:0-15906 GCA_036559665.1 Myxococcaceae bacterium
GCCGACCTGGTCAACCGGATCGGCGACAACCTCGCCATCGGGAAGAAGCACATCGCGGAGGCCCCCGCTCCCGCCCCCGTCCCCGCGGGGAACGGCAGCGCGCGCCCGCCTGCTCCCAGGCCGGGGCTGCAAGCGCCCGCGGCCGGCCGGCGGCTCGATCTGGCGGAGATCGATCGGTACCTCGAGAGCCTCGGTAAACTGTAGCCGTGAGGGACTCCCGGGGGCGCTGGCGGCCGCTCCGCTGGCTGATACTCGCCGTGCTCATCGCCGGGCCGCTGATCGTGCTGCGCACGCGGTGGGCCTGGAACGAGGCGTGTTCCCTGGCGCGGCAGCAGCTGCCCAAGGTCCTCCACCTGGACCTGGCGATCGCCCGCTGCGAGATCGACCCGCTCACCCAGGGGATGAAGCTGTACGACGTCGCCGCGTCGGTGCCGGGCCAGGCCGGCCCGCCGCTGCTCACGGCCGAGTCCGCCGAGGTGCGCCTGGGCCTGTTCCCGCCGCTGTTCGGCACGCCGCAGCTGGCCATGGTCCACCTGGCCCACCCGCACCTCCGGGTGGACCTCGCCGAGCTGAAGCCCCCGCCCAAAGGGCAGCGGGTCTGCCCGCTGGACGCGCTGGAGCAGGTGTCGCTGGAGCGGCTGCTGGTGCACGACGCCACGGTGGAGCTGAAGCTGCCGGGCGGCCGCGGGCTGGAGCTGAACGCGGTCGACCTGGAGTGGACCACCCGGCGCGGCGTGGTGGAGCTGGACCTGAAGGCGGGGTCGGGCGTGGCGCGGCAGGGCGCCGGCAGGCCGGAGCTGCTGATCGGCCAGACCCGGGCCCAGGCCTCGCTGGACCTGGAGGCGCAGCAACTCCAGATCGGCTCCGCCGAGGGGCAGGTGGACGACGTCACCTGGAACGTGGGCGGCAAGGTGGACACGCTCTGCGACCCCAACCTGTCGCTGGACGTCCAGGCCTTCGTCCCGCTGCGGACGCTGGACAAGGTGGTCGCGCTGCCGGACAAGCCGCAGGGCCACGTGCTGGCGCGGGTGATGGTCAACGGCCGTCCGGAGGCGCTGGCGCTCACCGCGGACCTCACCGGCGCGGGCATCCAGATCGGCAAGCTGGCGGCGCCCTCCGCCACCGCCCGGATCTCCCTGGAGGGGAAGGAGCTGCGCGTGCACGAGCTCGCCGTGCCGGCGGGCCCCGGGGGCGTGGCGCGCCTCACCGGCACGGTGCAGCTCCAGCCGGGTTACCCCATCCGCATGGCGGCGTTGATGGAGCGGGCCGAGCTGGGCCCCGTGCTGGACGTGGTGGGGATGAAGGGCGCCTGGGTGAACGTGGTCACCTCCGGCCGGGTGCTGCTCGCCGGCACCGGCAACCCGCTCCAGCTGGAGGGCGAAGGCGACCTCGGCATCCAGGACTTCAAGCTCACCTCCCGCGCCTGGGACGCGCCCGCGGAGGGGAGTCCCATCCTCGAATTCAAGGAGGGGCAGGCCAAAGGCACCTTCCAGGTGCTGCCGGACCGGGTGGAGCTGACGCAGATCGACGCCACCGCCGGCCGGTCGAAGGTCTCGGTCAAGGGCCAGCTGCGCTACGCCGAGGAGGCGGGGATGCAGCTGGATGGAAAGGCGGAGCTGGATCTCTCCGAGCTGGGGCACCTGGCCAGGTTCGACTGGCGCGGTTCGAGCCAGGTCTCCTTCTCCCTCCACGGGCCGTACCGCGACGTCCGGGCGGAGGCGCAGCTGTCGGCCCGGGACATGGCGTTCTGGGACTACAACCTGGGCACGCTGCAGGGCGAGCTGGCCTACGACCACCGCGCGCTCCACCTGTCGAACGTCACCGGCCAGAAGGGGAAGACGCCGTACTCAGGCTCGGTGGACCTGGACTGGGGAAAGGAGAAGAACGGGGCGATGCGGCTGTCGCTCAACGTCCCGCGCGGCCGGGTCGAGGACCTGGTGGAGATGATCCTCCGCCTCCACTCCAGCGTGGAGTTGTTCCAGGGCGAGCTGTTCGGCGACGCGGCGGGCAGCGTGGAGCTGCGCGGCCCCTTCGACCGGTTCGGCGGGACCATCGACCTGGACCTCTCCCGGCTCACCTACTACGGGCGCGACATCGGCCGCGGGCGCGCCAGGCTGGAATTCAAGAACGGCGAGGTGATGGAGCTGGCGGAGGCCCGCCTGTGGGGCGCCTCCGGCCGGCTGGAGGCGGAGGGCAGCTTCACCTTCGGGGGCGGGCCGCTGCGCTACCGCTTCCACGGCGACGACCTGGACCTGGAGGAGCTGGTGGGCCCGAAGCTGGCCCGGCAGATGGGCGTGACCGGGAAGGTGCAGGTCTCCGGCCGGGTGACCGGCGACCGCGAGGTGCCGGTGGTGGAGACCTACCTGAGCTCGCCGCGGGTGACCTTCGCCGACCAGTCGCTGGGCATCATGAACCTCAACGCCCGCATCCAGGGGCGCGAGCTGGAGGTCATCGGGCGGCCGTTCGACGCCGCCAGCGGCGTCTTGAAGATGACGCTCAAGGCGCCCATCCCGTACCAGCTCCGGCTGTCGCTCGCCCTCCCGGAGATCCGCCCGCTGCTGCCGGACACCGCCATCTCCCAGGGCCTCTCCGGCTCCGTCTCCGGCTCCATCAACGCGCGCGGCGAGGTGAAGACGAAGGATTCGGCGGTGGTGCAGGCGAAGGTGGAGCAACTCTCGCTCTCCCGCGGGGACTTCGCCGCCCAGAGCGCGGCGCCGGTGAACGTCCGGCTCGAACGGGGCCGGCTGTTCGTGGACGGGCTGGTGCTCACCGGCCCGGACACCCAGCTGAGCGCCGGCGGCTGGCTGGGCCCGGAGACGCTGGACGTGAAGGCGCAGGGCGCCGCGGACATGCGGCTTTTAGCCTCCTTCCTCCCCGGCCTGGAGCGCGCCGGCGGCCAGGTGGAGGTGTCCGCCAACGCCACCGGACCGCTCTCCTCGCCGGCGGTGCTGGGGACGGCGCGGATCCGCGACGTCCGCTTCTCGCTGCGCGACCAGCCGTTCCAGCTCCGCTCCCTCTCCGGCGACGTCGAGTTCTCCGAGCGGCAGGCCCGCGTCTCCAACCTGGACGGGGTGCTCAACGACGGCCGGGTCGCCCTCCAGGGCTACGTGGAGATGGACCAGTTCCAGATCCGGCGCGGGTGCAGCCCCAGCCCCTGCATGCACGTCCAGCTCCAGATGGACGAGATCGCCATGCGGCCGGCGGAGGACCTCCCCTTCACCACCTCCGGCGCGCTGGAGGCGTACGGCGACCCGGACTCGATGGTGCTGGCCGGCGGCCTCACCGTGGACCACCTCCGCTACGCGCGGCCCATGGACCTGGAGGCGTTCCTCAAGGACTTCGCCCG
Organism: Myxococcaceae bacterium; assembly: GCA_036559665.1. Taxonomy (GTDB): domain Bacteria; phylum Myxococcota; class Myxococcia; order Myxococcales; family Myxococcaceae; genus DASRBA01. The sequence goes on from DATBSS010000210.1 coordinate 3,347, forward strand.
CACCCGCGAACGGCTGGTCCAGTCCTCCCAGACGGACCGGCGCAAGGACTGGCTGAAGTTCAACGTGAGCGCGGACCTGGGCGACGTCCGGGTGGAGAACAACCTGGCCCGCGCCCGCTTCCAGGGGCGGATCACCCTCACCGGCAGCAACGCGCGCCCCGGGTTGATCGGCACCATTGAGGCGGCCGAAGGGAGCAAGGTCTTCTTCCGGCAGAACCGCTTCGACGTGAGCGAGCTTTTGATCGAGCTGAAGGACCGCTACTCGGTGGACGCGATCTTCGACCTGCACGCCCAGTCCCAGGTGCGCGAGTACCTGGTGCGGCTGCACGCCTTCGGCAAGCCGAGCGAGCCGAAGGTCATCCTCACCTCGGAGCCGATGCTGGCCGAGGCGGACGTGCTCTCGCTGCTCACCCTGGGCGTCACTTCCAAGGACAAGAGCCAGTCCACCGGCGTGGAGACGGCGACCTACCTGGCGGCGGAGGCGCTCTACAACGCGTCCGGGTTGGACCGCGAGGTGCAGCGCTTCCTCCCCAAGAACACCCAGCTGGTGAAGGACCTCTCCTTCCACTTCTCCACCAGCTACAACGACGTGCTCCACCAGATGGAGCCGGCGGCGCAGATCGAAACCCGCCTGCTCACGGACGACCTCAAGCTGGAGCTGACCCGGCCCTTCTCCGGCCGCGGGACCCGCGCGCGCGCCGAGTACCGCCTGCTGGACGGCGTGCTGGTGCAGGGGCAGTGGGACAATGAGAACAGCACCTCCGGCGACCTGGGGAACCTGGGCGTGGACCTCAAGCTCCACTGGGAGGTGAAGTGAGGGGGCGGGCGGCGCCGCTCTGGGGCGCGCTCCTCGCCTCGGCCGCGCTCGCCCAGGAGCAGGTGGAGCCGGGGGACGAGCCGCGGCCCACGGTCACCGCGGTGGAGGTGAGCACGCCGCCGGGCATCCCGGTCCCGCCCGACGTGAAGCTGGAGGTGCGGGCCGGGCGGCCGGTCTCCCTGCGCGAGGTGCGCCGCTCCCTGCTCCGCCTCTTCGCGACCAGCCTGTTCGGAAGCGCCGAGGTCCGGGTGGTGCCCGCGCCCGGCGGCGTTCGGGTGGTGTTCGACATGACCGCCCGCCAGGTCATCAAGGACGTGGTGGTGGAGGGGAACCAGTCGTTCCCGGCCTCCGTGCTCTTGAAGGCCGCCGGGCTGGCGCCGAGGGGAGAGTTCACCGAGGACGTGCAGCAGAAGGCGCTGGACCGGGTGGAGGAGCTGTACCGCCAGCGCGGCTACGACCAGGCCACCGCCTCCATGGACCCGTACGACGAGGGCGGCCAGCAGACGTCGCTGGTCCTCCAGGTCAACGAGGGCGAACCGACCCGCGTCAAGCAGATCTCCGTCGCCGGGGACCCGGGCGGGATGACGCTGGACCACGTCCTGTCGACCGCCAGGCTGTCGGTGGGCGGCGTGCTGGACCGCGCCGCGCTCGCCGAGGGCCTGGAGAAGCTCCGCGCCGAGCTGCGCGGGCTGCGCTACTGGCGCGCCAGCGTGGGGGAGCCGATCGTCGGCCTGGCGGCGCCCTGGGCCACGGTGTCGCTGCCCATCCACTCCGGCCCGCGCTACCGCGCGCACTTCCACCGGAACCACCACGTCCCGGACGCGGTGCTCGAGGCGGTGCTGGACTACGACGCCACCGAGGCGCTGGACACCCCGCTGGCGGCGCGGCTGTCGCGGCGGCTGGAGAGCTACTACCAGTCGCGCGGCTGGTTCGAGTCCCACGTCCGGCCGGAGGAGGTGCTCTCCTCGGGCGGCAAGGAGGCGCTGCTCACCTTCAACGTCACCGAGGGCCCGAGGCTCCGCGTCACCTCGCTGCTCTTCAACGGGAACCGGTACTTGAGCTCGGGGGAGCTGCTGGAGCAGGTGCGCGCGGCGGTGCGGCGCCACGAGCCCATCCCGGCCGGCGCCCGCACCTTCGACTCGCTGCAGGTCGAGGGCCGGTCGGCGCGGCCGGGCGGCAGCGAGCCGCCGCCGCTGGAGCCGGAGACGGTGTACAGCGAGGAGGCCTACCGCGACGCGGGGAACGCCATCACCGAGCTGTACCGCGACCACGGCTACCTCTCCGCCCGGGCGCAGCTGGCGGAGGCGGTGATCGACCCGCTGCGGCGCACCGGGCGGGTGCGCTTCGAGGTGAAGGAGGGCCCGCGCACGCGGGTCGCCTCCATGGGCGTGACGGGCCTGCCGCCGGAGGTGCAGGTCCCGGTGTCCGCGCTGCCGCTGCAGCGGGGCGACGCGGTCTCCATGGCGTTCGTGGAGCGGGGGCGCCAGGAGCTGCTCCAGCAGCTGGCCCGGCAGGGGTACCTCTACGGCCGCGTGGACCCGGCCACCCGCCTCTCCGAAGACGGGGCGGAGATGGACGTCGCGTACAAGGTGGACCCCGGGCCGCAGGTGCGGGTGGGGCAGATCTCGCTCCAGGGCGCGGAGAAGAGCGACCGCCAGGTGGTGCTGGCCAACGTCCCGCTCAAGTCGGGGGACGTCCTCAACCCGGAGCGGCTCCTGGACAGCCAGCGCGCGCTGATCAACCTGGGCGGCTACCGGCAGGTGGCGGTGGTCCTGGAGCAGCCGGAGCTGGCGGAGGCGCAGAAGGACCTCCAGGTGAAGCTGACGGAGCGGCCCACCACCGAAGGCGAGGTGGGCGTCGGCTTCTCGGCGGTGGACGGGCCGCGGATCCTCCTCGACGGGTCGTACCCCAACATCTTCGGCCAGGCGGTGAACCTGGACGGGCGCGGGAAGATCCACTGGGTCGGCGCCGGCCAGACCGTCTCCTCCGGCTTCGGCCTGCGCAGCGACGACCGGCGCGACTTCTCCCAGCCCTCCGCCTGGTACGGCATGGGCGGCAAGGTCACGGTGTCCCTGCGGGCGCCGCGGATCCTCCAGCTGTTGCCCGCCAGCATCGGCGCGCACCTGGACCTGGTGGGCGAGCGCGCGTTCCGGCCCTCCTTCCAGTACGCCACGCTGGCGGGCATCTCCGGCGTGGACTGGCAGCTGACCCGCTTCCTCACCGCGTCGCTTCAGTACAACCTGGAGCTGGACCAGGTCTGCACGTACCAGCTGCGCGGGCAGTCGTTCGACTGCGGATCGGGAGGCCTGGCGGACCTGCTCACCGACCAGGAGCGGCGCTTCTTCCAGTTCGGCACCTTCGTCCTCCAGTCGGTGGCGCCGTCGCTGACGCTCGACCTGCGGGACGACCCCGCCAACCCGACGCGCGGGGTGGTGGCGTCCGCGACGGCGGAGCTGACCTCCAGCCTCCAGCGGCGCTACCCGCTGCTGGGCATGAAGGCGCAGGGCTACGTCACCGGGTACGTGCCGCTGGCCCGGCGGGTGGTGCTGGCGGCGTCGCTGCGCGCCGGGCGCTTCGTCCCGCTGCTGCCCAGCCAGCCGCTGCCGGCGCCGAAGCGCTTCTACATGGGCGGCTTCACCACCCTGCGCGGCTTCCCCGAGGACGGCCTGCTCCCCCAGGACCGGCGGGACGACCTGCGCACCGACCGCCGGGCCTGCGCCGCGCTGGTGAGCCGCACCGGGTGCAGCCGGGCGGCGCTGGCGCTGCTGGGCGGTTCGCAGATCCCCTCCGAGGGCGGCGAGATGTTCGGGCTGGGCAAGCTGGAGCTGCGCTTCCCGTTGCTGGGGGCCATGGACCTGGGCGTGTTCTTCGAGGCGGGGAACCTGTGGTCGGACCTCAGCGCCTTCCGGACCTTCGAGGTGCGGCCGGTGGCCGGCGCCGGCATCCGCTACGAGACGCCCATTGGCCCGCTGGCGCTGGACATGGGCTTCAACCTGCTGCCGGACCTCCTGGTCAACGAGCAGCGCTTCAACTTCCATTTCAACATCGGCCTGTTCTAGACGGGGGCCACGCGTGTTCTACCGGTTCATCCGAGCGGTGGTCGGCTTCGGGCTGCGGCTGTTCTACCGGATCACCGTGCGGCGGCGCCCCGACGACGCCGAGGGCCCGGTGATGTTCGTGGGCAACCACCCCAACGCGATCATCGACCCGGCGCTGGTGTTCGTGCTCTCCAGCCGGCGCGTCACCTTCCTGGCCAAGGAGCCGCTGTTCCGGATGCCGGTGATGGGTGCCATCCTCCGCGGCCTGGGCGCGCTGCCGGTGTACCGCAAGCAGGACAACCCCGCGCTGATGGAGAAGAACGAGGGGACGTTCGAGGCGGCGGCGGGGGCGTTGATGTCCGGCGGCGCCATCACCCTGTTCCCGGAGGGCAAGAGCCACTCGGAGCCCTCGCTGGCCGCGCTGAAGACGGGCGCGGCGCGGATCGCCTTCCGCGCGGCGCGGGCGGGCGCGAAGGTGCGGATCATCCCGGTGGGCCTCACCTACGCGCAGAAGCACCGCTTCCGCAGCGAGGTGCTGGTGGACGTGGACCCGCCCATCGCGGTGATGGACTACCTGCCGCCCGAGGGCCAGGACGAGGCGCCGGCGGTGCGCGCGCTCACCGACCAGATCGAGGCCGGGCTCCGGCGGGTGACGCTGAATCTGGAGTCCTGGGAGGACCTGCCCGTCATCCAGACCGGGGAGGAGCTGTACTCGCTCAAGCTGGGCGAGCGCGCCCACGACCCGGACCGCCTCCGCCGCTTCGCCCAGGGCATCCAGCTCTTCCGCGCCGAGCAACCCGAGCGCTACCAGCGGCTGCGCGGCGAGGTGCAGAGCTACCGGCGCCGGCTGGAGTTGGTGCGGTCCAACCCGCGCGACCTGGGCCTGGTCTACCGGCGCGACCAGGTGTGGATGTTCACCCTGCGGAACCTCCTGGCCATGCTCTTCGGCCTGCCGCTGTTCCTGCTGGGGCTGGTCCTGTTCGCGCTGCCATTCTACATCCCGCGCTGGCTCAACCGCAGGTTGGACGTGGAGCTGGACCAGCAGGCCACGGTGAAGTTCATCGGCGCGCTGGCGCTGGCGCCACTGGTGATCGCCGGGCTGGCGCTGGGCGCCTGGCGCTGGCTGGGGCCGGGCTGGGCCGTCTTCGCGCTGCTGGCCGCGCTCCCGCTGGCGCTGTTCACCCGCTACTTCCTGGAGCACTGGCGGGAGGTGCTGCGCGATGCCCAGGTCTTCTTCCGCCTGGGCGACCGCGGGAGCCTCAAGGCGCGGCTGCTGGCCCAGGGCGAGAAGCTGGCGGCGGAGATCGAATCCATCGCGACGGAGCTGCGCCCCCGACTGACCTCGGAGCCTTTCAACCCCCAACGTGAGGCCCGGTAGTCAGTTTCTACACGCCCGGGGCGATTTCCCTCTTCCTCCCGGGGCCTGGGACGGGGGACGATGATCGGGTCTCCCTGGCGTCTACAAAGATGGAGAAGACCCGATGCGATTTGGCTTCGGTACGGTCGTGTTGTGTTCGCTCGTCATGGCATGGGCAGCCTGCCAGTGCGGGGAGAAGCGCTGCAACAGCCAGGACGATTGCGCGTCCAGTGAGGTGTGCAACCCGGCCGGGATCTGCGTCCCGGACAACGGCGATGGGGGAGATGGCGGCGGCGGGGGGAACGACGCCGGTGACGCCGGTGACGGCGGCCAGGACTCGGGGACTCGTCCCTGCGTCAACCTCGAGTGCAGGCAGGTCACCTGCCCGGGTGGGGGCACGACGCGCCTCACCGGCTCCGTCTACGACCCCAGCGGCCAGGTCGCGCTCTACAACGCCATCGTCTACGTGCCGAACTCCGCGTTGCAGCCGTTGCCCAACGGCGTGACCTGCGACCAGTGCGGCTCCCTGGTCACGGGCAACCCGGTGGCGATCACGCTCACGGGCCCGGACGGCAAGTTCGAGCTGGACAACGTCCCGGTGGGCGCGCAAATCCCGCTGGTCATCCAGGTCGGGAAGTGGCGCCGCCAGTTCCTGGTGCCCTTCAACGTGCAGGCCTGCACCACCCAGCCCATCACCGACGCGAGCCTGCTCCACCTGCCGCGGAACCAGTCCGAGGGCGACATCCCGCAGATGGCCATCGCCACCGGGAACGCCGACCCGTTCGAGTGCCTGCTGCTGAAGATGGGCGTCTCCACCGGCGAGATGACGGCCCCTTCGGGCAACGGCCGCATCCACTTCTTCCGGGACCCCACCAACAGCAGCAACGGCCACAACGGCGGCCTCCAGAACTCCGCCGGGTTCCTGGACGTGACGCAGCTGGTCTCCGACGCCGGCACGCTCAACAAGTACGACGTGGTGCTGCTGCCCTGCATTGGCAGCGAGAAGTTCGGGCTCAACCCCGGCAACACGCAGAAGGCCTGGACCCAGAACCTGATCAACTACACCGGGGGGGGCGGCCGCCTCTTCACCACGCACTACGGCTACGTGTGGATGGCGTTCGCGCAGGACCCGTTCCCCGCCACCGCCAGGTGGACGCCGGACCCGAACCGGAACAACGCTCCGGCGGACCCGTTCGTGGTGGACGTCAACCAGACGTTCCCCAAGGGTGCCGCCTTCGCGCAATGGCTGTGGGACGCGGGCGCCTCCACCACCTTCGCGAAGCTCGACGTCCACGATCCGCGGCACGACGTCTCCGGAACGGACGGCGGCGCCACCACCTGGCTCTCCGGCTTCAACACCAGGAACGACGCCGGGCACTCGGTGCAGCACCTCACCTTCAACACGCCCTACGCGCCGCCGGCGCTCCCGGACGGGGACGCCGGCACCCAGTGCGGCCGCGTGGTGTTCAGCAACTTCCACGTCACCACGTCCGCGCTGATCACCAATGGCGACGACGGCACCTTCCCGCACGACTGCGCCCCAGGGGTGATGACCGCCCAGGAGAAGGCGCTGGTGTTCATGCTCTTCGACGTGTCGTCCTGCGTGCAGCGCGACGACCAGGCGCCGCAGCTCTGCAAGAAGCGGAACGACGTGTGCACGAGGAACCTGGACTGCTGCGCCGGCCTGCTCTGCGTGGACAGCAGCGGGAACGAGTGCTTCGAGGGCTCCTGCACCTGCGACGTGGTGATCAACTAGCGGGCGCGGTGGCGGCGCCCGCCCCGGCCAGCCGGGCCTGGCGGGCGCCCCAGGCGAGGATCAGCCCTCCCAGCACCACCGGGAGGGCGTTGGCGCGGATGGCCATCGCCACGCTGCTGGCGTCCGCCACCGCGCCGATGGCCGAGGGCGAGATGGCGTCGCCCAGCGCGTGCAGCATGAGGTTGGAAACGCCGATGGCGAAGGTCCGGTAGCTGGGCGGGATGGAGTTGACGATGGCGGCGTTGATGGGCGCGGTGTTCATGAACAGCAGCAGCTCCGCCGCGAAGGCCGCGGCGTAGATCGCCGCCTCACCCTGCACCGTGGCGGCGAGGACCATGAACGGCGCGCCGGCGATCATCCCCATCCCGCTGACCCACAGCCCGCCGCCCTGCCGGCGCCGGTCCGCGCGGTCCCCCAGCACGCCGCCCAGCATCGTCCCGGCCAGCCCCGCCACCGCGGTGACGGCGCCGAAGAGGAAGCCGGCCCGGCCCGGGTCGATGCCGCGCTCCGCCTCCAGGAACTTGGGCATCCAGTAGCCCAGCCCGCCCATGGCGAACGTCACCGCGGTGAGCCCGGCGGTGGCCGCCCAGTAGACGCGGTTCGGCCGCAGGCGCCGCAGCCCCTCGGCGAACGGGATCTTCTCGTGGACCACGGGCTCCGTCTCGGTGGCGCCGCGCGCGGGCTCCGGGGTGAAGAGCATCAGGAAGGCCAGCACCAGGCCGGGCGCGCCGCCGATGAAGAAGGCCAGCCGCCAGGAGTAGGTGGCGCCGATCCACCCGCCCACCGCGTAGCCCAGCGCCGCGCCCACCGGCAGGGCGACGAAGAAGATGGCCAGCATCCGGGTGCGGCGGTCGCGCGGGTACAGGTCGGAGATGATGGCCGGGCCCACGGACCCGTAGCCGGCCTCACCCACGCCCAGCACGGCGCGCGCGCCCAGCAGCGCCACGTACGTCCCGGCCAGGCCCGAGCCCACCGTGGCCAGGCTCCAGAGGAACACGCTTCCCGCCACCACGTGCCGCCGCTGGATGCGGTCGCCCAGGAAGCCGCCCACGGGCGAGGCCACCATGTAGACGAGGACGAACACCGTCCCCAGCGCCCCGGCCTGGGTGTTGTTCAGGCCGAACTCCGCCTGCACCCGCGGCACCACCCCGGCCACGATGTAGCGGTCCAGGTAGTTGAGCAGGTTGACCAGCGTCAGCACGCCCAGGGAGAAGCCGGCCCCTCGCGTCTTCGTCTCGCTCATGCGCCCCCGAAGCGGCGCGCGATGAGCCCCCAGCGCACGCCGCGGTCGCTGACGGTGCAGGTGGAGCCCTGCAGCCGGTCCATCGCCGCTTCGAGGATGAGCGCCCCGGCGCAGATGACGTCCGCGCGCCCGGGCTGCAGGCCGGGCATCCGCCGGCGCTCTTCCAGCGAGGCGCCGCAGAGCGCCTCCGCCAGCGCCGCCAGCTCCGCGCGGTGGAGGTCGCGGCCGTGGACGCGCGCGGCGTCGTACGGGTCCACCCGGTGCTGGACGGCGTAGAGCGTGGTCACCGTGCCGGCGATGCCGACCAGCCGGGCCCCGGAGGGCGGCGGCGGGAGGGCGGCGAAGGCGTCCCGGAGGTGGGCGCGGACGGCGGCGCGCTCGGGTCCGGGGACGGGGTGGGCGGTGACGAAGCGCTCGGTCAGGCGCACCGAGCCCACGTCGAAGCTCCGGCGGTACTGGACCGTCCCCGCGCCGTAGATGAATTCGGTGGACCCGCCGCCGATGTCGGCCACCACCAGCGGGCCGCTCCCGAAGTCGGCGGCGGCGGCGGCGAAGGCCAGCTCCGCCTCCTCGTCGCCGGAGATGATCTCCACCGACACCCCGGCGCGCTCGCGCGCCTGCCCCAGGAACCGTTCCCCGTTGGACGCGTCGCGCGCGGCGCTGGTGGCGATGGCGGCGATCTGCCGGGCCCCCAGCGCCCGCGCCTCGGCGGCGTAGGACTCCAGGCAGCGCAGGGTGGCCTCCATCCCCTCCGCCGAGAGGGCGCCGGTCCGATCCACTCCGCGTCCGAGCCGGGTGATCTCCGCGCGTTCCGCCACCGCGGCAAAACGCCCGTCACGGCGCTCCGCCACCAGCAACAAGACGGAGTTGGTGCCGATGTCGATGGCCGCGTAGCGCTCCGGGCCAGTTGGGGGATCTCGCCCTGCGGCCATGGGTGTTTCCACTCTATGCAGGAAGCCGTCGCGATCACACCATCCGGCACCCTTCCGATGCCCAGTACCAACCTCGCACGCCAGATGACGAAAGGCGGATCAGCCATGCTGATCTGCCTGAAGTGCGATCAGCTCACCGAGCCGACCTCCTTCCGCGCGGAGGGAGGGTTGGTGTTCGCGGTGTGCAGCCAGTGCAGCGGTGAGGTGCAGATCGGCGAGCTAACCCAGGGCCCGCGCCCCAGGCGCTCCGGCCCGCTGGCCGCGGTCCCGCCGCCCCCGCCCGACATTCCGAACGACACGCTGTCGCTCGATGACCTTCCCGTAGACCCTTTCGCGCCGCCGCCGAGCTACTGTCCCAAGTGCATCGCCCCACTTGGCGGCGGCGCGATGACCAATTGCGCCCAGTGCGGACTGGACGCGCGCTTCCGGAACCAGGGCGCGTTCGCCCCGCCCTTCCTGCTCGCCGAGCCGTGGAAGGCGCTGGTCGCCGGCTGGGAGCGCCCGGACGCGCACGCGGCGCTGATCAAGCTGGCGGAGCGCCAGGGCCTGCTCTCCGAGCTGGGCCGGCTGTACCTGATCTACCTCGCCCAGCGCCCCCAGGACCGGTTGGCGGACCAGGGGCTGGAGGAGGTCTCCCGTCTCGTGGCCTGCGACGTCGCGGAGCAGGCCACCCCGGTGAGCCCGCGGAAGGTCCGGGCCGCCCTCTGGGTGGGTCTGGGGCTGTTGCTGGGCGGCCTGATCGCGTTGATCCCGCGCCTCACCCAGCTACTGTCGTAGCGGGATGACGCACCCTCGAGTCCAGTCGATGGCCGGCCGCGCCGTGGCGGCGGCCCGGGAGCCCCGCCTCTCCTGCACCCCGGCCGAACGCCGGATCCCCATCTCCCGCTACCTGGACGAAGGGGAGCTGGCGTGGGAGCGGGAGGCGCTGTTCCGCAAGCTGCCGCTGGTGGTGGCGCACGGTTCGGAGTTGCCGGGCCCGGGGACGGTGCTGGCGCTGGAGGTGGCGGGGGTGCCGGTGCTGCTGTCGCGCGACGCGGGCGGGACGGCGCGCGCGTTCCTCAACGCCTGCCGCCACCGGGCCACCCGGCTGCTGGCGCCGGGCGGGTGCGAACCGCGCAAGGCGCTGGTCTGCCCGTACCACGCCTGGACGTACGGGCTGGATGGGTCGCTGATCCACGTCCCGCACGCGGAGGCGTTCCCGGAGACGGCGAAGGCGTCGCTGGTCCAGCTCCCGCTCGCCGAGCGCCACGGCCTTTTGTGGGTGACGCTGTCGCCGGCGGGAGGGGACAGGGCGGAGCCGGAGCTGCCTGCGGGCACGGCGGAGATCGGCGAGGAGCTGGAGTCGCTGGGGTTGCCGGGGCACGTGCTCTACCGCCGCGCCACGTCAGTGCGGAAGGCGAACTGGAAGCTGATCGCCGAGGCGTTCCTGGAGGCCTACCACGTGGCCCGGCTGCACCGGGACTCGCTGTTCCGCTTCTTCGTCGACAGCGTGTTCACCGCCGAGCGCGCGGGCGACCACATCCGCTCCGCCACCGCCAGGAAGGCCGCCCGCGACGGCGGGGACGGGCTCCCGCTGCGTGAGCTCGTGACCCCCAGCTACTTCCTCTTTCCCTGCGCGGTGGTGGTGTTCCACCCGGACTTCACGAGCGTGATGAGCTTCACCCCGCTGGCCACCGACCGGCTCCAGTGGCACCACTCGATGCTGGTGGAACAGGCTCCGCAGACGGAGAAGGCGAAGCGCCACTTCGAGAAGTCGTACCAGCTCATCGAGGAGAAGGTGTTCGGCGGCGAGGACCTCTTCGCCGCGGAGGAGATGCAGGCCGGGCTGGTCGCGCGCGCCGGGCCGGACCTCATCTTCGGTGGGCTGGAGGAACCGGTGGGCTGGTTCCACGACGCCATCCAGGCGCGCCGCCGGGGCTAGCGCTTGGCCCGGAGCTCGCGGATGGCACGCAGCTCCAACTCTGCGTGGCGGTCCTTGGGGCGGCCGACGTGGGCTTTGACGGTGATGAGGTCTTCGATGCCGATGACTCGAACCGTGGGTCCGAGCAGGGTGGTCTCCTCCGCATGCTGGGCGACCACTTCGTAGGTGCCGATCGGCTCCACCGAGCCAAGGACGTCGAGGCGGCCCAGATCCGTAAGCAGGTAGAGGTTCTTGAAAGCCGCCAGGTATTCGGCTGATTCAGTGACCCGCCGCTTGTCGAGCGTCAGGGCATACCGTGGGTTCAGATCTCCCACTGCCGTCAGCAGACGCCGGATGTTCTCCACCGTGAGGGGCGCCACAACGTCCAGATCCTGCGTCAACATTGCGGACCCGTGCGCCCTCGCGGCGACGCCACCCACCACCACGAACTCGACTCCGGCCGCCACCAGCCGGCGGAGCAATGCTTCCACGTCGATCGTCACGCTCTCTTCGCCCCCAGGACCAGATGCACGCGTCCAACGTAGCGAACCAGTCAGACGTCGAGCCCGTTGCTCCGGAGTGAGCGAGAGGAAGTCAGTGAGCAGAGAAACGTCGATGCCGTAGTCGATGGCCGCTTCCCACGCAGGTCCGTAGCTCGGGAACACCGAACGCAGCAGGACGGCCTGATCCAGCTCATCGATCACGCGCCCATTCTACCTCTACGCGATGTCGACCTGCTCGACTGACTCGACCCTCTTCCCAAGAAACCGCGCCGCCACGTCGGCGAAGTGCCCGGGAACGTCGGTGAGGAAGTAGCGGTGCTCCGGGTTCGGGTCGCCGTTCAGCGCGCCTCGCGTCTCGAGCAGCGCCGCGACCGCTTCGGCCGTCGCCTCCGCGGAATCTACCAGCGCCACCTCCGGCCCCACTGCCTCGGCAATCACGCCGCGGAGCAGCGGGTAGTGCGTGCACCCCAGCACCAGCGTATCCACCTCCGCCGCCGCCAACTCCGCGAGGTACCTCCGCGCCACCATCAGCGGCACGTCCCCGGTGGTCCAGCCCTCCTCCGCCAGCGGCACGAACAGCGGGCACGCGCGCGCCGTCACCGCCACCCCCGGCCGCTCCGCCTCCAGCGCCCGTTGGTACGCGCCCGACCGCACCGTGCCCTGGGTGCCGATCACGCCCACCCGCCCGCTCCGCGACCGCGCCGCCGCCGCCCGGGCGCCGGGTTCGATCACCCCCAGCACCGGGATCTCCAGCTTCTGCGCCAGCGCCGGCATCGCCACCGCGGACGCCGTGTTGCACGCCACCACCAGCAGCTTGATGTCGTGCTTCAGCAGCAGCTCCGCGTTGCGCACCGAGTACCGCGTCACCACGTCCGCGGACTTCGTCCCGTACGGCACGCGCGCCGTGTCGCCCAGGTACACCGTCCGCTCGCCCGGGAGCCGGGCCATCAGCGCCCGCAACACGGTCAGCCCGCCCACGCCGGAGTCGAACACGCCGATGGGCCTGTGGTCCGG
>DATBSS010000211.1:0-5091 GCA_036559665.1 Myxococcaceae bacterium
CCCCAACTGCTTCTTGTTGGGCAGGTTCAGCTCGCTCACGCCGTCGGTGAAGACCAGGATCCGCTCGCCGGGGGCCACGTCCACCTCGGTGAAGCCCGGCGGCGCCCCGGAGGAGCCCAGCGGCGCGCCGGGGAGGTTGACCACCTCGATCTCCCCGGTCTTCCGGCGGATGAACAGCGGCGGCGAGCCGGCGTTCCACCAGCGCAGCTTCCCGGCCGCCCCGTCCAACTCCACCGCGGAGAGGGTCATGTAGTAGGCGCCCTCGGTGGTGTTGCGCAGGTGCTGTCCCAGCTCCTGGACCAGCTCCGCGGTGTTGCGGCCGGTGGCGGTGCGCCTGAGGAACTGGAACGCCGAGGCCACCGACGCGGTCACCATGGCGGAGGCGGCGCCGTGGCCGGTGACGTCGCCCAGCAGGACGCGCATCCCCTTGTCGCCCATGGGCTCGTACCACCACCAGTCGCCGCCGCACTGCGTGGCCGGGCGGTAGTAGCCCGATACCCCGACCGCGGCGTTCTTCGACGTCACCTCCTTGGGCAAGAAGAGCGACTGCACGGCGGCGGTGAGCTGCATGTCCTTCTCCAGCGCCTTCTGGGTGGCCTCCACCCGCGCCATCCGGCCCGTCTGGAGCGAGATGGCGATGAAGTTGCAGATCGGCTGGAGCACGCGCAGGTGCTGCTTGCCGAACATGCCCTTGGCCAGGGTGCTGTCCAGGTAGACCACGCCCAGCTTGCTGTCCCGCATCATCAGCGGCGCCGCCATGATGCTGCGCAGGTTGTGGGCCACCGCCGACTCCGAGCCCAGCGCTTCGCCCTCGTCCGTGCCGGAGACCACCAGCGCCTCGCCGGTGCTGAAGGCCTTGTTGACCACCGTGCTGGAGAAGCCGGAGAGCGCCAGCAGGTCGTTCTTCGACGCATCGCGCCCGGCCTGCATCTCCAGGCCTCCGCGCTGCGGGTCCACCGCGAAGAGGAAGGCGCGCTCCGCCCCCAGCAGCATCACCAGCTCGTCCAGCGCGGCGCGCGCCTGCTCCACCGGGTCCAGCGAGGAGGCGGTGGCCAGGCTGACCTGGAGCAGCGCCTCCATCTGGCGCTCGGTCTCGATCATCCGGACCTTGGCGCCGGTGCGGGAAGAGAACCACTGGCTGCCCGCCGCCGGGTTGGGCGACGGCGCCCCCTGGGTGACCACCGACTCCTGCTCGCGGACCTGGACCGGCGGCCTGGCCAGCGCGCCGAACTCGCGCTCCAGCGAGCTGACGCGGCCCTGCCAGCCCTCGCGCCGGGCGATGTTCACCGCGGTCTCCACCTGGCGGCGCGCGTTCTGCTCGTCCCCCGTCTCGGAGGCCAGCCGGGCCCGCTCGCGGGCGATGCACCACCTGGCCCACAGGTTGTTGAACTGGTTGGCGACCTCGGTCGCGTCGTCCAGGAGCTTCTTGGCCTTGCGGTACTGCTTCTCCGAACGCGCCACCGCGGCGTCGACCACCGAGGCGTGGACCTTCCAGAACGGGACGAAGGCGCACGGGGGCGGGGTGAGGAACAGCTTCTTCGCCGCCTTGAGCTGCTCTCGCGCCTTGGCCCGGGCCTCCTTGCCCGCGGCGCGGAGGAACTGGTCCAACCGCGCGTACATGAGGGCCACGAACCCGTGGCTGTTCTGGAACTCGCGGCGCTTCTGGGCGGCCAACTCCTTCACCGCGTGCTCGAACTCGGGGCCGTAGTCGCCCTGCTCGTACAGGGCCCACACGCACGAGGACCAGTGGTGCCCCTTGGCCATGGTGTCGGTCGCGGTGGCCACCATGCGCCTGGCCTGGTCGCGCGCCTTGAGGGCGTCCGGGATGCGGCCCAGGACGGTGAGCTGGGCGTACAGGTTGCTGAACGCGAAGATGATCATGGAGGCGAACCCGCCCCGGTGCAGCGTGTCCATGTGGCCCAGCAGCCAGTCCACCGACTCGCGGGCCCGGCCGGTCCCGAAGACGGCGATCGACATCTGGGCGATCAGGGTGGACGAGTCCCAGGAGTTGCCGTAGCGGAGCATGTCCGGCAGCAGCTCCTCCATCATCTTCTGCGCGCGATTGACGTCGCCTGCCATCTCCAGTCCGATGGAGTGCCCGTAGGCGCAGTGCACCAGGGTCTCCGGATCTCCGAGCTGCCGGGCCATGCCCACGCCGAGCTTGCCGAACTTGTCGGCCACCCCGCCGGCCCCCATCAACCCCATGGAGAGCCCCCAGTCCGCGAGGGCCTTGGCGTATTCGCGGGAGGTGCCCAGAGCGTGGCCGTTGGTCAGGTTCCGGGTGGCGATCAGGATGATCGCCAGCGGGTCGTTCATCATGATGACCAGCAGGGACAGCGCGCCCTGGATGTTGCTGATCGCCTCGAGGCGCCGCCGGTCCTCACCCTTGGCGCGCCCGTACCCGATCCCGGTCCTCCTCTGGAACCAGAACCGGATCAGGTTCCCGAGGATGGCGAAGATCTGGCCGCCCTTCCCCGCCGGCACCGGCGCGCCGATCAGCTTCAGCGCCAGCTCCAGCTCGACCCTGGCCTCCGGCTGGCGGCCCTTGGAGGCCAGCGCGTTGCCCAGCAGGTAGTGGAGGCGCGACTGGTCTTCCTTGGTCTTCCCCTGGGCCATCGCGCCGCGGAAGTGCGCGGTGGCGGCGTCCAACCGGCCCGTGCGCGTGCAGGCCACGCCGAGCAACTCGGACACCATGGCCTTGCTCTCGGCGCTGACGCCGACGATCTCGGCCGCCCGGTAGGCCCGGCCCAGCAGCTCGACCGCGTCCTGGTTGGAGAAGCTCTCCAGCGCGTGGACGCCGGCGCGCAGGCTGGTCTCGTAGATCTTGTCCTGGTGCTTCTCCGCGTAGCCCCGCGCGTAGTGCCGGGCCAGCGCGTGCAACATGGCCGGGGTCTGGTCGCCCAGCCGTTCCAGCGCCTCGGCGACCCTCTGGTTCAGGTCGCGCGCCCGCGCAGGGTCGATGCCGGTGATCATGGCCTCGTACACGCGGTCGTGGATGAAGTGGTAGCTGATGTCCACCTTCTCCACCAGGCCGGCGCGCAGCGCCTCCTCCATCGCCCGCCGGGTCACCTCCACCTTGCCCCCCAGGGAGTCGGTGAGGATGGAGAGGGGGAACTCGAAGCCGATCACCGCGGCCGTCTCCAGCGCCGCCCGGGTGCCTTCGCTCAGCGCCCGGATGCGGTTGACCAGCAGCGCGATCACGTCGTTGGAGATGCCCGCCTCGTGGAAGCGCGTCGCGTCCACCGTCCACGAACCGAAGGTGGGCCGGATCATCCCCGCGTCCAGCAGCGCGCGGACGTACTCGCCCAGGGCGAACGGGTTGCCGCGCGCGCGCGCGTTGATGCGCTCGACCACGGATGGATCCAGCCGCTTGCCGCCCAGGTGCGCGGCGACCAGCTCGTTGACGGAGACGTTGTCCAGGGCTCCCAGGGTGAAGGTCTCCGACACGGAGTCCCCCATCCGCTTCAGGAAGGCGCTCCGCGCGGCGTCGCTCTGGGGGTCGTTGCGGGCGGCGCTCACGATCAACAGCGGCAGATCCCGCGCGCGCTCCACCAGTTGGTGCAGGATCTCGGTGCTGCCCTCGTCGATCCACTGCACGTCGTCCACCAGCAGGATGGTGGGGCCGACGCCCTTGATGATCTCCGTCAGGAAGTCCGTGACCTTCTCGTAGAAGCGCCGCTGCTCGTCCATCGGGTCCAGCGGGGGAAGATCGCGGGCGTCCGCGAACAGGTTCTGCAGCGACCGGGAGAGCCGCTTCACGATGCCGCCGAAGTCGCCGGCCGCCGCCTTGATCTTCTGGAGCGCCGGGCCCTGCACGTCCTGGGGCAGCTTCAACAGCGAGCTCAGGTAGTTGTCCAACGCCTCGCGCAGCGGTCCGAAGGGGGTCCGCTCGCCCTGCTGCGCCTTGCCGGTGAGGATGACGGCGCCCTCCGCGCGCGCCATCTTGATCAGCTCGCGCACCAGGCGGGTCTTCCCGCTGCCGCCCTCGCCCTCGACCTGCACCATGGCGCCCTTTTTGGTGCGGGCCTGCGCCCAGTACTTGCCCAGCGAGGTCATCTCGGTGGCGCGCCCCACCAGGGGTACCTCGAACCCTCCGTACAGGGACGCGTCGCGGGTACCCAGCGTCACCGGCCGGCCGAACTTCTGCGCCGCCTCCAGCTCCGCCAGGGACTCCAGGTCCGCCAGGAGGCCCAGGCAGGTCTGGTACCGGTCGTCGGGGTCCTTGGCGAGGAGCTTGTTGATGATCAGGCCCAGCGCCGGCCGCACCGCCGGGTTCACGTCGTGCGCGTTGGGCGGCTTGATGGCGGCGTGCATGTGCAGAAGCTCCGCCAGGTTCTGCGCCATGAAGGGCGGCTTGCCGGTGGCGCACTCGAAGAAGATGGCCCCCAGCGCGTAGATGTCCGCGCGGCTGTCCACCTTCCGCTTCAGCATGCCGGTCTGCTCGGGGGCGGCGTACAGGAAGGTGCCCACCACCTCGCCGTCGCCCTCGGACGACCCGCCCTCCTCCACCGTCCCGACGAAGCCGAAGTCGATGATCTTCGCCTGCCCATTGGGGAGCAGGATGATGTTGGCCGGCTTGAGGTCGCGGTGGACCAGGCCGTGCCGGTGCACCTCGGAGAGGCCCTGGGACACGGACTTGGCGACCGCCAGCAGCTCGGGCTCGGAGAGGGAACCCCGCTTGAGCCGCTGCTCCAGGCTCTCGCCCTCCACCAGCTCCATCACCAGGAAGGGGCGCCCCTGGGACTCGCCCACCTCGACCACCTTGACCAGGCCGGGGTGGTCCAGCCGGGCGATCACGGACGCCTCGCGGCGGAAGCGCAAGGCCGCGTCGGTGTCGTGCTGCCTCTCGTCCGACTTCATCAGCTTGATCGCGTATGGGCGTCCCTCGCGCAACCCGCGGAACACCTGGCTCATGGCGCCCTGCCCGAGGAGCCCGGTGAGCTGGAACCCCGGGATCTGCGGAACGTTCTGAGGTACCGACGTGCCTGCGCTCATGTGGCTGTTTCCTCCGAAGCGGCCCCAGCCATGAAACCGGCGGCGACCGATCGCAATTGGCTTGAGCCTACTCCAGATTCCGTGACCCCGCGCCTT
>DATBSS010000212.1:0-12141 GCA_036559665.1 Myxococcaceae bacterium
CGTTCGGCCATGGCCGGGGTGGTGGGCCAGGACGAGTTCGGCGACTTCCTGAGGGAGCGGCTGGCGGGGGAGGGCGTGGACGTGTCGCGCCTGCGCCAGACGAAGGAGGGGAAGACGGGGCTGGTGTTCATCTCCCTCACCGGGACCGGCGAGCGTTCCTTCGCGCACTACCGCACCCGCGCCGCGGAGTTCCTCTTCTCGGACGAGGACGTGGACCTCGAGCTGCTGGCGCGGGCGCGCGCGGTGCACTGCGGGACGAACTCGCTGCTCTACCCGGAGGCGCAGCGGGCGATGGTCCGGATGTTCCGCGCCGCGCGCGACGCGGGGAAGATCGCCTGCTGCGATCCGAACCTCCGGTTGGAGGTGTGGAAGGAGACGGCCGAGCTGCGGCGGACCCTGGACCAGCTCTTTCCGTGCTGCGCGGTGGTCAAGCTGGCCGGCGACGAGATCGAGTTCGCCACCGGAGAGCGCGACCCGTCCGCCGCCCTGCGCGCGCTGGAGCGGATGGGCGTCCCGCTGCCCGTGGTGACGCTGGGCGCGGCGGGGGCCCGGCTGCTGTTTGGCGGGCGGTTGATCGACGTCCCCGCGCCGCCATGCCGGGTGGTGGACACCACCGGAGCGGGGGATGGGTTCGTGGCGGCGCTCCTCTACGGCCTCACCCGGCGCTGCTCCGGCCGGGCGGAGCTGGAGCGGCTGCCGGCAAGCGAGGTGCTCGAGCTGGCCGGCTTCGCATGTCACGTGGCCTCGCGCGTGTGCGAGCACCTGGGCGCGGTGGCCGGGCTACCGCGCGCCGCCGGGCTCGGCGACGTGTGGCCCGCCTCGCTCCGCTGAGACGAGGGGCGGGGTGGTGCTTGTCCACCGACGGATACGGGAGGCGCCTACGGCGAGACGCTCGCCGGGCAGAAGCCCGAGCTGGGGCCGCAGCGGCGGAAGTACTCGTGCGGCTGCCCGGTGGGGGGATCCGCGCAGTAGAGCTGGATGCCCTCGTTCTCCACGTTGAAGCTCTTGCAGGTGACGGTCTGCCCGTTGTCGCTCTGGCAGGCCGAGCCCTCGGAGCCGCAGCCGAAGATCACCCCGTCGCAGTCGAACCCCGACGGGCAGTCCTCGTTCTCCTCGCAGGCCATCCCGCAGAAGCTTTGCTGCTGCCCCTCGGCGATGAACACCAGGCAGGTGGCGGCGTCGGGGTCGTTGCCGCAGGCGAAGGGGTTGCTGCCGCAGTTGGCGCAGTCCACCCGCCCGGGCTGGGCGGAGCAGACGCCGGAGCTGGTGTTGCAGAACTGGTTCGACTGCGAGCAGAGCTGGTTGTCCCGGCAGAAATTCTGGCACTGGCCGTTGAGGCACGCCTGGCGCAGCGGGCACCCGTTGTCGGTCCGGCAGCCGCTCTGGCACCGGTTGGCGGTGCAGATCTGCCCGAACGGGCAGTGGTCATCCAGCGTGCAGGCGACGATCGGGATGCAGGTCCCGGTGGTGATGTCGCAGAACGTCGGGTTGACCGCGCTCACCGGGCAGTCGCGGTCCGAGGTGCAGGAGAGCGACTGGCAGAACCCCAGCGCGTTGCAGTACTGCGGCGTCCCCCCCGGCGGCGGCGTACACCCCAGGTCGTCCCGGCACCGGCACGTCCCGCTCACCGGGTCGCAGCGGTTGTGCACGCCGGCGGTGCCGCAGGACGCGTCGGTGGTGCAGACGCAGCGGTTGGTCCCCAGGTCATAGCGGAAGCCCACCGGGCAGCAGGCGTTCCCGCTGCACACGCAGGCGCTGATGGTGTTGTCGTACTTGTAGCCCAGCGGGCAGCACGAATCCCGGGCGCAGACGCAGGTGTGGGTGGTGGAGTCGAACTTGTGGTCCAGCGGGCAGCAGGAGTCCGCGTTGCACACGCAGGTCTGCCGGGCCGGGTCCGGGTCGTAGATGAAGCCGGCCGGGCAGCATTGGTCCGCGGCGCAGCGGCAGGCGCCCGCCGACGGGTCGAAGGTGTAGCCGTCCGGGCAGCAGGCCTGGTTGTCGCAGGCGCAGCGGGAGCTGGCCTCGTCCCAGCGGTGGTCCGCCGGGCAGCACGCCGTGCTCGCGCACACGCACGTGCCGGACTCCTCCGAGAACGCGTAGCCGGTGGGGCAGCAGGAGGTGGCCTGGCAGACGCAGATCCCGCCCGCGACCTCCCCGGCGTCCGCGTCCCCCTTCTGGCAGATGTAGCCGTGGGGGCAGCCCTGGTCGGTGAGGCAGACGCAGCCGGCCCCCTGCAGCGTCATCCCCTGCGGGCAGTCCGGCTCCAGCGCGGTGCGCGCGCAGGAGAGGGTGCCCAGCAGCAGCGCGGCGATAAGGGTGGGCCGGGTCACGTCTTCACCGCGTACCGGATCTGGAGGGCCGCGCCCGGAGGAGGGATGTACGTCCCCAGGAAGGTGATGGTGCGGGTGTCCAGCTGGAACTGCCAGCCGAGGAACGGGTCCCGCGGGATGACCACCCCGTTCACCATCACGGTGATGGTGCTGGGGTCCGGGTCCACCGAGAGCGGGAAGATGCGGCGGAGCGTGTTGAGCGCCTCGGCGATCCGGATCAGCGTGTCCTCGAAGGACGAGTCGCAGATGGAGCCGATGATCCCGCTGGTCTCGTTGGAGACCTCGCTGTAGCGGAAGGCCGGGTCGGCCAGGCCGCCGAAGAAGATCTCCTCGCCCGGCGGGAAGCAGCCGAACGGGATGGTGCCGCCGATGACGGAGAAGGAGACCAGGTTCTCGTTGCCCTTGCCCTTGGCGCCGCGGAGGAAGCGGGCGTAGTAGGGCGGTTCGCCGATGGAGCCGTCGTCCTCGTCCGAGACGGCGATCACCGCCAGCGCCGCGTCCGGGCGCACCAGGCCGGCGTTCTGGTTGTTCACCACCGGCGGGGTGAGCGCGATCTGCATCATCCGCAGCCCCTGCTCCCAGCGCGCGCGGGAGGCGGGGAAGGTGGTGTTGGCGATGAACACGTCCTCCGGGTCCGGAGTGGTGTTGGTGATGATCTTGGTGGTCCCGCGGAGGAAGCCGCCGTCGTTGGCGTTGGGGCTGATCACCCCGATCTGGAAGTTGACCTGCAGCTGCACCAGCCGGTCGAAGAAGCGCCGGAAGTTTCCCCCCAGCGTCTGGCGCTGGTTGGCCATGGAGCCCGAATCGTCGATCACCCAGAGGATGTCGACCTTCCCCTGGCTCTGCTGGACCAGGTCGGTCTGGATGAACGGGGTGGTGGGCGGCGACCGCGTCACCACCCGGTTCACCGTGGAGCGGTCCACCCGCGGCGGCAGCAACTCCACCTGGCTCAGCACCGGCGGCGCCAGGGGTGGCTGCGCTGGCTGCCGGCCGGACTCCCCACCCGCGTCGTCACACCCGGCCAACAGCGCCGCCGCCGCCGCGAGGGCGAACAGGAGGCTCCGGGGGGGTGGCGACGGCCGGTGGTCCATGGTTGCAGCTAATGGGGTACCCGAGACGCTTCTTGCAAGCAAGCCCTGCGCCCCCGGTGCGTCCAGAGGCACCCAGCCGGGGGCTCCGGGGGAAATCAGGGCGTCTGTGTCCTGGTAGGACGAAAAGCTGCGCACCCGGGTTCACGCGTTGACACCCCGAGGTGGGAACTCTAGAGAACAGCATGCCTGGCCGGATGCGCTCGGGAAGAGGTCGAGAGCCCATGAAACCTGCGCTGTTGCCGATCGTCCTGGCCACGGTGGCCCTCTCCTTCGCGGCCGCCTCCTGCCGCTGCGGAGCGGACATCCCCACCCCGGTGACCGTCCGGGTGAAGAACACGCTGGCCCAGGGCATCTGGGTGGACCAGTCGCGCGGGCTCCTGGGGGTCGAGCTGCAGCGGAGCAGCGCCGGCCAGTGGCAGGCCTTCACCGAATCGCTGCCCTGCGAATGCCTGAGCTGCGAGACGGTCTGCGACTGTCGCTGCGACGCGGGGAGCTTCCCGCCGCGGGTCATGAAGGTGGCCGGGACCGGGGCGGCGGAGCGCGAGTGGGAGGGGACGGTGCAGCAGGACGGGAACGTCACGTGCGGGACCCTGTTCGGCGGGAAGGCCTGCTTCCGGCCGTTCATCCCTTCCCTCGACGAGACGATGCGGGCGCGGCTCTGCTACGCGCTGGGGCCGCCCGTCGGCACCGGGGACCCGGGCGACGCGGGGATTCCGGTGCCGGGCCTGCTGGATCCGCAGTCCCTGCTCTGCGTCACCGCCGACTTCCGGCCGCAGGACGGGGTGGTGGAGCTGTCGCCCCAGGTCGGGTCGGAGTGCCAGTCCCACGAGGCATGCAACATGGACGCGGGGGAGCTGTGCTTCGGCGGCGCGTGCACCACCGGGTGCCCGGCCACCGGCTTCCCGGAGTACGGCGCCAACTGGTTCGTGAACGTGAGCCTGACGGACCAGGGGTTCTTCACGCTGACCACGGTGGGGGGCCTCAAGATCTCCGAGGGGGCGGGGACGCTGACCGACGTGCAGATCAACAACGGGACGATGAAGCTGACCCTGTCGCGCCCGGCGTCCGGGGGCGGCAACCTGATCGGGTCGGTGTACCTGACGGTGCCGGCCGCGTACTTCCCGGTGCTGTTCCGCAACGAGATGCTCCAGGTCAAGGTGGTGGACGCCTCCACCAGCAAGCTCCAGAACAACCGCGCCCTCCTGGTGCGCGACTCGGCCGGGAAGCTGCTGCTGGCGGCGGACCCCGGCCTCCCCGCGCCGATCCTGGGGGCGGCGGACACGGCGCCCTTCGGCATCTCCGCCAGCGGGGAGATCGCGGGCTGCGACCTGCAGCCCTGCGGCAAGCGGCTCCACTTCCGGACCGCCTTCACCGGAGCCAGCAGCGGGGACGCGGGCGTGCTGGCGCTCGATCCGGGGGGCACCTCCACCGTGGTGGCGAACGGGCTGACCTATAAGCTACTCAACGTCTCGGACAACCGGCCCGCCTCGATCTGCACTGCCGTGTCCCAGGTGGCCTACCTGGTGGCGGCACAGCGCTGAAGGCGTTCTTGACGCGTCGCGCCCGCTCCGCTACGCGCACAGCGCCATGTACTTCCAGGATCTGATCCTCTCGCTGCAGAAGCACTGGGCCGGCCTGGGCTGCATCATCACGCAGCCCTACGACCTGGAGGTCGGGGCCGGCACCATGGCGCCCGCGACGTTCCTGCGCGCGCTGGGCCCGGAGCCGTGGAACGTGGCGTACGTCCAGCCGTCGCGGCGGCCCGCGGACGGGCGCTTCGGTGAGAACCCGAACCGGCTGTTCCAGCACCACCAGTTCCAGGTCATCCTCAAGCCCGCGCCCAAGGACGTGCAGCAGCTCTACCTGGACTCCATCCGCGCCTTCGGCATCGACCCTTTGGAGCACGACATCCGCTTCGTGGAGGACGACTGGGAGTCGCCCACCCTGGGCGCCTGGGGCCTGGGCTGGGAGGTGTGGTGCGACGGGATGGAGGTCACCCAGTTCACCTACTTCCAGCAGTGCGGCGGCTTCGAGTGCAAGCCGGTCTCCGCCGAGCTCACCTACGGGCTGGAGCGGATCGCCATGTACCTCCAGAACGTGGAGAGCATCTTCGACATCGAGTGGGTCAAGGGCGTCAAGTACCGCGAGGTCTTCCACGCCAACGAAGTGGAGATGTCCCGCTACGCGCTTCAAGAATCCGACCCGGAGATGCTGTTCAAGCTCTTCGACCTCTACGAGGCCGAATGCAAGCGCCTCATCGAGCGGGAGAACCCGCTCCCGGCCTACGACTACGCGCTCAAGTGCAGCCACACCTTCAACCTGCTGGACGCCCGCGGCGCCATCTCCGTCACCGAGCGCGCCGCCTTCATCAAGCGCGTCCGCGACAACGCCCGCCGCTGCGCGGAGGGCTACCTCAAGATGCGCGAGAAGCTGGGCTATCCCCTGACCAAGACCAGCTGGACGGTGGGCCAGCAACCCCCGGTGCTGGAGGGCAAGCCGGCCTCCGGGTACTGGAAGACGGTGCAGTTCAACGTTCCGGTGGAGAAGGGCGTTTAGATGCCTAGGGACCTGCTCCTGGAGGTCGGCGCGGAGGAGCTCCCCGCGTCGTTCGTGGAGCCCGCGCTGGAGGACCTGAAGCGGGTGTTCACAGAGCGTTGTCAGCAGGCGCGCCTCGCGCACGGCGAGGTGCGCACCTACGGCACCCCGCGCCGGCTGGCGCTGCTGGTGCGCGCCGTCGCCGACGGCGGCCAGGACGTCCAGCGCGACGTCCAGGGCCCCTCCGTCAAGGCGGCCTTCGACGCCCAGGGCAAGCCCACCAAGGCGGCGGAGAAGTTCGCCGAAGGGCTGGGCCTCCAGATTCACCAGCTCAAGCGCGCCCAGACCCCCAAGGGCGAGTACCTGGCCGCCACCGTGGAGGACAAGGGCCGCCCCGCCCCGGACATCTTGAAGGACGTGCTCCACCAGGCGGTGCACGGCATCAACTTCAAGAAGTCCATGCGCTGGGGCGACGTGGAGCTGGCCTTCGCCCGCCCCGCCCACTGGATCATCGCCCTCTTCGGCGCCGACGTGATCCCCGTGGTGCTGGGCGACATCCAGAGCGGCCGCACCACCTACGGCCACCGCTTCCTCTCACCCCAGCCCATCGAGCTGAAGGAGCCGGGCCAGTACGCGGACGCGCTCCGGAAGGCGAACGTGATCGCCGACCTCGCCGAGCGCCGGAAGCTGGTGTCGGACCGGGTCCGCGAGGCGGCCTCGCGCGCGGGCGGCAAGCTCCTGGAGGACGAGGCGCTGGTGGACCAGGTGACGAACCTGGTGGAGCTGCCCAGCCCCGTGGCCGGCTCGTTCGACGAGCGCCACCTGGACCTCCCCTCTGAGGTGTTGATCTCGGAGATGAAGAGCCACCAGCGGTACTTCTCCGTGGTGGACGGGCAGGGGAAGCTGCTCCCGCGCTTCGTGGCCGTCTCCAACACGCCGGTGCGCGACGAGAAGCTGTCGCTCCGCGGCTACGAGCGCGTGCTCCGCTCCCGCCTGGCCGACGGCCGCTTCTTCTTCGACGAGGACCGCAAGGTCCCCCTGGCCGCCCGCACCGACAAGCTGAAGCGGGTGGTGTGGCAGGGGCAGCTGGGCAGCTACGCGGACAAGGTGGAGCGCTTCCGCCAGCTGGGGGCGTTCCTCGCCTCCGCCACCGGCCTCGAGCCGCACGCCAAGGCCGTCGACCGCGCCGCCATCCTGTGCAAGGCGGACCTGGTCACCGGCATGGTGGGCGAGTTCCCCGAGCTGCAGGGCGTGATGGGCCGCGAATACGCCCGCCACGACGGCGAGCCCCCCGAGGTGGCGCTGGCCATCTTCGAGCACTACCTCCCGCGGTCGGCCTCCGACGGGCTGCCCACGCAGGACCCGGGCGCGCTTTTGGGCCTGGCCGACCGGCTGGACACGCTGTGCGGCATCTTCGGCATCGGCAAGCCGCCCACCGGCGCCGCCGACCCGTTCGGGCTCCGGCGCGCCTGCCTGGCGGTGATCAACGTCACGCTCGCGCGCGGCTACCGCTTCTCGCTGTCCAAGGCGGTGGGGCGGGCGCTGGAGCTGCTCCAGCCCAGGCTGGAGGCGGTGAAGCGCAAGCCCTCCGACCCTCCGGTGGCGGACCAGGTGCTGGAGTTCTTCCGGGGCCGGCTCAAGGCGGCGTGGGGGGAGGACCACCGCACGGACGTGGTGGAGGCGGTGCTGGCCGCCGGGTTCGACGACCTGGTCGCCTCCCGCAAGCGGCTGGAGGCGCTCTCGGCGCTGGTGGGACGGGCGGACTTCGCGCCGCTGGCGGTGGCCTTCAAGCGGGTGGTGAACATCGTGGAGAAGCAAGGCAAGGACGTCGGCAAGGGCGCCGCCAATCCGGGCAAGCTCACCGACGCGGCGGAGAAGAACCTGCACCAGGCCTACACCAGCGCGCGCGGGAAGGTGTCCGAGCTGATCAAGACGGACGACTATTCAGGCGCGCTGCGCGAGATCACCGGGCTCAAGCCGGCGGTGGACTCCTTCTTCGACCAGGTGATGGTGATGGCCGAGGACAAGGACCTGCGCGAGAACCGGATCCGCTTCCTCACGGAGATCGGCTCCCTGTTCAACCAGGTGGCCGACTTCTCGAAGATCCAGGCGGAGTCATGAGCTCCGCGCGCGCCACCCGATGGTCGCTGCCGGCGCTCTGCGCCGCGCTCCTGGCCTGCCAGCCCCCGGCGGCCGACCGGGCCATGCCCCCGAAGCAGCTCTACTTCCCCAGCGGGATGTTCTTCGCCCAGCCCGAACCCATCTCCGCCCCCCGGTCCGGCGCGCTGTTCGTCGCCAGCTCCAACTTCGACCGGCGCTACGACGACGGGCGGATGACCGGGATCGACATCTCGGCCCTGTCCTGTTCGGTGGCCCCGGCCGGCTCCTGCCTGCCCGACTTCCCGGCGAACGTGATGTCCAGGTACCCGGACGGCAACGACTTCCCGCTGGAGTCCCTGGGTGACGGCGCCATCGACGAGAAGGTCCTCGCCAGCCTCGCCGGCGAGATGGACGGCATCGAGACCACCGGCGGCGTCTTCCGGCTGCTCGTCCCCTCCCGCGCGGAGAACAGCCTGCTCCAGGTCATGGACGCCACCGGGCACCGGATCACCTGCCGCGGAGAGGGCGCCACCGATGATTGCTCGGTGGGCGCGATCCCGCTGGAGGCCAACCGGACGACCACCTCCGGCGTGCCGAGGGTGCCGGCGCCGTTCTCCGTCTCCATCTCCAGGCCGGACGGGGACGCCTTCGTCACCTCGCTCCAGTTCGCGGACTCGCCCGCCGCCACCGGGCAGAACCCGGCGGTGTTCACGGTGAAGCTGAACGCCCTCAACCCCCAGGTGACCGACGACAGCTTCATCAACCTGGGCAACATCCGCTCCCAGTCGGTGGCCATGGGGAGCCGGTACGCGTTCATGACCGGGGCCCAGGGGCTCGCGCTCCGGCTGATCGACCGCCAGAGCGCCAAGCGGGTCATCAACGCGGCCATCGAGCTCGACTTCAACCTGCTGGAGACCCGCGGCCTGGCCCTGGCCGGCGACCAGTCCGAGGTGTTCGTCGCCGCGCGCAGCCCGGACGCGCTGCTGCAACTGCACGTCAGGGGCGCCGCCACGGACACGCCTTCGTTCAGCCTGGCCCACGCGGAGCTGCTGCCGCTGGGCGCCAGCCAGGTGCGGGTGATGGACAAGCCCTCCGGCGGGCACGTGGCCTTCGTCACCTCCCTGGGCTCCCAGAGCTTCGACGCCGTCGGCCAGACGCAGGGGTCGCTGGTGGTCTACGACGACGAGGCCGCCCAGCAGGTCGCGATCCTGGACGGCTTCGGCCTGCAGCCGTACGGGCTGGCGCTCCAGCCCATCCCACCCGGGGTCCGCCTCTACGTGGGCCTCTTCGGCGAGGGCCGGATCGCCGTGGTGGACATCCCGGACCTGGACCGCCCGGAGGACGCCCGCCTGGTGGCGCGCCTGGGGACGTCCCACGTCTGCGTGACCAACCCAAGCTCGCGCGGCTGCGCCGCCCTCAACCCATGAGCCCAAGCTCCCAAGCCGTTTTGACCCGACGAAGGATCCTCCCGTACGCGCTGGGCGCGGCCGCGCTGGTGGCGGTGGCGCTGGCCTGCTCGCAGGCCGGGACCCCGCAGCCGGGCGGCATCTCCGGCACCTACGACATGGCGCGGGTGGGGGACTACGTGTTCGTCACCTCCGCGGACCTCTCCGAGCTGCGGGTGATCGACGCCCACGGCGACGGCGGGCCGAACGGCGCCGGGCCGCGCGACTGGGTCCGGGCGCCCAACCCGCTCCAGGCGCTGGAGATCCCGGTGGACGGCCGGCCGGTGGGCCTGGTGAAGGACCTCCGCTACACGGACGTGGCGGTGGACGACGTCACGCCCGCCGGCGGCGAGGTCGCCGGGCCGTACGTCTACGCGTTCGCCGGCGGGCGCTCGCAGATCTCGGTGGTGGGGGCGGACCCGGCCATCTTCCGCCAGGTGCAGGTCCTCCCCACCGGCGCCCCGGTCACGGCGGCCAGCGCGCAGGGGCCCTCCGGCGCGGGCGCCAGCAGCACGCTCTACTACGCCACGCTGATGGGCGGCGCCGGCCAGCTCTGGGCGGTGGACGTCCCGCCGACCGCTCAGCTCAACGTGCCGGAGCCGCCGGCGCTCTCGCCGCGGATGCTCCTGCAGATGGACGCGGGAGAGGCCATCTCCGCCCTTCAAGTATTACCCACCCGCCAGGAGCTGGCGGTGGCCACGCGCGCGGCCCTCCCCGACGGAGGGGTCGTGACCGGCCGGACCTTCGCGCTGCTGCCCTCGTCGGGCGCCACGCGGCCCCTGGCCTTCGGGGCGCCGATCCGGATCCTTGCCACGCACCCGGGCACCAGCGACGGGCGCTTCAGGTCCGAGGAGAAACTGTTCGGCGTGGTGGACGAGGACAGCTGCGGGGGCGGCGGCGCCCCCAACTGCGCGCGGATCCTCACCGTGGACGTGGCCAGCGGCCAGCCGGCGCTCGACTTCACCGGCCAGGCCGCGCTGCCCATCCCGTTCCCGCGCGGGCTGCCGCGCGCCCTGACCTTCATGGCCAACCGCAAGGTGCGGAGCAACCTCGCCCCGCTCGACGCGGGCGGCCTGGCGGACCTCCCGCTGGTGGGCCTGGTCACCAACACCGATGGGGAGCTGGTCTTCTTCGAAGCGGTGGGCCGCCCGGTGCTGGGCACCGAACCCGTCCCCGACGACGGAGGGCTGCCCGACGTCGCGCCCCAGTGGACGCTGCGGCACTCGAACCAGGAGTTCCTGCCGGGCGTGGGCACCGGCTTCTTCTACGAGGACGCCGGGGGCGCGGCGTTCCCCACGCTCCCGCCGCAGGCCGGCTGCGGGGAGGACGCCGGCGTGGGGCAGGGGCTCCAGCAATGCTCGGTGAGGACCGGGTTGGGCACCGCGGTGGCGGAGCAGGTGACCATCCTCTTCGAAGGGCGCATCCCCGACCTGATCGACGTGTTCGACATGCCCATGACCCCCGCCGACGAGCAGACCTTCCACGCCTCTGGCAAGCCGGTGAGCCGGGCGATGCCCGGCGCCCGGATCGTCCTCTCCACCGCCGCGGGCACCTGCGGCGAGGTGTCGATGACGTCCATTTCAGGCACCGACCTCATGACGACGGACCCCATCCCTCCGGGCTGCACGAACCGGACGTCGTTCACCGTCCGCGCCGCCGACCCGGAGCCGTATGTGGTGCTGGGTCAGTTCTCTGGTTACATAGGGCGGATCGGGGACCAGGCCTCCCGAGATTTCCCGGGGACGCCCTACTACCGGCCTGATCCGGTGGTGAGCGGTGGGGTCATTCCGCCGGCGCTGCGCCTCGAGATGGGCATCCGGACGGCGGGGATCCAGCGCGATTTCCGCTGGGTGTTCCAGACGTCGACCGGGTTTCAGCCGCTGTTCTTCTCGCTCAGCACCGATCCGACCACGGGCTGGCCGGGGTACCACTTGCCCTACGGCGTGGCGGCGATGCCGGACGCGCCGCGTATTTTCGTCTCGTACCCGTCGGTGCCGCGGACCCCTCTGCTGGGGACCGGGGCAGTGATCGAGCTCAACCCCACCCTCATGGTGCCCAGCGAGGCGAACGTCCAGATCGGCGCCTTCTACCGGTAGTTTGGAATGGACCTGGGTCGTCTGTTATCTTCCCCTGGCCTGAAGTTCGGTTAGGCTTTGCGAGAGTGATGGAACAGAACGCCCGACCCGCCCGGAAGGTCGGCATCGCCGATCACATCTGGGAGACGTTTGAGGAGATGGCCCAGGCCATGGGGTCCGATCGGGACGCCCTGATCAACCAGGCCATGTTCATGTTCGCGCGGCTCAACGGCTTCGAGTCCGCGGGTGGTGGCGGCGGCAATGGAGCAGTGGCACCGCGCGCGAATGGCGCCGCCGCAGCGGCCAACGGTTCTCCGCCGCGGCCCCAGCCCAAGGGCGCCGCTCCCATGCTGTCGCCGGTCGCCGGCGGCAAGCGAGACGATCCGCGCGCCTCCTCCAAGCTGGAGGACGACCCGGTGCGCCGCGAGGTGGCCGAACGCGTGCTGGAGACGGCGGCGGAGCTGGAGCGGCTGATCAAGGGCAAGAACGAGAACCGCGGCGACGACGAGGAGCCCGCGGACAGCTCGGTGCCCGAGGTGGACGACGTGGGCGCCGGCGACCCGGG
>DATBSS010000213.1:0-5059 GCA_036559665.1 Myxococcaceae bacterium
CGCGCGTGACCGTGGTGAGCACCCGGCGCCTCGCCGTGGTGGCGCGGGTGGACCTCCCGGGCGCGCGCCTGGCCACCGTCCGCTTCTCCCGCGACCGGGCCACCATCGGCGACGACGCGGGGCGGGTCGTGGTGCTGGACCTGGAGCGCGGGTGCGTCACGCACGAGCTGCGGCGCTGAGCTACTCCCGGTCCATCCAGAGGTATTCGAAGCGGATCTGCGGCGGGGTCTGGTGGAGTCGCAGACCCTGCACCAGTGGGCTCCCGGCTGCATACACGCGCTCGTGGTAGAGCGGGATCAGCGAGCAGTCCGCCTGGAGGATGCGCTCCGCCTTGCGGTACAGCGAGGTGCGGCTCTCCGGGTCGATGGAGACGCGCGCCTCGGCGGTGAGCGCGTCCAACTCCGCGTTCCGGTAGCCGATGCTGTACACGGTCTGCGCGTTCGAGTTGAGCAGGAAGTAGAGGAAGTTGTCCGGGTCCGGGTAGTCGGCGATCCACCCTGCCCGGAACGCGGGGATCTGCCCGCGCGCCACCTTCTCCCAGAACTCGCTCGCGCCCATCTGGAGGTGCGCCAGCTCCACCAATCCGGCATCGATCAGCGGGCGGAACAGCACCTCGTCCTCGCGTTCCGTGTTCCGCCCCGGCGGGTAGTAGAGCGTCAGCCTCACCTTGGGCACGCCCGCCTCGCGCAGCAGGCGCATCGCGAGCGCGGGGTCGGGGCGAGGCGGGGGCAGGTTCTGCTCCAGGTCCAGGATGCCGGGCGGCGTCAGCGCCTGCGCCACCCCCGCGCCCGGGTGGAACTTCTCCACCATGGCGGAGACGTCCAGCCCGGCGCGGATCGCCTGCCGGACCCGCCGGTCGGTCCAGGGCGGGTCGCGCACGTTGAACCCCAGGAACCAGACCGACGGCGTGGAGCCGGCGATGACCTGGTGGTCCTCGAGCGCGGCGTCGTGGACGTTCTCGGCGTAGAGCCCGGAGACGAGGTCCACCTCGCCGCGCAGCAGCGCCTGCATCGCGTCCGGGCGCTCCGGGAACAGCTTGAACTCCAGCGCGTCCAGCATGGGCTGTTCGGGGATGTAGTAGCTGGGGTTCCGCTCCAGCAGCACCGCGGCGGGGTCCAGCCGCGAGACCCGGAACGGCCCGGTCCCGGTGGGCATCCCCCGCGAGTCGATCCGCGCCACCGCCGTGCCCGGCAGCGTGACCAGGTGCAGGAAGAACGCCTTCGGCTCCACCAGCCGGATCTCCAGCGTGTGCTCGTCCAGCACCTCGAAGCCGCTCACCTCCGGCGCCTTGCCGGCCAGGTAGTCGGTGACGCCCTCCACCTCCCTCAGGCTCCACGCCTCCGGGGACTTCAGGCGCGGGTCCAAAAGGCGCTCGTAGTGGCGCTTCACCTCGCGCGCGGTGAGCGCCACCCCGTCGTGGAAGAGCACGCTCTTGCGCAGGTAGAACCGGTAGCGGCGCGCCGATGGGTCCGCGTCCCAGCGCTCCGCCAGCCCGGGGACGATGGTGCCGTCCTCGGAGCGGAGGAGGGTGGAGTAGAGGTTGGCCGCCATCTCCGCCATCTGGCTGTCCAGCGTGAACAGCGGATCCAGCCCGCGGGTGGACTCGAACATCTCCTGTTGGTGGATGCCCACGCGCAGCCGCCCGCCGCGCTGCGGCTGGGGGAGGTTGAAGCGGAACACCTCGTTCTCCAGCCCGGACGCCTCGTGGGAGAGCTGGTCCACCGAACGCGACAGCCCGTCGCCGATCCGGATCACCCTCCGGGCGTCCTCGCGGACCTGCGCCACCTCCTCGCCGATGGCGGCGTCGCCGCGGGTGAGCACCTGGTGCGCGTCGCGGATCTCGTCGATGGCGGCGGTGAGCCGCTGCACGGCCTCCGAGAGCTCGTGTCCGGTCTTCGCCTGGTCCTCCGCCTTGGCGCTGGCGCTTTCGGCGAGGCGGGCCATCTCCTGGGTCTGCTTCACCAGCTCGCGGCCGCGGGCGGCCTGGGTGTTGCCGGCGGAGGTGACTTCCTCCACCCGGCGCGCCACCCGGCGGCTGGCCTCGACCACCGTGCGACCCTGCGACTCCAGGCGGCGGGTCTCGTCCACGGTGGCCTCCACCGCGGAGAAGGTGCGCTCGGTGATGGCGCGGATTTCCTTCAGCGCGGAGGCGGCGCGGTCGCCCAGCTGCACGCCGGTCGAGGCCTGCTCGCGGCCCTCCTTCACCAGCTCCACCGCGGTCTCCACCGCCTCGCGGATGCCGGTCACCATGCCGGCGATCTCGCGGGTGGAGCGGGCGGTGCGCTCGGCCAGGCCGCGCACCTCGTTGGCCACCACGCCGAAGGCTCGCCCGTGCTCGCCGGCCTGGGAGGCGATGATCGCCGCGTTCAGGGCGAGCAGGTTGGTCTGGTCCGCCACCTCCTGGATGACGTCGACGATGCGGCCGATCTCCAGCGAGCGCCCGCCGAGCGACTCGACGATCTCCGCCGCTCTCCGGACCGTCTCCTCCACCCGGTACATGCCCTTCACGCTGTCGCCCACCAGCGCCTGGCCGCGCTCGGCAGTGGCGGTGACGTCGCGGGCCAGGTGGCCGGTCTCGTTGGCGCGGCGGCGCACCGAGTCGATGCCGCCCTCCACCGCGTCGACGAAGTCCTCGGCCTCGTTGGCGAAGCGGGTGAGCTCGTCGCCCGAGGCGGCCGCGGCGGAGAGGCCCTCGCTCATGGACTGCACCAGGTCGGAGGTCTGGTGGGCGAACTGGTTGAGCGTGCCGAGCGCGGAGGCCACCTGTTCGATGCGCTCGGTCATCTCGGAGAGCGCGCCGGTGGTGTCCTGGGCGAAGGTCTCCAGCTGGCCCACGCGCTTGCCGGCGGACTGGAGGCTCTGGCCCATGGCGGAGACGGAGAGGAGCGAACGGTCCACCGCCGAGCCCTGCCGCCGCGCCGCCTCCAGCAGCGCGCGGGCCTGTTCGCCCACCTCGCGGCAGGTGCGGTCCACGTTGCCGGTGACCCGCTGGACCTGGAAGAGGGCGCGGCGGAGGGAGAGCACCAGCCGCCGGAACTCCATCTGGCCGGTGAACGCCTCCGGGGTGGCGGCGGTGAGGTCGCCGGCCGCCAGCGAGGCGACGATGGCGGAGCGGGCCTTGTGGCGGCGGGCGGCCCACTGGAACCAGGTGAGGTAGCCGCCGAAGGTGAAGCAGACGGCGCAGGAGAGCGCCACCGCCGCCCACTCGCGGAGGCCGGCCGGGTGCGTGCCGGTGAGCAGCCGCAGCATGGCCCCCACCAGCAACCCGCTCAGCAGGCCGCCCCCGAGGCCGAAGGTGTAGAGGAACCGCCGATTGCCCATCCGCAGCGCTGCGCGCGCTGGGTGTAACGCTAGCCCGGATCAGGTCGATTCGCGTCGGGAAACCAATCGCCGCTAGAGCAGAGCGCTAGAGTCGCGGCCGTGGGAACCGCGCTCTCCCTGGTGCTTGCGCTCCTGGTGTCGGCGGATGGGCTGGAGCGGAGCTCCTACTGGTTCGAGCTGTGGGGCATTCCGGTGGGCGTGGTGACGCTGGAGCGCGGGCCGGCCGGGTTCACGTACCGGTCGAGGTTGGTGTTCACGCGAGGCGCGGACCGGACCAGCGTGCGGCGGAGCGCGACGATGCAGGTAGACGCCGCGGGGCGGATAGCGTCGGGGGAGGCGCCGGAGTCGCTCTGGCTGTCGCGGAGACCGGCGGCGCCCGGGTGCCAGCGGGTGGTGGAGGAACTGGGCGGGCGGAAGGGGGAGGCGTGCGTGCTGCGGCGGGAGGGGGAGGTCGACGAGGGGAAGGTGTTGGGTGCGGACTACCGGGCGCGGTACGGAGGAGATGGCGCGCTCGTGGAGCTGCGGATCGGCGAGTCGCGGTTCGTGCGGCTGGAGGGGCCGGCGCGGGCGCTGGATCCACCGGATCTCTTCGGGGACGGACTGCCGGTCAGCCCGGGGAACGGGGTCCTGAAGATCGAACCGCCCATCTCGATCCCACCTGCCGCGACCGCCCTCCGCCCGGAGTGGAGTGAGGCGGAGGCGCGTTCCACCTCGGAGAACGTGCATGGGCGGTTCGCGGAGAAGCGCCCGAGCGGCGCCGACTTTGGAGGTGGGCAGGGCTCGGATGCTGCCGGCTGCCTCGGGCACGCGCGCGCGTTCCTCGCCGAGGCGAAGACACGCGGGAAGAGCGCAGCCATCGTCCAGGGACTCCTGACGGATCCCGGCGGCGCGCGCGCCTACCCGCATGTCTGGGTCCGGGTGCGGCTCACCACCGGCGCATCCTTGGACCTCGACCCGACCAGTCTCGACGAGGTCTCGCCATCGACCCACCTGGCGCTCGCTGCCGGCGCGACCCCGGGCGACGCGGGCGCGCTCTGGCTCGAGGTCCTGCACGGCGGTCACAGGGTGATGCGAGTCTCCCGGTAACTCCCAACCTTGCTAGAGCGCAATCCGTGCGCCGCCCCGCGCGCCCGCCCGACGGACGAGAGCAGGCCCGCGCGATGCATAGCTTTGAGTGTGGCGTGCCCCCGGCGCGCTTACGGAGAGGCCATGCAAATTCCCTGGGAGGTGTCGTACCGGAACGTCCGGCCCACTTCGTCGATCCAGTCGCTGATCGACGAGAAGGTCGCCGGCCTGGAGAGGTTCTACCCGCGGATCATCGGCTGCCACGTGACGATCGAACGCCCCGGCCGCCACCACCGCCACGGGAAGGGCGCGCACTTCCGCGTGCGCATCGAGCTCTCCGTGCCGGGGAACCGCCTGGTCGTGGGCCGCGACCCCGAGCAAGCGAAGGACCACGAGAACGCCTACCTCGCCATCCAGGAGGCGTTCCACGCCATGCGCCGCCGGCTCCAGGACTACGCCCGCCGCCAGCGCGGGGACGTGAAGTTCCACCCGGTCCCGATCCCCGCCCCGGCCTGACAAACCCTGGGGTAACAGATCCGCCCGGCCGCGGTGCTGGAAGCGGGCATGAGACCGTGCTTGCTGGCCACCGCCTTGTGCCTCGCCTCCACCACCGCCCTGGCCGCGGAGCCGTTCGCCCTCGAGCTGCGCGGCGGCGCGTCCGTCCTCTCCGGCC
>DATBSS010000214.1:0-5261 GCA_036559665.1 Myxococcaceae bacterium
CGCGCCCTGACGGGAGACGTACGCCTCGATCATCCGCTGGTGGCGCTCGGTGAGGAGGGTGAACTTGATGCCCGAGCCGTCGCTGGCGTCGGAGCCCACCCACTCCCGGACCACCTCGCCCTCGGCGTAGATGACCTCCTCCGACCCGGGGAGCTGGAACTGCAGGCCCACCCGCTTGGCGCCCGACGAGGGCTCGATGAGGTGGGCGAGCTGCAGCCCGTCCCGGCTGATGTCCTTGCCGCGGACCATGTACGGCACGCCGCTCACGTACTTGTTCAGGTACACATCCAGTGGGGCGCGGGCGCGCCGGCGCTTCTCCTTCATGGTGTTCCCCTCCCTCAATCGTCCGCAGCCGGCAGCCTGGAGCGCATCGCGCTGTGGCAGGCTGTGGCGAGCTGTGGCAAAGCGTAAAGGGGGCGATCCGGAACGCAAGAAAACGGCCGCCCCAAGCCGCTCTTCAGAGGGAGAAACCATGCGCCTCGCCGCCACCGCCGCCGCAGCCGCCGCCACCCTGCTCCTCGCCGCCCCCGCTCCTTCCTGGGCCCAGGCGCCCCAGAACGATGACGAGAAGGCCATCTACGCGCTGGGGGTCCTGGTCGGCCGGAGCGTGGGCCAGTTCAACCTGAGCAAGCACGAGCAGGACGTGCTCAAGAAGGGCATCACCGACCAGCTCAACGGCCAGAAGCCGCTGGTGGACGTGGAGGCCATCCAGCCGAAGATCCGCGACCTGGAGAAGTCGCGCGTCGGCCAGGCCTCCACCGCGTACCTGGACAAGGCGGCCAAGGAGAAGGGCGCGGAAAAGACCACCAGCGGACTGATCCTCAAGCACCTCAAGGAGGGCACTGGCGAATCGCCCAAGGCGACGGACACGGTGAAGGTCCACTACCGGGGCACGCTCACCAGCGGAGTGGAGTTCGACAGCTCCTACGCCCGCAACGAGCCGGCGGAGTTCCCGCTCAACCGGGTCATCCCCTGCTGGACGGAAGGCGTTCAGAAGATGAAGGTAGGGGGCAAGGCCCGGCTGGTGTGCCCGGCGTCCATCGGGTACGGAGAGCATGGGTCCCCGCCGAAAATCCCGGGCGGAGCGACGCTGGTGTTCGAGGTGGAGCTTCTGGAGATCGTCCGGCACTAGAAGAGCGCGGTGAGACCATGGCGGAAGCGCTGACCGTCGTCGCCCATCCCCCCCACTCCCATCCCCATCCACCGCCGGTGGACGCGAGCGAGTTCGACAAGCTCCGCCAGTACCTGCTGGAGCAGTCGCACCGCTGCACGCGGGCGCCGCAGGACCGCTTCGAGCACTCCTGGCTGGCGCCGATGCCGCTGTCGCCCCACACGGAGGCGGTGCTGCGCGCGCGGGCGGCCCAGGGCGCGGCGCCGGGGTCGCTTGCCCAGGCCGCGGATGGGTTCAAGACGGGCGACTACTCGATGGGGCTGTTCCACCACGACGCCAGCGAAGCCGCCATCGAGCTGTGCCGCCACCCCGAGCTGCGGGACGCCGCCGCCGGAAGCCTGCTGTGCCTTCTGGACTGCGCGGAGCCGTCCGGGCTGGTGCACCGCACCGAGCTGCCGCACAAGTCGCGCGAAGCGGAGCCGTCCAAGCCGGTGCTGGCGCAGTTCGCGGCGCGGGTGTCGCGGGCGCTGGGCGACAGCGCCCCGGCCTGGCTGGAGAAGCACCGGGTGTTCGACCGGGTGGTCCGCTTCGTGGAGTGGACGGAGCACCACGGCACCGGCCTGCACGGCCTCTTCCTCACCCACTCCTCGCTCCAGAGCGGCTTCGACTCCGACGTGCTCACCGCGTCGCTGCCGGACCGGACGGTGGAGGGCCCGGACACCAACGCCTTCATGGTGCGCGAATACCGCGCCCTGGGGGAGCTGGCGCGCGCGCTGGGCCGCCGCGGTGACGCCGAGCGGTGGGACGCCCGCGCCTCGCGGCTGTGCACGCTGATGGAGCGGCTGCTGTTCGTCGAGGACGAGCGCGGCGGCAGCTACGGCGCGCTCCAGTGGCGGCACGGCGCCGGCAGCCTGGACGGCGAGTGGGTGGGCGCGCCCGGCGAGGACGGCCGCATCCGCCCCTTCCAGAGCTGGATCACGCTCCTGCCGCTCTACGCGGGGGTGCCCTCACCGGAACGCGCGCGCAAGGTGGTGGCGCGGCTTCTGGACGAGCGCGGCTACTGGGGCCCTCGGGGCGTGCGCACCGTCCCGCGCGACGACCCGTTCTTCCACCAGGCGCCGCGGGTGCTGCTCTACGACCACAAGCGGCAGAGCCGGGGGCCGGTCTCCAACTGGTCCGGGCCGGTCTGGGTGCTCTCCAGCTACTACCTGTGCAAGGGGCTGATGCGGTACGGCTTCCTGGCCCAGGCGCGCGAGCTGGCGCTGAAGACGGCGCGGATGCTGGCCAGGGACCTCGAGGCGACCGGGCGCCTGCACGAGTGCTACGACGACGAGGGGCGCGGGCTGTGGCCGGCCGCTCCGCAGGCGACGTTCATCTCCTGGAACGTCCTCTCGCTCACCATGCTCCGGCAGCTCGTGCCGGAGGTGGCGCAGAAGTGGGCCGCCGGCCCGGAGAAGCATTAACTCTTCTGGCATGCACAGCTCGGTGGTGGCCCTGCGGGAGGCTCCGGCGCCGCGGCGGAAGGTGCAGGAGCTGGAGGCGATGGTGGCGGACGTCGTGGTCGAGACCCACGACACGGTGACGCTGGTGCTCTTCACGGGGAGGGAGCGGCCGGAGTACCGGGCGGGGCAGTTCTGCACGATCGATCCGCACCAGTTCGGCGAGCTCGATCGGTGGGTGGACTACCTGGAGGCGCAGAAGGGGAAGAAGGAGCCGCCGCGCGCCTACTCGCTGACCTCCGCGCCGCACGAGCGGCACGTCGCCATCACGATCAAGGAGGAGCCG
Source organism: Myxococcaceae bacterium (assembly GCA_036559665.1). GTDB lineage: Bacteria > Myxococcota > Myxococcia > Myxococcales > Myxococcaceae > DASRBA01. The sequence goes on from DATBSS010000214.1 coordinate 2,897, forward strand.
TTCATCCGGGGCACGACGAAGTACCCGCCGCTGCTGTCGCCGCTGCTGGTGCGGCAGCTCCCGCGCGGCGCGCCGATGCGCATCGTCGGCTTCACCGGACCGTACACGCTGCCGGACGACGTGGAGTCGAAGACGGACCACCTGGTCCACCTGGTGGCGGGGTCCGGTGCGGTGCCCAACTTCGCCATCCTCAAGGACTGCCTGCACCGCGGGCTCCAGATGCGGCACACGTTCGTCTGTTCGAACAAGACGTGGGAGGACATCCCGTTCCGGGCGCCGCTGGAGCGATTGCTGCGGCAGTACCCGGACAAGCTCCGCGTGGTGCACGCGCTCACTCGTGAGGATGGGACGGCGCACCTGGGCCCGGATGTGCGGAAGGGGCGCATCAACCTGGAGTTGCTGCGGGAGCTGATCCCGGATCCGTCGGGGTGCCTGGTCTACGCGTGCGGCCCGGCCATCGGCCCGCACGAGCGGGCGCGGGCGAAGGAGCTGGGGCAGGAGCCGGCGCCGCGGTTCCTGGAGTCCGCGCTCGGGTACTTGAAGGAGCTCGGCGTGCCGGACGCGCGGGTGAAGCGCGAGAGCTACGGCTGAGCGCCCGCGGTGGCGACCGAGGCCGCCGGCCGCGCCTCCAGCTTGAGCGCCTTCCGCTGCGCCCGCGCGTACTCCATGAGCGCGTGGGTGGCGCGCTCGCGGCCCGGGTCGGCGCGCGACCGATCCAGCACCGCGGACAGCTCCCCCCACCGCGCGCGCTCCTTCGCGTCCAGCTTCTCCTTCGCCTGGAGCCGGTCCACCGCCTTCCCCCGGCGCCCATGGCGCGCCAGCAACTGGACCGCCTCCTCCACCGCCGCCGACTCCGCCTCCAGCCCCGCGCGCCGGAGCGCCTGGACGACCTCGTTCGCCCGGTCGCCCTCGTGCCGCGTCGCGAACCCATCCAGCCCCAGCTCCAGCGCCGACGACACCAGCAGCAGATCCACCTCCGGAGGCGTGAGCCGCTCCGGCCCTCCCGAGGCCTTCTTCCGCAGCCGCTCCATCAGCTGCTCGAACGCGGCGCCCTCCCCCTCCAGCGGCTCCGCCATGGCCAGGACCCGGTCCACGCTCAGGGCGGCGATCCTCCGCGCCAGCTCCTTCTTCTCCTTCTGCGCCGCGCGGGCATCGGCCTGCCGCTGCTTCTCCTCCGCCGAGGGCAGCGCGCGCGGGGCGCAGGCGCGGGCCACCACCTCCGACAACCCGGCGGCCTCGTAGGGCGCTGCCAGGACCTCGAACGGGACCTGCTCCGGCAGCTCCGGCAACGCCTCCCCGGGCTGCTGGGTGAGGATGAGCCTCGCCCCGGGCCCGGCGGCCGTGCGGAGCGTTGCCAGCTTCTGCGCGTCCACCAGCGAGGCGCTCACCACCAGGAGCTTCGGCCGGCCGGCGCGCGCGGCGACGATCGCCTGGGCGGCGGCGGGCGCGGAGTCCACCTTCCACCCCCGGGCGGCCGCCACCTCCTCCAGCGCGGGCGGGGCGAGCCCGGCATTCACCACCAGCACACGGCTCCCGCGCGGGAGCGGATCGGCAGGCGCGGCGAGCAGCGCCGCCAGCAGCAGCACCTTCATGCCGGGCTCCCCTCCTCTCCCTGAAGACCTCACCCGGTACTTCGGGCCTTCAGGGCTTCCCCAGCGATCCTAGCGCGTCCTCGGCGGCGCGCAGCAAAGGCGCCGCCGACACCGGCGCCCCGGTGGCCTCGGTCATCCACACGTCGGGGGTCACCGCGCCGATCCGCGCCATCCTTTCGAACTTGGGCCCCAGCGCTCCCTCCTTGGCGCGCAGGTGCTCCTCGATCTGGAAGGCGATCAGGTGCCCCAGCGGGTAGTCCGCCAGGTAGAGCGGGTTGGACAGCATGTGGGAGTAGATGCCCAGGAGCACCGCGTCCTTCCCGCCCAGCACCGGGGCGTAATACCGGTTCCAGGTCTCCTTCGCGATCTTCGCCACCGCCTGGCGGAGCTGCGCGGGCGTGGCGTCCGGGTGCTCGTACATCCAGTGCCAGACGGCGATGTCCACCAGCGCCACCCCGCCGATCTCGAACGCGGACCAGAAGTCGTTCAGCGCGCGCATCCGGTCGGCCTGCGGGTCCTTGCTGGAGACGCCGAGCAATTCCAGATCTCGCGCCTGGAAGACGAACGCCAGCGCCTCCGTGAAGGCGTTGTTGGGCACCCCTTGCAGCAGCGTGTGGTCCACCATGTAGAGCGAGAACACCTGCTCCACGTTGTGGCCCATCTCGTGGACGGCGATGTTGTAGCCCTTGTAGTCCATCCCGCCCGACTCCACGCGCGTGCGCAGGCGCGGGTCGTCTCCGCGGCGCATGGCCTGCATCGCGTGCCCGGCGCCG
>DATBSS010000215.1:0-7263 GCA_036559665.1 Myxococcaceae bacterium
GTCCAGCACCTCCACCTTCACCTTCCCGCCGCTCCCCGTCGCCGCCCCGGTGTCGCCCACCTGGCCGCCGGACTCGCCGTAGAAGGGCGTGCGGTCCATCACCAGCTCCACCTCCTCGCCCGCCTTCGCTGCCGGGACCTCCACCCCGCCCTTGAGCAGGGCCACCACGCTGCCCTGGCCCGCGTGCCCCTCACCCTCGTACCCGAGGAACTTCGTCTCCCCCAGCCTTGCTTGAAGGCGCAGGTAGACGTCCCCGATCGCCTTGTCGCCGGAGCCCTGGAAGCCGCCGCGCCCGCGTTCCTCCTCCATCAGCTTGTCGTACCCGGGCTGGTCGATGTCGAAGCCGCGCTCGCGCGCGATGATCTGCGTCAGGTCCCAGGGGAAGCCGTGGGTGGAGTGGAGGAAGAACACCGCCTGCCCGGGGAGCACCTTCCCGCCGCCCTTCTTCAGCCCCGCGATCTCCTCGTCGATCATCTTCAGGCCGCGGTCCAGCGTGCGCCGGAAGGAATCCTCCTCGTGCCGCGTCGCCTCCAGCACGAACGACCGGTTCTCCTTCAGCTCCGGGTACGCCGCGCCCATCTCCGTGATGACCTGGTCCACCGACTGGTGGAGGAACAGGTCGTTCAGCCCCAGCTTCGACCCGTGCCGGATCGCGCGCCGCATGATGCGCCGGAGCACGTAGCCGCGGCCTTCATTCGAAGGCTGGACGCCGTCCGAGATGAGGAACGCCGCCGCGCGCGAGTGGTCCGCGATGACGCGCATCGAGGCGCTGTCGGCCTCGTTCTTCCCGTACGGCTTCCCGCACAGCTCGACGATCCGCCCGATCAGCGACTGGAAGAGGTCGGTGTCGTAGTTGGACCGCTTCCCCTGGACGACGGAGGTGACGCGCTCCAGGCCGGCGCCGGTGTCGATGGAGGGCTTGGGGAGCGGGATGAGCGGCGCGTCCTTCTCCTTCCGCTCGAACTGCATGAACACCAGGTTCCAGATCTCCAGCCAGCGGTCGCAGTCGCACGCCACGCCCTGGCACGGGCGCCCGGCCGCTACCTCCGCGCAGGGGATGTCGTCTCCCTGGTGGAAGTGGATCTCCGAGCACGGCCCGCACGGCCCGGTGTCCCCCATCGCCCAGAAGTTGTCCTTGTACCCAAGCTTGTGGATGCGGTCCCGTGAGACGCCCTGCTTCGCCCACAGCTCGAACGCCTCCTCGTCCCACGGGACGCCGCGCTCGCCGTTGAAGACGGTGACCGCCAGCCGCCTGGTGTCCAGCCCCAGCGTCCTGGTCACGAACGACCACGCGAACTCCACCGCGTCGGCCTTGAAGTAGTCGCCGAAGGAGAAGTTCCCCAGCATCTCGAAGAAGGTGTGGTGGCGAGCGGTGAAGCCCACGTTGTCCAGGTCGTTGTGCTTGCCGCCGGCCCGGACGCACTTCTGGGCGGTGGTCGCCCGCGAGTAGTCCCGCTTTTCGCGCCCGGTGAAGACGTCCTTGAACTGGACCATCCCGGCGTTGGTGAACAGCAGCGTGGGGTCGTTCTGGGGGACCAGCGGGGACGACGGCACCCGCCGGTGCCCGCGCGTCTCGAAGAACTTGAGGAACTCCTCCCGGACCTGGGAGGCCGTCAGCGAAGCGGAAGTCATGGAGCGACCCTTATGCCATGGAAGTGACGCACGGCGCGGTGGGCGGCTGACCGTGTGGGCACACGTGAGCGTGTCGTTCACCGTGGCGAAGAATTCCGGGTTGTCCAAGAATGCCGGCCGCGACGATGGTTCCTCGCAGCCTTGCGATCTTCGGCCTTCTCGCGGCGCTGGCGGCCGGCCCCGCGCACGCCCAACTGGACGGACGTCTGTCCTTCTTCGCTCGACAGCTCCAGAAGGCGAAGGACCCCCGCGTGCGCGCGCAGAACGCCCTGGCGCTGGGCATCTCGAAGGAGTCGGCCGCAGCGGTGCCGCTGTGCCTGGCGCTCAACGACACCAGCGACCTGGTGCGGGCGTCGGTGGCCAAGGCCATTGGCCAGCTCGGCGAGCCGTCCGGCATTGACTGCCTGAAGGCGCACAAGGACGACGCCGCGGGCAGCGTGCGCTCGGAGATCGAGCGGGCGCTGGCGCTGCTCCAGGCCGCGGCCGACCGCCACCCCGAGCTGTACATCGCCATGTCGGCGATCACCGATAAGACCGCGCACCTGCCGCCCGAGGTGCTGAAGCTCACCGAGGACAAGATCCGCGCCCGGATCCAGGCGCTGGGCGGCGTGTTCGCCCCGGACGGGGAGACCAAGGCTGCGGCGCGCACGGTGCTCAAGAAGCAGCGGCTGAAGGGCTACATGCTGCGCGTGGAGCTGGACACCACCTCGTCCGGCGGCCTCAAGGTGAACGTGGTGTGCTTCACCTACCCCGACCGGAACTTGCTCGGGGAGGTCAACGTGTCAGCCTCGGGCGGGAAGGTGACGGACATGATCCGCGCCATGGCGCCCAAGGTGATCGACGAAGCTGCTGATACATTCAACTGGAGTTCGTGACCGACATGTCCAGTCCCTCCACCTCGCCTCCAGCGGCGCCGAACGCCGGGCCCTCCTCGCCCGCTTCGGGAGCGCCGCGCGGCAGCGGCGCGAACGCCAAGCGCCACCTCCGCAACTACCTCCTCGACGCGCGGTTCCAGCTCAAGTTCACCGCGTACATCGTGGCGATCGCCCTCTGCGTGGCCACCGTCCTGGGCGGTTTCCTCTGGACGACCTCCAAGCGGCTGATGGAGGAGGCGGAGGTCGCGGTCGACGCCCGCCGGCAGGCGGCCGACACCTCCAAGGAGCTGTCCAACGCCACCCTGAGCAACCTGGCGATGGAGCACCTCAACGACCCGGCGTTCGCAGCCCAGTTCCAGGAGGAGTCCACCAAGTTCGACAAGGAGTACGAGGCGGTGGCGGCGGAGATCTCCAGGCAGAAGGGCGAGCTGGTCCGCAAGCAACAGAGCATCTGGTTCGCGCTGGTGGGCTGCATGGCCGGGTTCGTCCTCTTCATCGGCTTCGCCACCATCGTCACCACCCACCACATCGTGGGTCCCCTGTTCCGCATCAAGCGGTTGGTGAACGACGTGGCCGGCGGCCGCCTCAAGGTCCCCGAGTACCCGCTGCGCGACGGCGACGAGCTGAAGGACGTCTTCGACGCGGTGACCGCCATGGTCCGCGGCCTGCGCGAGCGGCAGGAGGCGGACGCCGCGGCGGTGGGCACCATGATCGAGCGCGCTTCCCGCTCCAAGGCGGCCCTGGAGCTGGTGCCCGAGCTGCAGGAGCTGGAGGCGAAGATCCGCGCGCGGTTGAGCTGAGCTGAGGTTCTTCTTGCGCGCGCGCTCCCACCTCGCGCCGGTGCTGGCGGCCCTGGCCTCGGGGCTGTTGGCCGGCTGCTACGGGAGCGGGGAGCTGCGGATCGTTCTCGGGGACGCGCCGGCCACTCCGGATGACATGCCGCCCGGGGACACGGTGGCCTTCCAGCCGCCGCCGTTCACCCTCCGCCGGCTCCAGGCTCCGCAGTACCGGCGCGCGGTGGATGCGCTCCTGGGGCCGGAGGCCGCGGCCGCCGCCTCGCCGCCGGAGGACGCGGCGGTGAACGGCTTCAAGGCCATTGGCAACGCGCAGCTCTCCGTCTCCACCGCGATGACGCTGGCCTATGAGTCGTCGGCGGGCGCGGCGGCGGACGCCGCGATGGCGCCGGAGCGGCGCGCCTTCCTGGTGGGGTGCGAGCCGTCGGACGCGTGCCTGCGCTCCTTCGTGGCCCGCTTCGGCCGCCGCGCGTTCCGGCGCGCGCTGAGCGAGGAGGAGGTCGCCGCCTGGACCACCACCGGCCTGGACGCGGCGGCCACCATGGGCGACTTCTGGGCCGGCGCGGGCGCGGTCGTCGCCGGGATGCTCCAGTCGCCCAACTTCCTGTACCTGGTCGAGGTGGGCGCGCCGGACCCCGATCGCCTCGGGCGCTGGGCGCTCACCGGGCCCGAGCTGGCCTCGCGGATGTCGTTCTTCCTCACCGGCGGCCCGCCCCCGGACGCGCTGCTCGACGCGGCGGAGGCGGGCGAGCTGGGGTCGGACCAGGGTCGGCGGCGGTGGGCGTGGCGGCTGGTGCTGGGCGACGGCGCGCGCGGGGCGCTGCGCGGCTTCTGGGAGGAGCACCTGGGGCTGGATGCGCTCTCCACGCTCGCCAAGGACCCGGCGGCGTATCCGGGCTTCTCGCCCGCGCTGGCGGCGGACATGCGCGAGGAGACGCTGGCCTTCGCCGACGACGTCGTCTGGGAAGAGGACCTGGATGCCCGCGAGCTGTTCCGGGCGCGCTTCACCTTCGCCTCGCCGGCCCTGGCGGACCTCTACGAGGTCGAGCGGCCGGCGGGCGGCTTCGGCCGGGTGGCGCTCCCTCCTGGCGGGATGCGCGGCGGCCTTTTGGGTCAGGCCAGCTTCCTCTCGCTGCGGGCGCACGAGGCGCAGACGTCGCCCACGCGCCGCGGCCTCTTCGTGCGCGAGCGGCTGCTCTGCGAGCCGGTCAACCAGCCCCCCGCGCAGGTGGGCATCACGCTCCCGCCGCCCGAGGAGGGCGCGGTCACCATGCGCGACCGGCTGGCGGCCCACCGCGCGGACCCTACTTGCGCCGGGTGCCACGGGATGATGGACGGCATCGGGCTGGGGCTGGAGGGCTTCGACGGCATCGGCCGGTTCCGCACGCTGGACCAGGGCGTGGAGATCGACCCGGCGTCCGAGCTGGACGGGAAGCCGTTCGCCGGCGCGGCGGAGCTGGGCGAGGTGCTGGCGGACGACCCGCGCGTGATGCGCTGCCTCCAGCGCAACCTCTTCCGCGCGGCGGTGGGCCACGTGGAGACGCAGGGCGAGGCGTGGCCCATGTTCCGGATCGAGGAGGCGTTCGCCGCTTCCGGGTACCGGCTCCGGTCGCTGCTGGTGGAGATCGCCGCCAGCGAGGCGTTCCGCTCGGGCGCGCCGCCGGAGGTGACGCCGTGAGCCTGGTCCGGAGGTTCCGCCTCTCCAGGCGCGACGTGCTCCGCGGCGCGGGGGCCCTGGTGGCGCTGCCGGCGCTGGAGGCGATGCTGGGGTCGGACGGGACGGCCTACGCGGACGGGACGCCGCTGCCGCTGCGGTTCGGCATCTTCTTCTTCGGCAACGGCGTCATCCGCGCCCGCTGGGTGCCCGCGGAGGTGGGGGCGGCCTGGTCGCTCTCCGAGGAGATGTCCCCGCTGGCGAACGTGAAGGACTTCCTGAACGTCGCCTCCGGGCGGGAGATCAAGGTCCCGGACCTGCGCGGGCACCACAACGGCGCCGCGGCCATCCTCTCCGCCACGCCGTTCATCCCGCTCCCGCCCAACGGAGCGCCGTACTCGTCGAAGTTCGGCGGGCCTTCCATCGACCAGGTGGCGGCGGACCGGATTGGCCTGACCACGCCCATCAAGTCGCTGCAACTGGCGGTGTCCAAGCGGCCGGAGAAGGATCAGGGGCCCACGGTGCAGTTCGTCTCGCACCGCGGCCCGGACGCGCCGCAGTTCCCGGAGGTCAACCCGGCGGCGCTGTTCACCCGGCTGTTCGGGAGCGGCGCGGCGGCGGACCCACGGACGCGCGCGCGGCTGGGGGCGCTGGACGCGGTGCGGGAGGACGCGCGGCGCCTGCAGGCCCGGCTGGGCGCGGCGGACCGCGCGCGGCTGGACGCGCACCTGACGGCGATCAGCGAGGTGCGCAGGGAGATCATCGCCACGGCCCCGGCCGCCGGTGGCGCGTGCGTGGTGCCGCCGGTGCCGGCGGAGACCAACGCCGACGCGAACGGGGTGGAGCCGCTGCAGTCCGTCACCAGGGCCATGGCGGACCTGCTGGCGCTCGCCTGGGCGTGCGACCTGACGCGGGTGATGACCTTCCAGCACCACGGCGCCACCAGCTCCACGGTGTTCGCCTCCGAGGGCCAGACCACCGCCGAGCACCTCCTCACCCACGACATGAACACGCAAGTCCAGGTGCACGACGCGGTGATGGCGACGATGCGGAACTGCGCCTACCTGCTGGAGCGGCTGGCGGCGACGCCGGAGGGGACCGGGAACCTCCTGGACCGGTCGTGCGTGCTGATCACCAGCGACGTCTGTGAAGGCCTCTACCACTCCGGGACCGACTACCCCCTGGTCGTCGCCGGGCGCGCGGGCGGGGCGCTGAAGTCCCCCGGCGTCCACGTCCGCTCCACCACCTCGGAGAACACCAGCGACGTGCTGCTGAGCTGCCTGCAGTCGGTGGGCACCGGGCTGACGAGCGTCGGCGGCGGCACCGCCGCGTCCTCCACGCCCTGCTCGGGCATCCTCAGCTGACGAAGGCGCGCTCCGGTAGCGCCCGCTCCCGATCGAACATCCGCACGCGTGAGTCGCCGAGCCAGATCTCCTCGTCGCTACGGATCGAAGAAGAGTCCTTCAAGCAGGTCATCCACGGCATCCTGGTGCCGGACCTGCGGCTGGCGACCGGCTTCTCGTTCTAGCCCACTGGTCGTTGCGGAGCTGCATCACCTCAGAAGGCGCCTTGGAGCATCAGCCCCGGCGACCGCGGATCGGCCCGGACAGACACCGAGAAGCTCAGCGGGGACCGGCGCTCCGGGAGGACGAGGTCGATATTGGCGTTCGACGAGAGCTCGTACGCGATGACGGCCAGTGGGGTCGCGATGAGGGGACCGAGTAGGCACAGATAGGGGTTCAGGGTGGAGAGCGCCAGGCTCGCGAGCGCCCCGATCGCGCTCCCAATCATGGTGATGGACCGTGAACCGTTGCCGCCGAGGATGCTTCCCGTGGCCCAGACGCCCACGGAGGTCCCGAGGAAGAGGCCGATCGGGTAGCCAACCCAGAACGAGTAGTAGCAGCCGCTGTAGCGGAGGTCGCCCCAGAGGCAGGGGATCGCCCATCCGGCCGCCGCGGTGAGCCCCCCGACCACCACCCCGCTGGCGACCTCGGCGGCAATGCGGGTCGTGCCGTCCACCCGGAAGGGGGGCTCCTGGACGGGTGGCTCCGGCTGGGCCAGGAGGAGGGCGCTTGCCAGGGTCAGGGCTGAGATCATCTCGAGCAGGATGGCAGGGGACCATGCTCGTGGGCTACCCCCGGAGGCGCTCCGCCAGTCGGGTCCAGCGCTTGGAGGCGCTCTCGTTGCGGGTGGCGATCCAGGCGGCTTTCTCCGTCCCCACCAGCACCACCAGTCGCTTGCCGCGGGTGATGGCGGTGTAGAGGAGGTTGCGGGCGAGCATCACGAAGTGCTGCGTGTGCAGGGGCAC